>DATNNM010000011.1:0-300000 GCA_035601835.1 Candidatus Tumulicola sp. | reverse complement strand
GTCTCGTCGGTGGACCCGTCGTTGATGACGATCAGTTCCATGGTGGGATAGCGCAGCCGCAGCAATGAGCGCACGACGTCCACCACTGCCGCGGACTCATTGTACACGGGCAGCAGCACCGAGACGGGCCGCGCGAACGGGAGCGTGACGCGGCGCAGCGCATCGGCCGCGCCGACCCGCAGGAAGCGCGGCATGTTCCAGAGCGCGATCGCGATCAGCGAAAAGTCGATGCCGTTCACGATGATGAAATAGGCGGCCAGAAGCAGCTCGATCGTGATCACGACGGGATGCGCGCCCAGTCCCTGGGGCATACCGGTGATCGTCACATGGAACGGCAAGTGCACCGCGTGCATCAGGCGCCCCCGCTTCGCGCAGCGAGCTCGCGCTCTCCGATGACCTGTCTGAGAACGTCGCGCGCAAATCGATCGGGATGCTTTTCGAGCAGGCGTTGCAGCGAACTGACGGCGTTCAACTTGGCAAGAGCCTCCGCGGCGCGGTAGCGCACCCACCAGTGAGTGTCTCCAAGCAAGGCCGTGAGGATAGGCGCCTGCGTCTTCCGGCCCAAGCGGCCGATCGCATTGGCCGCCTGCACGCGCACCCGCCAGTCGGGATGCGTCGCGAACTTGCCGGCGAGGCCGGCATCGGTGGCCGCTGCGATCGCGCCAAGCACTTTGAGCGCCTCGCGGATCTGCTCGGCGTCGGCGCCCGTTTCTAACACGCGGCGGATGGCCGGCATCGCCTTAGCCGCGTCGAAAAAGGCCAAGTACGGGATCAGGCGCGAGGATGCCGCGGGCGGGAACTCCTGCACGGCGGCGACCAGGGGCTCGACGAGCGACGCGGTTTCTTGGCGCACGACCGAAAGCAATTTGAACGGCGACCAATCGGTGCGCTCGACCATGAGGGCGACGAAACGCCCCGCCTCGACGGAATCGATCTGCAGCAAAGCGCGCGCGGAAGCGAACGAGATCAGCGCGCTCGGCGACAAGACGAAGCCGGTCAGCGCCGGCGTGGCAGAACGCTCGCCGAAGTGGCCCAACAGCGTGATGGCGGAAAGGCGCCTGGCGAGGTCACGCCCTCGCAGCCGGTGCAGCGCGCTTTGCCCCAGCCCGGTGTGGCCGGCGATCTCATTGAGATAGCTGCGCCTCTTCGCATCGCGACCAGCATCACGGCTCAATGCCGCTTCTTGCGCTTCATTCCATAGGATCATCAAGACCGTGAGGTCGGCGGCCTCCACGCCCGGGAGCTGATCGATCGGCTGTGGCGGACCGTCAAGGATCGCCTTCCAGGTCGCTTCGAACCGTTCCAGGTGCTGCGTGCGCGCGCGCCCCAAGACGCGCATGGCGGTGACCTGGAAGGTCAAGAGAAATGATGCGACGCCCACGGCGGCGGCGACCCAGTAGACAACCGCGATGAGTACGCTAAAGTCGATAGTCAAGGCCGAGATGTCCGCCCGACCGGGTGTAGCTTTTTCCTTGCGCGAAAGATTCCAGCCCGTAGGCGATGCCCCAATGATCGCTCGTCCAGTGCCTCCCCGCTATGCTCACGCCGCTGACGTTCGATACGAGCAGCGCCGGCAGTCCCACGTTCTCGACTTCGCGGCCGGCGGTGAAGCCGAGGCCGACGTAGCTATTCCTCGCTCCGTAGTAGCGGTCGAGCTCGATCGAATGATCGACGTCCGTGCCCGTGGCCTCGACGTGCGCGGCGGTGACCAAGTAGGCGAAACGAAAAGTCCCCCAGTAATGCTCGACGCTCAATGCGGTGCTATTGACGCTCGTCGAACGATAACCCGTGTGTCGCAGGGTCAGGCCCTCGAACCATTTGGCACCGGATTCGTAGGTGGCGCCGAGTGCGACCGAGTTGGAAGGCAGGATGCGATACGTCGGAGAGAACGACCCCTCCGCCATGCCGGTCCAACGAGTCCCGAGCGGGAAATAGGCGCCGAGCGTGAGCTGCGTGTCGTGCTTTGAGAATCGATCGACCAGGTCGAATTCGGCGTAGTCGACCCGCTGGTTATCGACCTTGCGGATGACTCGCACATACTGACTGGTCCAGGCCGGGAAGCCGTTCGTCAGCGATTCGTAGGTCGCGCCGAGTTCGAGGTCGGTGGTAGGCCGTGCGGCGGGCGGTGCCGGCGCGGCCGCTGCTGCCGCACCGAACAACAGCGCTAGCGCTACGGCGAGCGTTGCAAGTCCGGTACGGAGGCGGGTCACGCCACGACTAAGCGTCGCTTCTGCTCAGCGATAACGCCCTGCAGTATCGCATCGATCCCAATCCTTGGATTGAAGCCGATGCACTGCCTGGCAAAGGAGATATCTGGGATTCGTCGTTTGATCTCGTCGAATTCATGCTCGTAGGCCAGTTCGTGCGACATGTACACCAATTCGGAGGACGAATTCGTCAAGCCCTTCACGCGCAACGCCAGATCGCGGATGGTGATCTCGTCGTTCGTGCCGATGTTGAGGATCTGCCCGCGCGCCTTCGGCTCGTTCATCGCCGCGATGAGGGCTTCCGCGACCTCGGTCACGTCGGCGAAGCAGCGCGTCTGGGAGCCGTCACCGTGGACGGTAAGCGGCTCGCCGGCTAGAGCTTGGCGGACGAACGTCGGGATGACCATGCCATATCGACCGGTCTGCCGGGGTCCGACGGTATTGAAAAGCCGGACGATGGCGACCGGCATGTTCCGCTCCGCGTGGTAGGCCATGGCCAAGACCTCGCCGGCGGCCTTCGTGTAGGCGTAGTTCCAGCGCCTTTTCGTCGTGTCCCCGAGCACGATGTGATCGCCTTCACGGCTCGGCTTGTGCTCGTTCAGTCCGTACATCTCGGAGGTGGACGTGAACAAGACCGATTTGCCGGCGGCGGCGGCTTGCGCGAATACCACTTCCGTGCCGCGCACGTTCGTTTCGAACGTCCGCAGCGGCCGTTCGAGCACGAGGCGCATGCCGATCGCGGCCGCGAGATGGTATACCTGGTCGCAGTCTTTGACGAGGCGGGCTACGAGGCTCTCATCCGTGACGCTCCCCTGGATGAGTTGAAAATTCGGATTGGCCGCGAGATGCGCGACGTTGGCTTCGCGGCCGGTGGACATGTCGTCGAGGGCGCATACCGCGTCGCCGCGACGGATGCAGGCCTCAGCCAGGTACGAGCCGATAAAGCCCGCGCCGCCCGTGATGAGGACTTTCACAGGCGAATGACCCGTGCTTTGGTCGGGAGGTCTTTAGGGATGACGTTTCGCGTATCGACGATGAGCTTTGCGCGCTCGCCGATGAACTTATGATCGACGCCTGTGTGCGCCGTGACGATGACGACGCAATCGGCGTTCTGCAAAACGATGTCGTCGAGTGCGACCGATGCATGCTCCGCGTCAAGCCGCGCGACGAACGGATCGTGATAGCTGACATCCGCTTGTTGGTCGCGCAGGAGCTTGATGATCTCGAGGGCGGGGCTTTCTCGCATATCGTCGACGTCCGGCTTGTACGCGACGCCGATCAACAGGATGCGCGCTCCGCGCAGCGGCTTTCCGTCAACGTTCAAGCCCTCGGTGACCAGTCGCACGACGTGTTTCGGCATCGCGTCGTTGATCTGCTGCGCCAGGCGGATGAATCGCGACTCGACTCCGAACTGCTTGCCCTTCCATGACAGGTAGGCTGGATCGATCGGGATGCAGTGCCCGCCCACGCCGGGTCCCGGATAGAACGGCATGAAACCGTAGGGCTTGGTCTTCGCAGCGTCGATGACTTCCCAAATATCGATGTCCATCTCGCGGCAGATCAGCGCCATCTCGTTGACGAGCGCGATGTTGACCGCGCGAAACGTGTTCTCCAAGACCTTCGCCGTTTCGGCCACGCGCGTCGAACTGACCACTTTCACGTTTGGCGTGATCGCGGTGTAAAGCGCCTCTGCGGCCTCCGCGGAGTCCGGACTGCATCCGCCGACGATGCGCGGTGTATTCGCAATGCCAAAATCTCGATTTCCCGGATCGACGCGCTCGGGAGAGAATGCGACGAAGAAATCGCGGTCGAGCTCGAGACCGGTCTGGGTCAGCTCGGCGAGGAGCAGCTCATCGGTGCAGCCGGGATAGGTCGTCGACTCGAGAACGATCAGCTGACCGGGGCGCAGATGTTTTTTGACCTGCTGGACCGCCGCCCGGATGTGGCTAAGATCGGGATCGAGCGTATCGGTCAGCGGCGTGGGAACGCAAATGATGATGCAATCGCATTCCTTTATTTCGCGGAAATCAGTGGTGGCGCGCAGGCGCTTTCGCGCGAGCATCTCGACGACGACGGGCGAGCGCGCAGAGGTTTGGTTCTCGTTGATGCGACGCGCCTTCGACTCGTCGATCTCAAACCCGATGGTGTGGTAGCCCGCTTCGGAGAAACTGGTGGCAAGCGGCAGACCGACATAACCCAGCCCCACGATGCCGACGCCGGCTCGCTTGCTTTTTATCGCCTCTATCAGAGCTTGTTTTGCGGTCCCACGCGAGGTGATGTCGTGAGGCGCTATGCGGTACGCCAACGGGAACTCCTAGGGTCGCGCTACAGGATTCTACAACAGAATCCCATGCCGGTATTCATACCTATTATCGGCATTTAGTATGACCGGGCTCACACCGTTTTCGTTACATAATCCGCTGGCTGCGAGGCGTTATTTAGGGGTCTAATCGGCGCTAAGAAGCTATCGCAAAACGCTGATCGCACTGCCGTTGCTGATCAGGGTTATGCCCCCGCTTAAGTCCGTGCGATAGACTTCAGCGCCGGCGTCCTGCAATGCCGCGAGCGTCTGCGGGCTTGGGTGGCCGAACACGTTGTGCCGGCCACATGAGATGACCGCGATCTTCGGGCGTACGGCGGCTAAGAAGTCAGGCGTCGACGAGTAGGCGCTGCCATGATGACCGACTTTTAGGACGTCGGCGCGCACATCGGCTCTTCCGTGCGATAGCAGACGCGCTTCTGCTTCGGATTGCGCGTCGCCGGTCAGCAATATGGCGATCTTGCCAAACTCGATGCGCAACACCACGGAGTTGTTGTTGATGTCGGATGCGGTGCCGGTGATCAGCGGCAGCTCGGGGGCGAGGATCTTGACGCGGGCGGAGGGCCCGAGCCTGAAGGTCACGCCACGCTGTGCTCTCAGCCATGGGATATGACGCTCGCGCGCGGCGTCGAGTGCGCGTTGATAGGCCGGCCCGCTGTAGAGTTGAGCTGAGTCGTACAGCGCACCGACGCGCTGGCGCGTGAGGATCAGCGGGAGCCCGCCTGCGTGATCGCCGTGTGGATGGGTCAGCACCACGGCGTCAAGTTGTAGGACCCAGTGCCGTAGCAGAAACGGCAACACGGTGCGCGCGGCGATGCGATCGCCGATCGGTTGCGCGACGACGCTTGTGCTTCCAACGCGTTCCAGCCTGCCTCCGCCGTCGACCAGCATCGCGTGCATGCCGGGCGCTCGGATCAGCAAGCAATCCGCTTGGCCGACGTCGATCGCATCGAAGCGCAAACGCGGATCGAGTGCGGCCGCGATGCCCGGCGCGCAATAGACAAGCGCGAGCGCCAAGGACGCCCCGATCGCCCAGGGCGCAGCGCGCTTCCATTCCAGCTGTTTGTGCGCCGCCCACGCAAACGCTGCGAGCCCGGCCCAGTAGAGGATGATGAACGCGTGACTCGGCGGCGGCACGTCGATATGGGCATGTGGCAACGTGGCGATTTTTTCAACGGCGCCGATGACGAACGCCAGCGCCCACCAGCACAGGTTGGAGAGCGGAGCCGCGAGCGGCGGAAACCACAGGGCCGTAGATGCGTAGGCCGTACCTGCCGCCATGACCAGGCCGACCAGCGGCACGACGAGCATGTTCGCGGCGATCGCATATGGCGTGAACGCGTTGAAATATAGCGCTTGCAGCGGCCAGAGCGCCAACTGCACGGCGCTGCTGGTGCGCGCTAGCTCGGCGACAAAGCGCGGGCAGTTGTCACCCTCGCGAAGTCCGCAAGCGGCGAGCGCCGGCGAAAGCAGCGCGATCCCGCCAACGCATGCGAACGACATCGAAAATGACGGCGTGAGGATGGCAAGCGGATGCGGCAGCCCGACGGCAAATGCCGCGGCGGCGAGCGCAGCCGAGGGCGAGCGGCCTCGGCCTGCTTCGTATGCGATAGCACCCGCTGTCAGCATGGTGGCCGCTCGCAGCGTAGGCAGATGCATTCCGGCAAGCGCGGCATAGCCCCACGCCGCGCCAAGGGTGAGCGCGACGCGGGCCGGTCTTGGAATCGGCAAGAACGACAGCAGACCGGCGACGAGCGCGGCCATGATGCCCAGATGCAGCCCCGCGGTCGTGAGCACGTGCACCGTGCCGGTGTCCGAAAATTCTTGGCGCATGGTCGCGGGCAAGTTGCCGCGATCACCCCATAGGATGCCTTCGAGGACCGTCGCCTCCAATGGCGGCAAGCGAGATTCCACGGCTGCTGCGGCACGCACGCGAACGCGAGCCAACCGAGCGCGCCAATCGTGCGACTCGCCGAGATCCAAGATGTCCGCTGCACGATGCACGGTCAGCACGACGGCGACGCCTTGCTCGGCAAGCGTGTCGCGCTCCGAAGGCTCGCCCTCGTTGCGTACTCCGGCGGGCATGTCTAGCCTCGCTCGCAGGCGCACCAGCTTGCCCGCGAGCTCCGCATGCTCCAGATCGCCCGGAAGCTCCACCAGGGCGCCGGTGCCGACGAGGTCGCTTGCCGCCCGATTTGCGGGCGACTGGACGCTTTCGATGCGGACACGAACGGAGACACCGTTTCCGCTCGGTCGCGGACGCTCAAGCGCGATCGCTTCGACCACGATGTGCCTGCCGTCAAGCGTTGCGAATGAGCGATGCTCGACGCGCCACAACGCGGTGCTTGCGCTAAGGAGCCCTATGCCTGCCGCGGCACAGACGACAAAGGCGAGTTCGCGGACAGCGCGCGAAGGTCGAAGCGCCGCTGTGAGAGCGGCGACCAGCGCCAACCCAGCAAGACCCGTTGTCCACGGAAAGCCGCGCGCCGCGACGATGACTCCGAAAGCATAAGCGCCGAAGGCCACGGCAAAAGCGTGACCTGCGCGCAGTTGTTCAACGAGTGGCGCCACGCCCTCATATCACGGTCGCAGCGCGCTATGTCAAGGTGGAGTTAGCCGGTCCAGGAGCGCTTCGGGCCCGTGTCGATGTGCACCCAGCCGCCGGCGTAGTTGCCGACGCCGCCGCTATCGGGGCAAGCATAGCAGATACCCGCCAACTCGTCGGTGTCCACGCCGCGCACGTGAAAATCGACGGCGCGGCCGTACATGTGCAGCGAGTTCCACGCCGCACCTTCGGTCGCGGCGTTGGTTTCGGGCGTGCGGTAGCCGCTGTGCACGACGAGCGGCTCGCTCACGCCCGCGCGTATCAGGTATTGCTGCACCGACCATAGCACTTCAACGGTGCGGATTGGGATCTTCACCCAGCCCCGATAGATCGGCACGTGTTCGTCGCGCAGCACGGCGCACAGCTGCTTGTAGCCGGGGAAGTATAATGTTTTTCCGTCACGTGTGAACGGAGCATACGACTGCTCGCCCGTGTCGGAGCGTTCGAGCCATAGATTCCAACGCGAAGAATCGCTCGCGGCTGCTGCAAGCTCGAATGGCGCCAGCGAAATAGTCGCGGCGATGCCCAAGCCGCCAAGGACGAAAGCGCGCCGATCGATTTTCGGCGACGCGCATTGCTCGCACATCTTATTATGGTTATCGAACGCCTGGCGGCTCAGCTTGAGCCGGATGAGGGGGCACTGCGAGGTACATCACAGTTCTCAGTGGAAGGGGTAGTCCTAGGACCGCGACCGCGCGGCTCCACGGGAGGAAAAATGTACGCTGACGATACCGTCTTGATCATCGTTTTGCTCGTCCTCATCTTCCTCGCGGTGACGGGTCACCTGAAGCTGTAGACCCGACGTTACATGCTGAAAGGGGGGTGAACTGATGTCCAGCACGCTCCTCATATTCTTGCTGATCTTGGTCTTGCTGCTGATCAGCGGGCACCTCACCCTCTAGTCCGCCACGTTGCGCATCCTGGTCACGGGCGGCGCGGGCTTCATCGGCTCGCACGTGGTGGACGCCTTTCTCTCCGCCGGGCACGAAGTCGCCGTCATCGACGATCTTTGGGTGCATGGCGGCGGCCGCCGTGAGCACGTCAATCCCCGCGCGGCGTTCTACGACCGCGACATCCGTGACCCGGACATCGGCGAGATCTTCACGCAGCTGTTCCGGCCGGAAGTCGTGTGCCATCACGCCGCGCAGCACAGCGTCTTGCTTTCGACCCAGGACCCGCAGCACGACGCGGACGTCAACGTCCGCGGTCTGTTGAACATCCTCCAGGCGAGCGTCAAGTCGCAAGCGCGCAAGTTCATTTTCGCATCTTCTTCCGCGACCTACGGCATGCCGCAGTACCTTCCGATCGATGAGCGCCATCCGCAGATCCCCGAGTCGCCGTACGGCATCTCCAAAATGGTCGGGGAACACTACCTGCGCTACTTCAGCGAGGCGGCCGGTCTGAAATACACCGCACTCCGATATGGCAACGTGTATGGTCCGCGACAGGATCCCAACGGTGAGGCGGGCGTCATCGCTATCTTCGCCACGCGCATGCTGCGCGGTGAGCCGATCCGCATCGACTGGGATGGCGAGCAGCAAAAAGACTACGTCTACGTCAGCGACGTAGCCCGCGCGAACGTGGCCGCGCTCGAAAAGGCTGATGACGAGATCATGAACATCGGCACGGGGTCCGGCACATCGGTCAATGCATTGCATCGGGCGATCGCGCAGGAGGTCGGCCGCGACGTCGAGGTCGTGCATGCGCCCAAGCGGGCCGGCGACGTCAGAGCGTGCGTGTTCGACGCGAGCAAGGCGAAAAAGCTGCTCGGTTGGCAGCCGTCCGTCGCGCTCGCCGAAGGAATCAAGCTGACCGTCGAAAGCGCGCGCGCAGCCCAAGTGGCGAGCGACTGAGGAGAAAACGGATCATGTTGACCGCGCAAAACAGCATCACCATCAATCGTCCTGTCGGCGATGTCTTCGCTTTCGTTGCGGACGGAGAAACGGCGCCGCGTTGGCGGCCTGCCGTCGTCAGCATCAAGCTCAAGTCAGGCTCCAAGGACAGCGTCGGGGCGGTGTACATGCAGCGCGTGAAGGGCGGGCCGATGGGCGACGTGCCTGCCGACTACGAGGTCACGAAGTACGAGCCGAATCGGCGCTTGGAATTCCGCGCGGTCGCCGGACCGGTGCGTCCTGAGGGCTACTATCAGTTCGACGACAAGGGCGGATCGACGCAAGTCACCTTCGGCCTTTCGTGCGAGCCATCAGGCATGGCGAAACTCATGGGCGGCATGATCGCCAAGTCGATGCAAAGCGAAGTGGCTTGCCTCGCTGAACTCAAGCGCGTCCTCGAGGGCGGCTAGTCTAGTTCGCGACGATATTCAGCAGCTTGTCTTTGACGAAGATGCGCTTGCGCACCGTTTTGCCGTCGAGCTGCGCGCGAACCGTTGAGACGTCTTTCGCTTGCTCGAACACCGCTTCTTCGGGCGTCCCCGGCGCGACTTCCAGCGTGCCGCGGTGTTTGCCATTGACTTGGATCACCAGCGGGATCAAAGAACGCCGCAGCGCCGTCTCGTCGTACGACGGCCAGCTCTGCAGATGAATGCTGCCCGCCTGGCCGGCGCGCTGCCACAGCTCTTCCGTGATGTGCGGCGCGAAGGGCGCCAGCAATAGCAGCAACGCTCGTAGTCCTTCGCTGAAGGCGGCTGAGCGTGCCGCCGGATGCGCGCTCGCGTACGCTTCGAGATCGTTCAGCAGCGTCATGATCGCCGCAACCGACGTGTTCACGTGCAGCCGGTCGCCAAATTCTTCCGTGATCTGCTTGATCTTGGCATGCGTGCTGTAGCGCAGCGCGGTATCAGCGCTCCCGTTTGAGGCGCCAGCTGGCTGCTTGCCTGAGAACGCGTCGATGTTGGCCAGCACGAGCCGCCACACGCGCTGAAGCGTGCGAGTGGCGCCTGCGATGCCCGTCGTCGACCAGGGGAAATCTGCTCCGGGCGGTGCGGCGAACATCTCGAATAGGCGCAGCGCATCCACGCCGTAGCGGTCGGCCGTGTCGTCGATGCTGATGACGTTGCCGCGAGACTTGCTCATCTTCTCGTTGTTCTCGCCAAGCACGAAGCCTTGGTTGAACAGCCGCGTGAACGGTTCGTCGCCCGGCACCATGCCTTCATCCGCCAGCACCTTGTAGAAAAAGCGCGCGTACATGAGGTGCATGACGGCGTGCTCGGCGCCGCCGATGTACTGATCCACCGGCATCCAGTAGTCCACCGCCTCTTTGTTCCACGGCGCCTTGTCTTCATGCGGACTCAAGTAGCGCAAATAGTACCACGACGAGCACATGAACGTGTCCATCGTGTCGGCTTCACGCTTGGCCGGCTTGCCGCATTTCGGGCACGTGGTGTTCATGAAGGAAGGCACATGTTCCAACGGACTGCCTTGCACGCCGGTGAACGGAGCGTCGTGCGGCAGCAGCACCGGCAGTTGATCTTCGGGCACCGGCACGAGTCCATGGTCGGGGCAATTGACGAACGGGATCGGCGCGCCCCAATAGCGCTGACGCGAGATGAGCCAGTCGCGCAGCTTGTAATTGACCGTCTCTTCGCCGATGCCGCGTTCGATCAGCCGGCGCGCGATGTTCGCGCGGGCTTGCGCGCTCGGCTGGCCGTCGAACTCGCCGGAATCGACCAGCACGCCGTCCTCGACAAACGCCTGGGTCGCGGGCGCCTTCGCCCCGGGTTGCTGCGGCGCGACCACCGTCTTGACTTCGAGTCCGTACTTGCGAGCGAACTCGAAGTCGCGCTGATCGTGCGCCGGCACGCCCATGACCGCGCCGCCGCCGTAACTCGTCACGATGTAGTTGGTCACCCAGATGGGCACGCGTGCGCCGGTCAGCGGATGAAGCGCATAGCCGCCGGAGAAGACGCCAAGTTTCTCCATGAGCTGCGTGCGCTCGAGCTCGCTCTTGGTCTTCAGGCCGGCTGCGAACTCGGCGACGTCCTTTGCCTGCGCTTTGCCCTTGACGATCTCGGCGACGAGCGGATGCTCCGGCGCGATCGCGACGAACGTGACGCCGAAAAGCGTGTCGATGCGCGTCGTGAAGACCGGGATCTTGCCGCTGACGCCTTCGACGTCGAACGAGAAGGTGACGCCTTCGCTGCGCCCGATCCAGTTGCGCTGCATCGTCTTGATGCGTTCGGGCCAGCCGCTGAGTTTGTCGAGTCCGGCCAGGAGTTGTTCTGCGTACGCGGTGGTGCGGAAAAACCATTGATTGACCATGCGCTGCTCGACGCGCGAGCCGCAGCGCCAGCACACCCCGCCCTCCGCCTGCTCGTTGGCGAGGATGGTCAGGTCGGTGGGGCACCAATTGACGGGCGCTTCCTTCTTATAGGCGAGCCCGCGGCGATGCATGAGCAAGAACAACCATTGCGTCCAGCGGTAATACTCAGGCGAGGATGTGTCGATCTCGCGCGTCCAGTCGATGGCGACGCCGAGGCGCTGGAGTTGGCTGCGCATATTTGCGATGTTCGCCTCGGTCCAGTCGGCTGGGTGCACGCCGCGCTGGATCGCCGCGTTTTCGGCAGGCAAGCCGAACGCATCCCAGCCGATCGGGTGCATGACGTTGCGTCCGCGCATGCGGCGATAGCGTCCGACGATGTCGCCGAGCGCGTAGTTGCGGGCATGGCCGACATGCAGGTCGCCGCTCGCGTACGGCAGCATTTCGAGCAGATAGAATTTTTGGCGCGAGGGATCTTCGTGGACCTCGTTCTGCGCGCGCTCCGCCCAGATGCGCTGCCACTTCGGCTCGATGACCTGCGGCTCGTACGCGGGTATTGGTCGAGCTTCGCTCGTCGTATCGGCGCTCATACGCACGCGTTGGCCGCGTTGGACCACTCTTGTTGCACCTGATAGCCGCCTAACGTCTTGACCTTCCATGCGCAGATGTCGCCGATCTCGCCGTTGGCGTCGTCGTACCAGCCGCTGCCGGGCACCGGGTCGGTGATGGCTTCGCACAGCTCATGCGACGAGACGATCGTCAATGCTTCGAGCTCGGTGAAGCCGGCGTTGCAGCCGGAACAATTCGGATACGGCATGACCGCGTAATATGTCGCGGGAGCGATGACGTCGTGGTACCCGCAGAAGCTTTGACATGACGCGCTGCCGAAATTGGTGACGCTCGCGTTCGGCGGCAGGTAGATGAAATAGAGCGCATCGACGTCGGGCTTCGGCACGGCGCCCGACAGGATCTGCGCGGCGAGCGCCGCGCGCACGTCGGCATCAGTCACGGTGGCGGGCGGCGCGCCGGCGGCGATCGTGGAGGCCGCGCGACGGCCGGGCCCTATGATCGTGCTCAGCGTATCATACTCGGTCAATTGATCGATGAGCGGGCTGGCGACGATGTAGTCGAAGAAAGCGTCGAGCGCGCTGCGCGTGTCGCCAAGAGGGGGCGTCGACCACGCATCGCCCCAGTACACGATTGCAACGCTCACCGCGCTTATGATCGGACCACCGCGATACGTCAGTTGCGGCGCAGCCGTCGGCGGCGCGCCGGCCTCCGGCAGCCGCATCGGCACGATTCTGATCGCGTCGCTCATCTGTTGTGTCATAACGATACGCTATATCGTACCATGGGGCGGCGCACAAGCCCTTGACGCCTGCTATGCCAGGCGGGAATGACGTTGCATGAAGAGCCACATTCTCGATAGGCGATGGCTGGCGGTCGGAGCAGGGGTCGCAGCTCTGGCCACCGGCTTTCTGTTGCCCCATCCCTCGCCGCCGGCAACGCAACTCGCGCCGTTGGCAACGGTTCCACCGCAACTCAGCAACGGAATCGACGCGTCGCTCGGCGCTTCGCCATCACCGTCCCCCGGCGGGGTCGCGGTTTATATATGCGGTGCCGTCGCCAAGCCAGGCGTATACCGGCTCGAAGCCGGCGCGCGCGTGGAGGATGCGGTGAAAGCCGCCGGCGGGACCACGAGCGCGGCCGATCTCGACCTCATCAACTTGGCAGAGCCGCTGACCGACGCCATGAAAGTATGCGTGCCGCGCAAGGGTCAGGCTTTATCCGACTTCGGCATCGCGGATGCGGCGGCAGCGCAGGCCGCAGCCGGTAGCGGGCGGCACCATCGCGGCCGGTCGCGCGGCGGAGGTTCGAGCGGCGGCGCCCACAAGCTGCAGCAAGGTCAGACCCTTGACGTGAACACCGCCGCCGCCGATCAGTTAGTGGCTTTGCCGGGCGTAGGGCCGAGTTTGGCCGAGCGCATCGTCGACTATCGCCGGCAATACGGACCGTTCCAAACGGTGGACGATCTCCAAAACGTGCCCGGCATCGGCCCCTCGAAATTTGATAAGATGCAACCCTTCGTGCACCTTTAACGACCCAGAGCGTTCTTCAGCGCCGAATTGACCGTGGCGTCTTGCGAATCTCCGACGACCGTCTGCACGAGCCGGCCGTGGCGGTCGAAGATCATCTGCGTCGGCCATGCCGTGACGCCGTAGGCATCGAAGACGCTGCGATCGTTGTCCACGAGTACCGGCCACACGACGCCCTGTTCCGAAAACGACTCGATCAAGTTCTTGCGCACCTTCTCGTATTCCGTCTCAGGGCTATGCACGCTCAAGATGACGAGGTCGTTGCGCGAGTGCTGTTTGTATAGCGCCCGCAGGTTGGGCTCGGTGTTCTTGCAGTTGTAGCACAGAAACGTGTAAAAATCGAGCAACACGACTTTACCGCGCACGTCGGCAGCCGCAGGCCGGCCGTTGAGCCAGTCTGATTCGGACAAAACTCGTTGGAGCGTTATGCCCGGCCCCATCGCCTGTGCAGATCGGGCTTGCGACGCGCACGCGCTAAGGGCCAGGGCCGCAAGGATAAGAGCGATTTGTCTCATGCCGATAGTACGCAGCCTAGAGCCAAGCGGATTATATCCCCGCGAACCACTCGTAGCCTCGATCTTCCCAGTAGCCTCCGCGGCCGTTCGGTCCGCCAAGTCCAGCGACGAGTTCGATCCGGTTGATATGCTTGGCGCTCTTGTACCCCAGCTGCGTCGGCACTTTGAGGCGCAGCGGGGCGCCGTTGAGCGGGGGCACGGGCTGATCGTTGAGGTCGTACGCGAGCAGCGCTTGCGGGTGCGCCGCCTGATGCATGTCGAGCGATTCGTAATACTTGACGCCGGTGCCGTCGTCGTCCATGCAATGGAAGACGACGTAGCGCGCTTCGGGCTTGGGCGCGCAATCGGATAGCACGTCGGCCAACAGGGCGCCGCCCCACTTGCCGATGACGCTCCAGCCTTCCACGCAATCATGACGCGTGATCTGCGAGCGCTTCACGAACTTCGTGCGCAAGGCGGGCAGATCGTAGGACTTCGGCTGGTCCACCAAGCCGCCGACGAACAACCGGTAGCCGCGCCAGGCGCGGTTGCTCCAGCGCACGTATTCGGGATACATCGGCGGATCGAAGCCGTTGTGGCGGAACATCGGCGCGATATCGGCTTCCGAATACTCGCGCGCGAGCGGCTGCCCGGCACCAAGCAGCGCAAGGTCCAATCGCTCGGGCGCTTCGAGCATTTTACGAAACGCCGGGTTTTCGGTCAGATCCGTCGCCCACTTCGAACAACCGGTCAACGCGGCGGAGCCGGCCAGCAAGGTCAGAAAGCGAGCGCGCTGCATGCTCATTTCGCTTTCTCCGCAGCCTTGCCGACGACGAACCAGCCCGTGATCATCGCCCATACGTTATTGAAGACGCCGGTGAGCGAGACCATCATGATGTGGAGTCCGAAGAAGCCGATCAAACCCCACATCGCGGCGAAGTGCCAGACACGCGCGAACTGCCTGCCGCCGAGCAGCGCGGGCAGCCACGGCGCCCACGCATCCACCGACGGCGAAAGCGCGAGCCCGGAAAGAATCGCAAGGGGAGCGAGCACGAAGACCACGCCGAAGTAGGTGATTTTTTGCAGCGGATTATAGATAGGTTCGGCCTTGACGCGCCACGGCACGATATGGCGTTTGAGCGCGCCGGGCAGGTCCGAAATGTCTTTTTTCTTCGGGATGAGCCGCAAGGCCCAATACGCGTACACCAAGGCGCACAGTCCGAAAATCCACGCGAACAGGATGTGCCAGCGCCTGCCGTCGGCAAGGTCGCGATAAAACGGAATCGTGGCCCACGACGGAAACGCTCTATCCGTCTCGCCGCCTTGCCCATCGTCCGTCCACCCCAACACGTGGGTGGTGGTGAACGTCTTGCTGCCCACCCGCAGACGGCCCGCGGGTTGGCCGCGTGCATCGTTATCCGCGTAGATTGAGAGCAACGGTTGCGTGAAGTTCGAGGCATCGGAAGCATAGAGCGCGGGATGCGCCATGAAGATCTGCAACCCGCTCATCGTCAGCACGAGGAGCGCAAGCGCGGTCACCCAGTGCGTGATCCGCACGGCCAGCGGGTGTCGGTATATCCGATTTTTCATCTGATCGTTGCTACGTCTTCGCGGTGCTCTTGGATTATCCGTGCAGCTGCAGGCGCGCGCACGCGGCGGCGAACGCCTCCGGCTGCTCGACGAACGTCATGTGCCCCGCTTCCGGGATGGTCACCACTTCCGATCCTTTGATGCTCTCATGCAGTTCTCGTGTGGCTTCCGGCGGACAGATGAAATCGCTATCGCCGGCGATGATGAGCGTCCTGGTGGTGATGCGCGCAAGCTCCGGCCGCAGATCGATCTTGCGGAATTCAACCTCGTTGAAGTAACGAAGCGCGTTTGGATTGCAGCCGTGTTCGCGAAGCTTCTCCGTATACGCTTGGGCTCGAGCATCGAACGAGTGGAAGTACAGCGGCATTTCTTGCGCGAGCAGCGTCCCCAGCTCGGCTGCGTCTTGAAAATCGCCGGCCTGCTCGCGTTTCAGCGCGGCCATGGCGCTATCGAACCACGCTTCACCGCGCTTGGACTCGATGTGCTTGTCCATGGCGCTGATGGTCTCGTTGGAGAAACGCGCTGCGGTGCTCGCCAGAACGAGCGCGCTGATCCGGCGGCCGAAATGCGCGGCGAACTGCTGCGCGACAAGACCCCCGTGTGAGAATCCGAGCAGCATGACCGGCGGAACGCCCGCCGGGATGATCTGCGTGAGGTCGGCCACGTAGTCGTCGAGGGAGTAGGCGCGCGGGTCCGGAGGCGTGCCGCTCCTGCCGGTCCCGCGCGGATCGATGAGGACGAGCTCAAAGATGTGTTCGAGCCCGGCGAAATCGTCGCCGAACTCGGCCGAACTCAGCCCGGGGCCTCCCGGATGCACGTACATCACGGGCCCATGACCGCGACGCGCGAACTCGATCGGCACTGCTTACGTGTCCTTCGCTCGAGACTTTCGCGTCAAGTCCCAAGCGTACACGAAGATGAGCCACGTCAACCCGTACACTGGAATCTGAAAGCTGAAGTTCCACGGCATGTTTATGACGGCGGCGACGAAACCGCCCCAATTCCATGGGAAATATGTCGACAGCACGACATTCATGATGACTTCGTAGAACAATACCGTCATCGCGGCGTAGACGACGTTAACGCGAAGCAGCGCTACGACAACGGTGATTGGGGCAAGCTCTACGGCGAACCAAAATGGTCCAAGGAGAAATCGAAGAAACATGGAGTTTCCCATGAACAGCGTGACTGAGAGCTCATTCGCAGCATAATACCGCGTTGCAATCACGGAATAAACGATCCCTAGAACCGCTAACACAACGATCAACCAAACTCGTTGACTTCGCATCCTATTTTGTCAGCCTCGCCTGACTGCGCAGATCGCGGATGCGTAGTTCTTTCATTTTGTCAGGACGAGTTCTCGCAATCTCTCTCATTCTCTACAGCCCTTTACGGACGAGCCATTGCGACGATTTCCTGTTTCTCCAGTGTTCTCTCATTTTGCCGCATTGACCACCGCTATGTGGGGACCTAAGTGGGGACCTCCTTTTCGGTTTTCTTGGCTATCTCTACGACGTCCTCAGGCCTCATGGTGTGCGGCTCTTCCAAGTTGTGTCTCTTGCGATATTCCTCGGCCATACTATGCAAATCAACAGCGTTGCGCCAATAGGAAGCACCCTGTTTCTGTTGCAACTCGACGAAGGGCTTCAACTTTGACCACCCCACGAGAACATCATAGACAACGCTTTCAAGCATGATGTCTTTGCTCACCAATCCGAAATTAATTGCTTGTCCTATTCGCTCAAACTCGTTCAGGATGATTCTGGCGGCTTCGTTGGTCTTGTCGAAGTCAGCCACTTTCATTTGACTGTGCAAAACCGGGTACATCGAGTTGAGGTGCCTCGTCGCTTCCATGTATTCTTTCCTCGTGAATGGTTCCATCAGACGAGAGAGAGCATCAAACTCAACCGACCGTCGAAAGTCCCTCAGTTGAAAGTAAGCGACCGATAGCGCGAAAACAACGGCTAGCGCCCCCATCCAGGTGCCAGTCGCAGTGAAGATGTCCGGATCGCTTCTGTGTTGGTACAGTAGCCACGAGAAACCCCCGACAAGCGCCAGGAGAAACCACCAGGCTCCGGTAGGGATTACCTTGATACTAAAGTTGGCGTGAGGCACTTGCTGTTACGCCAACTTGGAGAAGAGACTATCCATTGCGTCCACGGCTTGCCGCTGCATCGAGGGTAAGATGTGACCATAGCGGTCGAGCGTGATAACCACGTCCTTGTGACCGAGAATGGCCGAGACGACCTTGATATTAACGCCTTTCGCTATCATGAGTGAGGCCGCAGTATGTCTCAGATCGTGAAAGCGAATCCGGGGCAGCTCTGCCTTGGTGAGCATTGGCTCAAATTGCTGGCGCACGAGGTTCCCTCGGAAGTATGGGTTGCCTTCTGTGTTTGAAAAGACCCATTCGGACGCTCTGTTTCCCCCGGCGAGCATGTTCTTTTGGTGATCGCGCAGGGCTGAGGCAGCAAGGGTATTCAGGTCGATGGTTCGCCGACTCCACGGGGTTTTCGTGTCCTTGGCAACCAAACCGATCGGGTCTAGTGTCCTGCAGACAGTCAGAGTTGGTTGCTCATCCTTCAATTTCAAGTCTTTCCACTTCAGGCCGAGGAGTTCGCCCTGCCTTAGACCTGTTGTGATTGCCAAGACATAAAGAGCGTAGAGTCGGTCGCCTTTCGCGGCCTTTAAGAGTTGCTCGGATTGGCTCTCGTCCAGGACGTGCATCTCTTTTCGCTCGACCTTGGGCGGTTTCACAGCCTTGCACGGGTTTACCGCAATCATGTTCCAAGCCAAAGCCTGCTTGAGCGCTCCAGATAGGATGATATGAACCTTCTGACGGTTGCGGGCCGAATTGCCCTTCCGCTCTAGGTTTGCGTACAAGTTTTGAATGTGCAACGGTTCCAGGTCTCTGAGTCTGTAGCCGCCGAGATTTGGAATGACGTGGTTTCGAAGTACGCTATTGTAGTCTTTGTAGCTCCCGACGGTTAGACCCGGGCGAACAACATCTTCGAGCCAGCGTTCGAGATACTTGGCAACTCTAATCTTCTCGCTCTTTACCAACTTGCCGTCCTTTTTGTCCGCCTTGAGTGAGTCGAGTTTGTCGAGCAGGTCTTCCTTGCGCTTCGCGTAGACGTAGCGGCGTTTTGCTCGACCGTTTTCGTCGAGCGCTATTGCAATCGAGCCGACCCAAAGGCCCTTGCTCCTACTAAAATGTACGCCACCCTCGCCTTTGCCACGTGGTGCTTTCATTGAGTCTTATCCCTTTTCGGCGTAAATCCGAAGCGCGACCCTGGGAATGCGACGCGACTTGCCTAGTTTGCAGAAAGGCAACTTGCCCGCCTCCATTAGTTTGTAAAGTGTGGACTCACCCAACTGCAAGTGCTCTGCGGCCTGCTTCACGGTAACGAGGCCCTCTGAAAGTAGGTCGATGCCCTGATAGTGGGTTTCTAGCGATCTTGGGTAAAGCATTCTGTTCTAGTCTCAATTGGATTTTGGGTTTCTCGGGCTTTCGCCCGCGCACCAGGCCCCGGATTCCGAAGGCCGGTGTATCAGCGACGCTGCGCTGAGAGTATAATTCGATGAGTAAAGGATTGGAGGCGCTATGCCCTCAGGAATATGGAACACGGTTTCAATCGTAATCTTCCTAGCGTTCTTCGTGCCCGGTTTCGTGTCAATGCAAGTATTTTCGCTGCTTGTGCCGACTGAGCCGCGTGATTTCAGCAAACAGTTGCCTGAAGCGATTGGCTTCAGTGCGCTCAACTATGCCGTGGTCGGTCCCGTCCTATTCTTTATGTCCAAAGACCCGGTTTGGTTCGTGCCTGCCCTCTACATCAGTCTACTCCTCTTGCCAATCGGCTGGCCATTCCTATATCTTAAAGTCAGAGAGTGGCTTCCGTTTACGACCGTCGATCCTTACGCTAAGCCATGGGACTACGTCCTCCGGCTGAATACACGCTGGGTGATCCTGCATCTGCGTAACGGGGAGAAGCTCGCAGGGAAATACGGCTTCAAGTCATTCGCTTCATCATATCCAGCACCTGAGCAAATCTACCTCGAAGAGGTATGGACGCTCGACGAGCATGGTTCTTTCTCGGAGCCCCACGACCGGACTCGTGGTATAATAGTCAACGGTGCAGACATTCTAATGTTTGAACTCCTAGAGTGAGGTAGCGCCGTGTCCGACGATAAGAAACCGCAACCTGCAGGCCAGAAGAGCGAGAAGGACCGCGAAGGCTGGAAACCAGTCGAGAAGGGTCACAAGCCCACGCCGATGGGTTCGGATCATGCGGATTTTGACAAACCACCCCAGAGGGTCCCCGATCCGACATCGAAACCTGCTCCGGAAAAGCCCCAAGCCTCAGACGACAAGAAATAGCGCGACACTTACGACTGTATTCGCGCCAAAAATGCGCGCCTAGGGAATGGCGCGATTGGCTCGATTCGATCCGCGCCGGAAACCAACTACTTGTCAGCCAAAGTACACGCCCCCCGCCACGTATCGGTGTATACGTGGCCGGGGTGGGCTATGGTACCCACTCCCAAGATATGCTTCGGGCGTGGCGCGAATTAGAATATAGGCGCGGTATGGCTTTCACGCGATTCGCGCCAGTATCGCGCCACGTTGGCGCGGTTTATTGGCGCGGTTCTAGCCCCTCGGTCGTTAGGGGATCGGGGATCGCGTATGACTCCAGGTCGAGCGCTGCCTGTGGTTGAGCCTTGAACCGATAACGGAGGGCTCTGCTTTTCCCCGTTGACTCGACTGAGTCACGCTCGAACGCAGCGCTGACTGCTCGCCTGAAGGTACCGCTGCTTCGGTCCAGTCCCACGGCTTGCGCCAACTCTGTTGGTCGCACCCATTGTGGAAAGACGCGCTCAAGGTGACTAATAACCGAGTCGGCGACGTGCTCCGCCTTGCTACCATCGGCTGCCTCACCGCCTGCGAGCCCCGCATATGTGCAAGTGTACTTCCCGCCCGCGAACCTCAGGTCAACGAAGAATGGATCATATTTCTCCGCTTCGTTCATCTTTACGCATGTGAACTTTACGCGAGATACCCCCGGCTCGAACTCGGCCAGTCGAACTGTACTTATGTGGGCAACTTGGCGGAATGACGCCTTCTTCTGTGTCGATCCATAGATCAGATCGGCCGGGTTGGCTGAAGCACCGATCTGTTGCCGTTTCGAGTGGTCAACGATGATGCCGTTCGCCTTGTGATTTTCAAACGCGGCGCGTATAGCACGAATGGCTTCTCGCATGTCGCGAGCCTGCTCTGTTGACGCATTTGGCTCGTAGACGTCCGTCCAGCAGTCAAACACATAAAACGTGTCTTTGTTCTCGCGTAGGAGATAACCAAACTTCTCTGTTTCCCAGTGAGAAGCGCTCACCACGTATAGGTTGCGCGGATGATGCTCCAGACGACAAACTCGGCGCTCGAACGCGAGTCGCCCGGCGTCGAGGTTGATGTAGTAGACGTTGATTCGCTTCCGCGACTTGAAGTGACCGAAGACCGAACTTCCTGAAGCAATACAACTCGCTACGTGCAATGCAAGCCAAGACTTGTACGAATCCGAGTCACCGAACCACAGCACGGGACCGGAATCGCGTTCTAGAAAGCCTTCCGCGTCCCAGGAGGGTGGAGGCGGGGGGTTTTCCGCGATGTCGTCGGCCGAGCGAGCTTCCCATTGCCATTCGGAATCGAGCTTGAGCTTTTCGACCGTCGCCTCTGTGTTTGTATCTATGTCCATAATCGTCTTTCAAAAAGTTATTCGAGGTCGCGCGCTCTTGTGGACGCAACCTCGGTGAGTTTATCGGCCGTGAACTTATGCTCTTGACCTACGCGCGACGCCACAACGACGAGCGTTGACGTTTCATCATCGTAGGTGGAACGCAGCACAGTGCCAGGGTTGGTCACAAACCAGATGTGGGTACAACCTGAAGGTACTTTCATAATGCCTCTCTATCGCTAAAAATGTAGGTCGGGAATGTTCTCGACAAGGCGACGCGCCGTCGCTTCGCGCATTTGATTCACGATGCGAATGTGCGCTGGAGTCTTGAGCCACGAAACTTCCGCCGTTAGCCATACGAACTTGGCCCTCAGGAGCAGATCGGGTGCACCACGCGTACTAAGCCAGGCGATTCGCGCATTAGCGACGGCCAAATGCGTACGAAGAACAAAGTGAGTTACGCGAAGGACGAAACGGGTTGTCAAGAGTTTCCATTCGCGGTAGAGTTTCTTAGCGAGGGCTTTCATATCGGTTAGCTTTCTTGAGCCGCTTTCTCGTGGCGTGTGATTTTAGTCGGCGTCGCTGTCCGGACGGGAGAAAGTGCGCCCGGCGACGCATCTCGAAAGGAATGCCCGCCTTTTCGATCTCTCGGCGAAAGCGCTTGAGCGCGGAAATTACGCCCTCTTCGGGCTGAACATGTATCATGGGGTATTTCTTAAAAGATGTCGCGAGCGCCGTGAAGGGTATTTTCCTTTTCGAGCGCCCGCGAGTCGCGCGACGAAAGGAAAAACGTCGCGCTGAGTTCCCGCTGGAGTTCTGCGGTCACATAGAAGGCAGAAGGCGGGCAAGTTAGATCGGCGACGAGCGGTTTACGCCAGCTCGTCGCTTCGCGCGGATCGGCCGCACTCCACGACTCCGCCAAAGGAAGGTAAGGCGAGTCGCTCGGACGCGCGGCTGAAAACGCGCGCCCGCTATCCCGCCAAACGCCCAGGATGAAACGCTCGGCGGGAATGTTTTGAATTAAGCGAGCTTGGAAAAGTCGTCGGCGAGCTGCTTCTTGGACGCCGCCGCACGGTCCGTGACCGCCTGCCGGGCGTCAACTGCGCGGTTAAAACTTTCGGCGGCACTCACACTGCCGAACCTCTGCGAATCGAAGTCAGCTTTTTTGCGGATGGCCCGGCGACCATCAGCCAGGGCCTTCGCGTCGTCAATCCCTTTTCGGGCCGCAAGCTTTCGTTCTGCGCGCGCGCGGTCGGCTAGTGAAATCTCGGTATCGAGGTCGTCGTTTTCTTTTTTAATCATTTATTTGCTCCAGTTGGGATTTTTTGAAATGAGGGCAAGTTAGTGCCCAAAGCGAGTCTGCCACCATTCCCGCTCACGCAGATCGTCAGGCAAACGCCTCAAAAGGCTTTCGGCGATGTCTATCGCCTCGCGGACTTGGGCTTTGCGCGCGGGATCGGCGGTCCCGAAAAATAGATTTTCGTCGTTCCATGTTTTCAAAGCGTCCCCGCGTAGAGATGAAACAACCTCACGGAGGGTCTTTTTAGGCGCATGAGATTCGATAAAGGTATTTTGGTCGGCGATGGCCGCCGCATATTTGTCCAGCGCCGACGTGATCTCGGTTAGTTTGGTCTGAATTTCGCGAATTTCCACGGATGTAATCTCCTAAGCCGCGACTCGGCCCTTGATGAAGGCAAAAATGTCGGCGATTAAATCGTCACTGACGCGCGTGAAAAGCACGGCAGGCGGCAAACCGTAGTGCTCGCTCAATTTCCGTCTGAGTTCGAGGGACGCATCGGCGCGATTGGCTTCTATGGCCTGGATCGTGCTCCGATGTGAGCCGACCGACGCGGCGAGTTCGTCAATCGTTTCGGCTCTTAAAGTTCTGGCGATTTTGATGATAAATGATGGCACGTTCGGCCACCTCCTCGGGCTAAGGTCCAAGACCAAAGCGACAGCTTGGCAAAAAAAGAGCGACCTCGCCGTAGCGAGATCGTCGAGAGCGGAAAAATGCCCCTCTCCAATCCTATCGTGGGCTTCGTCATCTAGTTGCGCGCGTTCTTAATGCTAAGAATCGCTCTTCGACGATACGGAGGCGAGCTTCGGCCCGGCGTTTGCGTTCAGCCTCGGAAACCCCGGTGCGGTCCCAGAAAACCCGATGCGATTGCCGACGGTGGCAGGTTCCGCAAAGGGTTCGAAGAGACTCGAACGTCTTAGGCGCACCTATCGGGGCCCGGACGAACATTCGACGCGACGTTTCGCCACATGCAACGCAGCGATGCCGATCCCGATCTAAGACCTGTGCCCGAGGGCTAAAGCGCTCCCGATGGGCTCGGCCGCACTTTGGCTCGCAATGCTTCGCCGACCGCCGGTACGCGGGAAACGTCTTACGGCAACCCTCGCAGTCGACGATCCACAAATCTTGGGGCGAGGGACCCCAACGCGACGAGTGGCGCTTGCGGTAAGCATGGCACTTTAAGGCAGCCTGCACGGCCGCCTCGATCTCGGGGTTTACTGCTGTCACGTCCGCTACTTGGGTGCCGCCCGCGACGTTCGGCGGCGAAGGAGTGGGTCGCGATGAGGGCGAGAGCCCCATGAAATGGTCCGGTGCCCGGACAAAAAACGAGGCGCAGTGGCATTAACCACTGTGCTATCGGATTGTATCACAGGACTGTCCCATTTGTCAAGAGGGTAGACCTTTTCATAGCGGGACGAATGGAATTTTACCTAATCGTGGTTTGCCGACAAACCTGACGAAGAAGGCGACCTTGTCGGAGAGCTATTTCCGCCAAACCTTACGATGAAGGTCGCGCGCAGTTCTCGATTTCGACCTTACCATGTCTGTGTGCTATGGTCGCAACGGAGGTACCCGTTGCTATGCGCATCTGCATTACGCACCTGTCCACGGGGCGAAGATTCTACTTCGAGTTTGAGGATCGGAAGTCAGCGGCTGACGCCCTTGCCGTGCTCCAAGAGTATGGAGTCCCGGTGTTTCTTGAACGCTTCGGGGATAGAGCCGTCTCTGATTAGCCGCCTCCGTAAAATCGCCGGCGACTCTGCTCCTTCGCAGCTTCGAGCGCTTCCTGGAAGTTTCGTTCACGGATAGGCTCGTGTTCGAGCAGACATCGGAACGAGCAGTACACCTCGTTGTAGACCGCGCCTTCGATCAGTTCATGGCAATAAGCACAGGTTTGCATTAGTATGGTGTCCATTGCTTGTCGAGTTGGTCAGCGAGTTGTTCCGCAAGCGCCTGAGTCGAGCGTTCGCGCGCCAGAGCTTCCTCGAAGGTCGGGGCTTGGGCGGACGGAAGGGTGGTAGTGCCGTCTTCGCGTTTGTGAACTTCTTCCGCGAGTCGTACTGCCGGTTCTGACTTGCCCGGCAAGGATCGCTCTTCTGAGGGCTCACCGTTTATGATCCTACGAACGCGGGCGTCCAAAGCGACGCGGACTCGCTCTTCCTGAGCCTCTTCCTCTCTTGCTTGCGCTGCGCGCTCGCAGTTCTCAACAAACGTCGTCAGTAGGCCCTCCTCGGGAGAAATCCACGATCCGTGCCTTTCGACGGCTACTCGGTTGAGTGCCAGGGATTCTGCCAACTTCTTGAGCCGGGCCGAGGCCTGCTTTAGGGGAACTGTAACCTCGGCGTCCGGTGAGTCAAGCTGGCGGCTGCGCAGCACTCGCAAGAGCATTTCGTCGACTGCGAACGCATAGAGCAAGGGGAACTGACCACGATCTTCGTCGACGAGGGTAAAGAGTTCTTGGACGCGCGCCGTTATTGCCTCGCGCACCTCGTCGGGATAAGCCGCCAAGAACTCCGGACGGTCAACTTCAATGGCCGATACCGGAGGGAGTTCGAAGCTTAGTCCGAGGGCATCCATCCTCGGAGCGAGTTTGCGAAGAGCCAGGGCCTCGCGTTCCTTGTGGGCGCGTAGGTTCTTCGGGGACATCCGCTCGACCGTGCCCGTGTAGTTGCTGACCAATTGAGACACGCTTGCGACGCTACCCTGACGCGCCTCGATCCGCTCGCGCCGACTTGTGCCAAGCTCGTCCATCTCGACCAGGATTCGATCCAGAACCGCGCTCAGGGTACGCTCGACGTCGTCGAAGTCTTTGCTCTCGGTGAAGAGCCCGACTTCCTTCTCTCGGAGCTTGCCTAGAATAGCGACGTCGGCTTCCAGGGCGTCCATTTCAAGATCAGGTAGGATCGGCTTTGCGGTCGGAGCTTGGCCGAAGGCGACCGCCGGACGGTTCTTGGCGCGGTGCCGAGCTTTCCGAGCGGCCTCGCGGCATTTGGTAATGCAATAGGATTGCTGAACGCCTATTTTCTTGGGGCGATAGGCCTTTCCGCAGTGGCTGCAGTGTTGAGTTATCGGGAGGGTCATGAGATTGTATTCCTTTCTGTTGCGTGTCCCCGGGGTGTCCCCGGTCATGTCACGGGTCTGGTCACGGGTCTAGTCCCTAGTCTAGTCCCCCGGTCAAAAAATCCAAAATCGTGGATCGGGTCCGCCGGTTTTTTCAAATCGAGTTGACGGCCACGCGCGGTAAGGTTGTGTGGTGGTGCGGGGCAGCCGGGTCCTACTTTTTCCCACTGCTTCTTATCCCCCAAGGGTCTCCGTAGCTGATCTTGGGGAGCCGGAAAGCCTTATGTTATAAGGGTTTGAGCGGTTCGGGTTAGGGAGGTCGATTTGAGACCTTATGCTATAGTTCTATGTAATACGGTCGCGCTCGCCCTGGGATCGACCGTGATCCCGCCACGGCGTCAGCGCTAGGCAGGAATGACGATCCGGGAGCGAGCTTGCCTCAAGTCCGCGTGAATTTGCATTCTAAGCCCTCCTAGGCCAAAAATACATACGTTGTCGCAAAGCCTTATGGGCAGGGCAAAATCGTCGCTCCTAGCGCTTCCTACGCCCAAGGGAGGGCATCCGCTGTGTGGGGGTGCCCAAGGAGCGGGGGTGATTCTTTGGCGCTAATCGGACACCAGAGACCCGCTCACGGTGGGGATAGAGCGGCTTGGCGGTGCATAGTACTTAGTGATATAATAATGGTAATATACCGTCATGGGAGGTAGGGATCGTGGCAGACAAGAGTACGCGCAAAGTCTACGGGTATGCGCGAGTTTCGAGCAGGGGTCAGGCTGACGAAGGTATCTCTTTGGACGCGCAACAGGCCCGCATTGAGGGCTACGCTCTTGCGAAGGGTTGGGCGCTTACGGACGTTCTGATCGACGCAGCTCGGTCCGGGAAGAATACGCGACGGCCTATGCTGGAGCGGTTGCGACGCGAAGTCCGCGAAGGCCAAGTCGAGACGATCATCACGCTTAAGGTTGATCGGGTTTCCAGATCGACGCGAGACTTGCTCAACCTCCTTCAGGAGTTCGAGACGCATAAGACTTCATTCGTGAGCGTCTTTGAGAATATCGACACGTCAACTTCCATGGGTCGCTTTGTCATCACCCTTCTAGGCTCTTTGGCGCAGTTAGAAGCCGAGCAGGTTGGCGAGCGAACATCCTTCGCGCTACGCAAAGCACGGCTCGATGGCAAGGCCTACTGTCGCACGGCTCCTTTTGGCTGGAAGCGTGTCGGCGGGGACTTCCGACCTGCCGAGGCCGAGCAGCGCGCACTTGCCCAAATACGAACCATGCGCGCTAAGAACGATTCTTGGCAGAGTATCGCTCGCTGGCTGGCAGAGAATCGAATCAAGCCCCGAGCCGGGGACAAGTGGTATCCGGCCACAGTAAGGCAGGTCCTGAACTCTAAGCTCGCACTGGAGGCTGCCTAACATGTGGCACATGTTCAACTACGGATCGAATCGGCGGACGTGGGGTTCTCCGAATGGTGCTGGTGAGAATTACGCCTCGCAGTTTTCGCTTCTGTCGATCTTGGGTTTGAAGGTTAGGCGGCCGCGCGGACGTCCGAAGGGTCTTGTCCCCGGCTCGCGCCGCTGGAAGGCCGCTCAGAAGAAAGAGGCTCGCCAATGACTAGGCTCGCGTTCGATGTCTTCGTTTGGGCTCTCCTCACCCTGGTCTTCCTGCTTCCGCTGAACGCTCTATGGCGCAGGAAGAAATACGGCTGGTTCTCGGTCGTTGCCATCATCGGTGCGTTTGTACTGCTCATCTTTTGGTTGGGGCAGCGCGCAGCGGGTTGGTGAGGCCGTAAACTCTAGCATCCTCAAAGCCTCGGCGGAAACGCCGGGGCTTTTTGGTTGTCTAGCGCGGACCCCGAGGGAGACGAGCCGGAGGGGTACTAAGCCCCCGGTTGAAAGAGTCTGGGACTCTTGCCTGGCGAAGAACGAACTATGAAGCTCCCAAGAAAACTGCGGCTCTCTAGTTTGCGGCAGAAAGTCTACCGCGCAGGTTCAATCCTTGGTGACGTTGAGGCTGTCTCCTCGGGCAAATCAGAACGCATGGCGCGGCGAATGGGTCAGCACGTGTTTTGGCGGTTCTTTGGGAACCTTGGCCGA
The DNA here is from genome assembly GCA_035601835.1 of Candidatus Tumulicola sp. Lineage (NCBI taxonomy): Bacteria > Bacillati > Vulcanimicrobiota > Vulcanimicrobiia > Vulcanimicrobiales > Vulcanimicrobiaceae > Candidatus Tumulicola > Candidatus Tumulicola sp. The sequence continues at coordinate 272,292 of DATNNM010000011.1, read as the reverse complement.
AGCATCTTCGGGTTGTTCGGAGGCCGAAGGTGAGTAAACTAGGCGAACTGTTTGTCGCGGTTGTGACCGACATCGAGAACGATGGGCAAACGATGATGGATGCGCTCAAGCCGATTCTCAATCGCGACCCGCAGGGCCGCCAGGTCGGCACGATTGTCGGGGAGTTTTTCAAAAAGCAGGGAGACAGCGGCACAATACCGGGCGGGGCATTTCATAACCTGAGAGATGTGATCGACTACCAGGCGAAAATGTTTGGGCTCCTGCGCGAGGAGCTAGTACTGCTAGGCACGTTGTCCTGTCTAGACGGTCCGGCAAAAAAATGCGTCCAAGAAATCATAAGCGACTTTGACACTATTCTGTCCAGCGCTCCTGCCGAGGGAGCCTCGATGACCAAAGATCGCCGTACTGTTTGAAAAATTTGGCGTGAACTGCGGCACGTTTACCAGGCGGCGCTTTTCATAGCCCGAGTCGCGCGAGAGACCGCTCAGTCACAAAGAACTCCGCCAAGATACGAGCTGCTTGAAGCCCTACGTGACAGAATCGCACAGCCGGACAGCCGTTGAACCACTTACCCCGATCTTCGAAGCCGGATTGGCAAACAAGTTCCGTCTGTTTGCGAGTGCCCATGCGCGCAAATTCGCAATTGCTTCTTTGAGTAAAAGCAATAAGTGATCGGGCGCGACGCATAAATGCATGTATTCCTCCGGCGGGTCTCCGTCTTTGCTCTGATTTTCGTAGTAGATTTCGTGTTCCGTTGGTAACCCCCTGAACGGCTCATGCTCCTTGCCCACTCTCAGCTCGTGGTGAATGCACGTGCGGTAATCGACGTAGATCAAGTAGCTATAGGTGGCCCTATCAATCAATTCCGAGGGAGTTCTGTAGCCGAGCCCGGCAGTCCATCTCAGAAAGTCCGCCTCCAATGGATCGGCGGTCGCCTCGCGGACTAGCCAATTATGCTCTAAGGGGTAAGCCCGTCGGCAGTTGCTCTCAAACCTGGCGTGGCCGCCTTCTCTCTTCAGTTTTCTCAGTAGAATCGGAATGCTCACACGTTCTTTGAATGAGGGGCAGTGTTCTCTTAGCAGCAACCGAAACTGCCTTTGGGTCCCCTTTCCCGGGTAACAATACTTCCCCAACGAGCACATGACAATCCCCATCAGGCCAAGGGCGTCAATTGAATATGGGTCGGCCTTCAGTAGGCCCTCAATCACTCGAACCCTGTTCGCTAAGAAACGGTCGAAGGGATCGAGAATCTCCTCGTCAGAGATTGGACGTCGCGAGTGACGCGTAGTCAACTGCGAGTGCCACCGTCACTTGGTGCTCCAGCCTCGATCATTGCGTTAGATTCGAGTCCGCCTTCTTGCGCTCGAAGACCAACTTGATGCTCGCCGAGCCGCCAAGGGAGGCACCAGTGCCGAGAATCCCGATCTTGCCGTCTGCTGAGGCTTGTAGGTTCACCTCGACCGTCTGAAGGTTGAGCCCACCAACCGGCTTATTGAACCACGGTGAGAAGCTTGCATCAAGGGCCGTCAGGGCACTGTTCAGATCACTCGTCATGTCTTCGATTTTGACTTTGGTAACTTTCGAAGCTCCGCCCTTGAAAAGGTCAAGTACAAAGGCCTGCTTCGAAAGTTCACCGCTATGCACGTTCACACCGACGCCTTCAGTGATGATCTCTTCTGTCTCGAAGGCCTCGCCCGTGTCAATCCTAGGAACCTTTGGCACACGAATGGTGCCGACGCTGATCGGCTGGCCCAAGGTACCGGCGGCCGAAACTATATTAACAGTCAAAGGCTTCTTCATTTTGCAAAACTCCCGTTGGCCAAGACTGACGACTATATTCGGCAGCCCCTTCGCCTTGGATTATAGCAGAGCTTGGCAAGAGCGGGGCCATCGCGTCAGTATTTCATCAATAAAAGATGCGACGCGCGCTGAATCCGGGCACTTTTCGGTGTCGAACCTGAGTCGATGAACCTTCACCTCGGCTTCGTCCTGCTATTTTCGCAATCCGAGCAGCTTGCAGAACGCAGCAAACAGGGATTCCTCTTGCCTGACGAAGCCATCGGCGACGACAAACATCAATCCGAGAACTAATGTTGCTCCGACGTAGTTTTTCATTCAAGTCCACCTCCTTTCGAGCGCCTTAGAAGGCGCGAGTCTTTAGCCAATTGTTACGTTCATCACCAAAGTATATGGACGCCCAATGCTTATGAAGGCGCGCGACAAAGAGAACGTCTCCATCGTGCAAAGACTGTTGGAGGTGGTCGCGAACCTGTGCCGCGGTAAGGGGCGTATCCACTAACCACACGGATTTCTCAACGTGGGCCCAGTTTGGAAACGCGCCCTTGATGGCGGTTATTACGCGGTCATAGTCAGCAGGCGTGTCGTTGGGACTTCGAAGATCGTAGGTCACTATGTGAACCATTCCGGCTACTCGCCCGACTCAGTTGCGGTCGCGCCTGATTGCTCGTTCTTAGCGTCGCTCGTAGCTGATGCGCTGGGCGGTATGCTTTTCATGCGATACCTCCCGCGCGCTTCGCGCTCGATCAACCCCGCCTTTTCGGCTCGAAGGAGGCGGTTAGTAGCGGCACGCTCGTTTATCCGCAGCTCCTGCGCAACGTCTGAGACGGACCGGGCCCCCTCCACAGACCGTAGGAACTCCACAACGGCGCGCACGGCGTCAGGTGTTGGCCCCCTTGCATCGTCGCGAATCGCCTCGCGCGGAAGGCCATGTGCCGCCGAAAGTTGTCCGCGCAGCCGCCGTTGCAGCGTGTCGCGCTGGGCACGAAGATTATCAAGCTCCCTTTCCAACTCACCGATTCGGTGATTGACCGACCCAAATTCTTTCAGGTCGGTCGAGAACTGATCCGGCATGCTCAGATGCTACCACGGGCGGCTGGTTGCGTCAATTATACCTGATGCTTTATTGGTGCAAGTCGATACTTTTGAAGGATACCAGGGGTTAGTGCAGAAGGCGGGACACGTTTAAGGCTCAGCGGTGTGCCCGCTGAGCCCTAAATGGGGCGCATGCCCCTTAGATACGCTGCTCGGGCGGACCCGGGCATGTCTTGCGACACAGACATTTTCGAGTCCGCCGGGCACATTCCTAGCGGCGACAGCCGCAAAGAGGGAGACTGCCGTGGCACTTAAGTGTACAGGCCGCCGAATGGCGGCGAGCGCAACCAGCGATCATCTTCACATAAGCCATCTGTGGTACAGGGGGGACGATGGCCGCGGGGCCGAGCAAGTCTGTACTCGCGCGCTGATGGTGGAGTATGTTGAGAAAAACGGCGAAAACTCTGTCTGGTGCCCTGACCGGAACCCAACTCTCAACGGCGCGTGGCTCTACGTGAACCACAACGCCGTCGTGAAGTGGGTACAGACCATGGCCGATGGGCGCTGGACCGACAATCTCCTCGCGCTTCCGTTGCGGTAGCGCCTCCAACAACCGAGGCGGACTCAAAATGGTCCGCCTTCGGCGTGTCCTCACGTCGCGAAGTGGGGACTTGGAGGGTACTTTACTCAATCGGTTGAGACAATCGAGTCGGGAAACTCTTATTTTACGCCCTTCGCGTGCCCCCGCAAATCCCTAATCCGGAGTTCTTTCATCTGCGTGTCGAGGCCGAGGTTGGCCTCGAGCTGCGCAAGCGGCAGCACGTCGATCCGGTTCGGCGCCACTTCGGTATCTGCGAGCAGCTTTTGCATGAGGCGGGCCTTGAGCGCGTCGGTGTTCACGCCATCGTTGCACGCGATTGAAAGCACGAGTTCATCGAGATCGTTGGGATCGTCGTTATGCTTTTTGATCACCAACTGCCATTCGACGACGTCGCGTACTTCGGCCATCGACGGCAGGAACGTGTTCAGATCCACCAGCGTTCCCTTGATCTTCGTCAGTTGGAATTCGCCGACATCGGTCTTGCGAGACAGCGTCGTGGAGATGCGCGGCACGACGCGGCCGCAGCCCGGGCAACTATCGTAGAGGATGCCGCCTTCGGCGATGTCGCCCGTCCGATAGCGCAGCACGCACGACCCGTGGCCGGCAAGCGTCGTGTACACCAGTTCGCCGCGCTCTCCCGGTTTGACCGGTTCGCCCGACGCCGGGTCGACGATCTCGAAGATCTCGAGTTCCGGATAGGTGTGAAAGCCGTACGACGTCTGATAGTCGGGCGGCGGACACTCGGCCCAGCATTGGCGCGCTTCCGTGAAACCGTAGATGCTGTGCACGCGCACGCCCGGCTGACCCATCTGCTCGCACAGCGCGCCCATGCGTTCGCGCAACGCTACCGGCACGCGCTCGCCGCCGACTGCGATGCATCGCAACTTGGCCAGCTTCAAGCCTTGTGCGGCGGCTTCGAGCAGCATGTGATAGACGTAACCTGGAATCCCCATCATGACTTCAGGCTGCATGCGCGTGAGCACGGTGATGTTGCCGGCCGTACCCATCGTCTTGCCGCCGCCGGTGTGCAAGATGAGCGTGTTGCTGCCTTGACCGACTGCGTAGACCTGCCAAAATGCGAGGTGCGGCGCGAACGGAAACACGTTCAGGCAGCGGTTATCTTCGCCGATATCCACCACGTCCGTCAAGCGCCGCCCGACTAAGTGAAAACGCTCCATGTCCGGACCGCTGTACACGAACTGCGTGGGCAGCGCTGTCCTTCCAGTGGTGAACGTCACCAGCACGGGCCCATACTTGCGCCGTACTTCTTGCACGACGGCGTGATCGCCGCGCGTCAGTTTGATCCACGCGAGCTGCGCGAGCCTCGTTTTCGGCGCGAACCTGCGGATCTTTTCCGCGTCGGGCTGCAGGACGAGATCGAGGTGACGGGTGGGGTTGTCGGCGGTCGGCGCGATGTCGGCCTTGGTCGTGAACGGTATCCGGCGCAGATCGTCGAGTGTGCGGATCGACCTCGGGTCAATCTTGTTCGTGTCGAAGAGCCGCCGGTAAAGCGGGCTATACGGATACAGCTCCTCGTTGATAAACCGATGCAGCCGCGCGTTGCGTTCATCGGCCCACTCATGCCAGGGCTTCGTCGGTCTCCAAACCGGCGCGCCGCTAATCGCTTCCAGCACGCGGGAAGCTTTCTGTCTTGCCAGACGGCTGCCTCCGGCGCGTCACGTGGCTCGAAAGATAGCTCCGGGTATTGACAAGACCTTGGCGTTGCTCTAGGATACCCTTACATTTCTATGATTATTAAAAGTAATAATGTGCCGCGACGGGCGGCTCCACGCCACCAAGACGCGGTATTCGGCTCCGCCATCTTCCGCGGACCGGTGAAGACGAAGACCATCGTCCCGCTGCTCATCCTTCATCTGCTCGGCAAGAGCCCCGAGCACGGCTACGGGCTGATGGAACGCATCGCAAAGATGACGGGCGACGTCATGCCGGTCAATCCGAACACGATGTATCCTCTCTTGCGGCGGCTCGAGGAGCGCGGCTTTGTGGTCGGCACGTGGGAACATCCTGACCGGCGCAGCCGCCGGCTCTACAAACTCACGCGCGCCGGCGCGGAGCGTTACGAACAGATCAAAGTGCGCGTGCGACCGCATCTCGACCGGCTGATCGGCGCCATGCAGCTCCTGCGCAGCGAGGTCGTCGACGCGACGTCGACCAAAGGCGGCAAGCGCCGCGGCGCGCGCACCGCCCCCATTTCGGAGATCGCCTCATGAGCTCGAATAACGGCAAGCGCGACGCGGTCATCGTCAGCGCCGCGCGCACCCCAGTCGGTAACTTCGGCAGCGCATATCGCGAATACGACGCGCTCAAACTCGGCACGGTCGCGGCCAAGGCCGCGATCGAGCGCTCCGGCATCGGCGTCGAACATTTCGACGAAGTCATCTTCGGCAGCGGCGGGCAGCCGATCGAATTCGCCAACATCGCGCGACAGATCTCGCTCGAGGTCGGCATTCCCATCGGCACTCCCGCCTACAGCGTGCAACGCAACTGCGCGAGCGGGATACAATCGATCGCCAACGCGGTGCAGGGCATCGCCAGCGGCGACGGAGACGTGTATCTCGTCGGTGGCACCGAGAACCAATCCATGGCGCCGTACATCATCCCGTCGGCGCGTTGGGGCGCGCGACTACGCCCCGTGGAGATGCTCGATCCGATCTGGACCGGCCTCACCGACCATCACACGGGCTTGCTCATGGGCGAGACGGCCGAACTGCTCGCGGAAGAATTCACAATCACGCGCGAGATGCAGGATCAACTTGCAGTCGAAAGCCACAACAAGGCTTTCCGCGCTCAGCGCATGGGCAAGTTCAACGATGAACTCGTGCACGTGCAGGTGCCCAAGAAGGTCGGTGAGCCCGAGACGGTCGCCAAAGACGAAGGCCCGCAGGCCGGACTCTCCGTGCAAAAACTCAGCCTGTATCCGGCGGTGTTCAAAAAAGGCGGCACCGTCACGCCCGGCAACTCGTGTCCGCTCAACGATGCGGGCGCCGCGCTCGTCGTGATCAGCGCGGAAAAGGCGGAGAAACTGGGAGTCAAGCCGCTCGCGCGCATCCGCTCGTACGCTTTTGCCGGCTGCGATCCGAGGACCATGGGATTGGGCCCGACGGTCGCGACGCCCAAGGCGCTCGCGCGCGCCGGCATCACGCTGGACGACATCGAACTCGTGGAGTTCAACGAAGCGTTCGCCGCGCAGTACCTGGCTTGCGAGAAGATCATGGAGCTGGACCGCAGCATCGTCAACGTCAACGGCGGCGCGATCGCGCTCGGCCACCCGATCGGCGCGACCGGGGCGCGGCTCACCACCACCTTGGTGTTCGAGATGCGCCGCCAGGGCAAGCGCTTCGGGCTCGTGACCATGTGCATCGGCGGCGGCCAAGGCGGCGCGCTCGTGATCGAAAACGCGGAGGCGGCGTAAGTGTATATCTTCAAGTGCGCAGTGGTCGGCGCGGGAACGATGGGCGGCGAGATCGCGCAAGTCGTCTCGTGGTCCGGTTTGCCGGTCCTGCTCAAAGACGTAGATCAAAAAGCGCTCGACCACGGCATGGAGACCGCTCGCACCATCTATCAACGGCGCGTTGACAAAGGCAAGATGACGGCGTCGGAGATGAACGACAAGCTCGCGCTCATCACGCCGGTGCTCACTTACGACGATTTCGGCGACGTCGATTTCGTCATCGAAGCCGTGCCCGAGAAGCTCGAACTCAAGCAACGCGTTTTCGCCGAACTCGACAAAGTGTGCCAGAGCACCGCTATCCTGGCGACCAACACCTCGGCGCTCTCCATCACCGCGATCGCCGGCGCGACCAAGCGGCCGGCGCAAGTGGTCGGCTTCCACTTCTTCTATCCGGCGTCGGTCATGAAGCTGATCGAGGTCGTGGCGGGACCGCAGACCAGCCAAGACACGATGGACACCGCGGTGTCGTTCGCCGAAGAATTGCGCAAGCTGCCCGTCAAGGTCAAAGAGTGCGCCGGCTTCGTGGTCAATCGCGTGTTGATGGCTTCGATGATCGAGATCATCAAGGCGCGCGCGGAGCTAGGCGTCGATCCCCAGACCGTCGACGCGATCGTCACCGCAAAGGGCGGCGCACCCATCGGACCCTTCCTGCTGTCAGACATGCTCGGGCTGGATATCGCGGCAGACGTCGCAGCGACATTGGAAAAGGCGTATGGCCCGCGTTTTGCCGCGCCGCCGGAGCTGCGCGAACTTGTCGCAGCCGGCCATTTGGGAGTGAAGACCGGCAAGGGCTTCTACACGCACACCGGCGCGGAGGCGAAGTAACCGATGGCGATCACCCAAGACAAAGAGGCCGCGCTCGTCGAGCGCTTCACCTACGCCGCCATCGCCGAAGCGGGCCGGCTTTTGGATGAGGATATCGCGTCTGCCAAGGATATCGATCTCGCAATGCGCGCGGGCGCCGGTTTGGCCGTCGGTCCGCTCGAGCAGGCCGACACGATCGGGCTCGACGTGGTGCTCGAAACGCTGCGCTCGCTTCACGCCAAGCACGGTGACAACTATAAGCCGAGCGCCACGCTCGAAGGACTCGTGGCCAAAGGCGCGCTCGGCAAAAAAACGGGCCGCGGCTTTTTGGGGTATTCGTGACATGCCCGAGACTGCGACGTATTCCAATATCCTCGTCGACGTCCAAGGCGGCGTCGCGCTGCTCACCATCAACCGGCCGCCCGCGAATTCGTTGTCGAAAGCGACGCTGGAGGAGTTGAACGCTGCGTTCGACGCGCTGGAAAACGATCCGGCGACGCGCGCCGTCGTCATCACCGGCGCGGGCCAGTACGTGTTCATCGGCGGGGCCGACATCAACGAGTTCGTCGGCCTCGATGACGCCGGCGTGCGCTCTTCAGTGCAACGCGGTCACGCGCTGTTCAGCAAGATCGAGCATTTTCCCAAGCCGGTCATCGCGGCGGTCAACGGCGTGTGCGTCGGCGGCGGCAACGAGCTGGCGATGGCGTGCGACATCAGGATCGCGGCCGAAAGCGCCAAGTTCGGACAGCCCGAGGTCTCGCTCGGCATCATCCCGGGTTGGGGCGGAAGCCAGCGCTTGACGCGCTTGGTCGGCAAAGGACGCGCCCTGGAGATGATGCTCACCGGCGATCTCGTCAAGGCCGATGATGCGCAGCGCTATGGGCTCGTGAACAAAGTCGTTCCGGACAACGAAGTGCTGACCCATGCGCGCAACCTCGCGCGCAAGCTCGCGATGTCGGCGCCGATCGCGATGAAGTATATCAAACACACGACCAATGTCGGGCTCGACGAAGGCATTGCCGCCGGATTGCGCGCGGAAGCCGAGGGTGCGCTGGCGATCTTCAACAGCAACGACGCTAAGGAAGGCGTCGCGGCGTTCCTCGGCAAGCGCCGCCCGAAATTCACGGGAACCTGATGTAGCGTTCCGAGCGAAGCTCGGAGGAGAAATCGATATGGCTATCGCCACCAAACCTGAAGGTCTGAACTTCGAACTGCCCGAGGATTTGAAACTCCTCAAGCGTTCGATCCGCGAGTTCGTGGAGAAAGAACTCTGGCCGATCGGCAACCAGGTCGAGGACACGGACGAGATCCCGCAAGCCGCCATCAACAAGATGAAAGAGATGGGGCTCTTCGGTCTGCCGTTTTCCGACGAATACGGCGGCGCCGGCATCGGCGAACTCGGCTACTGCGTGGCGCTTGAAGAGCTCGGCCGAGCCAATGCCGCGTTTTCTAACTTGATCGGAGCGCACTGCAGCATCGGCGCTATGGCGGTGCACCTCGACGGGAGCAAAGAGCTCAAGGACAAGTACATGGAGCAGCTCTGCACCGGCGAGAAGCTGGCCTGCTTCGCGCTGTCCGAACCCAACGCCGGCTCGGATGCGGCCGCCATTCAAACGGCGGCGCGGCGCGAGGGCGATACGTTCCTGCTCAACGGCGTCAAGCATTTCATCACCAGCGGCGACATCGCTGACTTCGCCACCGTGTTCGCGGTGACCGACAAGAATCTCGGCGCGCGCGGCGGCATCACGGCGTTTTGGACGGATCTCAACCAGCCCGGCGTCAAGCGCGGGCCCAAGGATCGCAAAATGGGGCTGTACGGCAGCCACACCTGCGAGCTGATCTTCCAGGACGCAAAGGTGCCGGCGGATCACGTCATCGGCCAAGTAGGCATGGGCTTCATCACCGCCATGCGCACGCTCGACATGGGCCGCTTATCGCTCGGCGCCGGGTGCGTGGGCGGCTCGCAGCTGGCGCTCGAAAAAGCGATCGCGCACGCCAAGGAGCGCGTGCAGTTCGGCAAACCGATCGCCAAACAGCAAGCCGTGCAGTTCATGCTGGCCGACATCGCGACCAAGATCTACGCCGCGCGCAACATGGTCTATCATGCGGCGTGGAAGGCGGATCGCGGCGAGCGTTTCTCGATGGAAGCGGCGATGGTCAAGCGCTATTGCTCGGACATGTCGATCTGGGTGATCGACCGCGTGCTGCAGATCCACGGCGGCATGGGCTTCATGAAAGAGACGGGCATCGAGCGCGGTTATCGCGACGCGCGCATCCTCGCGATCTACGAGGGCACCAACGAGATCCAGCGCATGATCATCGCGGAAGAACTCCTCAAGTAGTGCGCATCGCGGTCTGCGTGACGGCGGTCCCCAACCCCGAAAAGGTTGCTTGGGACCGCTTCCGTCAAGTGCTCGACCTGCAGGACGCCGAGCCCGTCCTCAATCCGCTCGACCGCAATGCGCTCGAACTCGCCGGGCAGCTCGCCAAGAAGACCAGCTCGACGTTTTTCACGATTAGCGCCGGTCCAGGCGCTTCTTCCGCGTTGCGCGAGGCAGCCGTGTTCGGCGCCGATCCTTTGATCGCGCTCGGCGATCCTTTGCTGGAGCAGGCTGATGAACGCGGCGTCGCTGCAGCGCTCGCTGCGGCGATCCGTCACGCAGGCAGCGCCGATGTCGTGCTCTGCGGCGCATCGTCCGCCTCGTTCGGCAGCGGCGCCGTGCCGGGTTTTCTGTCCGCCTACCTCGAGGCCGGACTCTTGAGCGGCGTGATCGACATCGCGACCGACGACAATGGCGTGTCCGTCGCTTCCATCGGAACGACTTCTTTGGTGCGTTCCTCCGCCACGCCACCGGTCGTGCTCGCCGCCGCTCCGTACGGCATCGCGGTGCGCACGATCTCGCCGCTGCTGCTCATGCGCGCGGCGAAAAAACCGATCGTCGACCTGACGCTTGCCGCCATCGGCGCGCCAAACCCGCTTCCATCAAGCGGCGTGCTCGACGGCTCGCCGGAAGCGACGCGGAAAAAACGCGCCAACGAGACGGTCGACGCGATCACGCTCGTCGCCGCGCTGCGCGACCGCGCGCTGTTGTGACGTGCCGGTAAGCGTCGATCTCGAAAAATGCGACGGCACGGCGGAGTGTCTGAAGGCCTGCGCCTTCAACGCGCTCGAGGTGCGCGACGGCAAATGCGTCATCTTCGAGAACTGCGTGGATTGCGATGTATGCGTGCGCGCCTGCCCGACGGATGCGATCATCTCGTCCACCGCACCGGTCGCGGCCGGCAAAGCCCGCGTGCTGACGGTGGACTTCGAAGACGAATCAGGCATCGCGCGCGTGGCCGAGCGCATCGCGCGAAAAGCGGAAGCCGCCTCCAGCGCAGTGCGCATCGACGTTGCAAACGCAGGTGACGCCGCGCAAGCACTCGCCGAGTTTGCTCGGACTGAAGGCGCTACGCTTATCATTCTGCCGCATGCGGGCGCAGGCGATGCCATCGCCTCCAGACTGGCCGCGACGCTGAATGCGACGCTGCTCGCCTGCTGCTCCGACATCGGCGTGGACGAGGACGGTGCGCTTCGCGCGCGGAGACCGCGCTATCGCGGAGTGGTCGAAGTCACAAGCCGCTGCCCCGCCGGCTTAACCGTGGCGACACTTATCCCGCGAGGCGTCACGCACTTCGCCGCGACAACGCTCCCTACCGGGGCTAAAGCCCCGGCACTACAAACCTTGGCTCCGGCACTACAAACCTTGGCTCCGGCACTACAAACCTTGGCTCCGGCACCAGAAACTTTCGCGCAAGAAGCACCGATTGAGCCGGATACGATGGCGCGGCGCGTCGTCGCGATCGCGGCCGATCTCGATCAAGCGACCACAGAGGCGGCGCGGGCTTGCGCGAAAGCGCTTGGCGCTACCGTCATCGATCCTAACGCCGTTGCCGGCCGATCGTATGCGCCCGACCTCTACGTCGCTTTTGGCGTGAACGGCTCGACCGAGCACAACACGGCAATGCGTCGTGCGCGCGTCATCGTCGTCTTTGTCGAGGACGAACGCGCGCCGATCGCTCAAATCGCAGACTATCTCTTGATCGGCAGCGTCGCCGACCATGCCCGAGCGCTGCTCGCGGCCTTATAGGACGTACTCCGAGCTAGCGCTCGGAACGCTACATTAGATGGCTAGAACAGGCTCTTGATCAGACCGCCGTCGACGGCGATCGTCTGCCCCGTGATGTAGCGCGCCGGCTCGCCGCACAAGAACGCGACCAGCGGCGCGAATTCTTCGGGCGTGGCGACACGCCGGATCGGCACCTCGGCGGCTGCGGCTTTGTGAATCGCATCTTCATCGCCGTAGATCTGGCGCAGCCGATCGGTCAGAATGCGGCCGGTCGCAATCGCGTTGACCGTGATGCCATCCGGCGCGACTTCTCCGGAGAGCGTTTTCAACGCGGCGATCAGCGCCGTGCGAAACGTGTTCGAAAGCGCCAGCGTCGGGATGGGCTGCTTGACCGACGTCGAGGTCAGCGCGACGATCCGGCCCCACTTGCGCCCGCGCATCTCGGGCGTGACGGCGCTGATCAACTGCAGCGCGCCGCGAAGAATGCCCCGATAGGCAGTGTCGAAGTCCTCGAGCTTGAGATCGAGGTAGGTTCCCGATCTTGGACCACCGCTATTGACGACGAGGATATCGATAGGCCCGAGGTCTGCGCGAACCTTGCCGAGCAGCGCATCGATCGAGTCTGGGTCCTCGAGGTCGAGCGCGAACGGACGGGCATCTGGCGCACCGCGGCGTTTAGCCTCGCGCGCGACGTTTTCGAGGCGATCGAGACGGCGCGCCGCCACCGCGATCTTAGCCCCCTCGCCGGCTAGCTGAAGCGCCACCGCCTCGCCGAGGCCCGAGCTGGCACCGGTGACGAGCGCGACCTTGCCGCGAATCCCTAGATCCACATCACCAGTTCGGCAGGTCCAAGCGTCATTGGCTGGGAGCCTGCAAACCCGTGATCAGCAGCGCGGCTGCGACCGAAAGCACGAAGAGCACGAGAAAGATAAGCGTGAAGGTACGGATGATCCGTTGACGGGTTTTCTTCTTAAGTCTGTTCCACACCCTAAGGCCTCAGCGTTTCTTGGCCGGCGCATTGGGCGTTCCCCACAGCCGCTCGAGGTTGTAAAACTCGCGCGTCTGCGGCAGAAAAACGTGGAGGATCACCGCACCGTAGTCAACGAGGATCCAGCCGCCTTCATTATAACCCTCGGTCCTCACCGGCGCGCCGTACTCGTCTTCGCAGGCCTCGACGACTGCGTCGGCGATGCCGCGCGCTTGGATCAGCGAACGACCCGTGGCTAGCACGAAGTAGTCGGCGAAGTTGGCGCGGCGGCGGATGTCCAACATGACCACGTCTTCGCCCTTTTTCTCCAACGCGGCGGTGCGGCAGCGCCGCGCCAGTTCGAGCGCTTGCGCGTCGTTGAGCGCTCCCACGGTGTCGCGAGTCGTGGCGATGCCGTTTCGCTGCGGCGCTAAGAATTCGCTTCGCGCGATGAAGCGTTTGGCTCCGCCGAGTGAAGGCCGCGCGATGCGCGCTTTTTTCTTGCGTGCGACCACTGGTTTTGCCCGCTTCGGAGCCCGGGACTTAGGACGTTTTGCCATATCGTTCTACCAACGCGCGGTACGCCTCCATAGTTTCGGGCGCAACGGGAACGCTGCGCTCTCTCAGGTATTCAATCGACGCTTCGATGCACGCCAGCATGCCCTCGTCGAGCGAACGCAGCGCCGCCGCTTCGAGTTGCGCGCGCTGCGGAAATTGCCGGCACGGTTCGAACGTGTCCGCCAGATACAGGATTTTTTGAAGATCCGTCATGCCGGGTCGCGCCACGGTGTGCGTCTCGATCGCGGCGGCCACGTCCGGATCGGTGACGCCGAACTCCCGGCGCGCGATGTCCGCGCCGACCCGCGCGTGCAACAGCGTCGGAGCACGCCGTTCGCTCTCGGAGACCGGCAAGCCGTGCCGGAGCGCATAGGCGAGCAGCTCATCAGGCGGCCATTCACGGGCCGCGTCATGCAGCACGCCTGCGATGCGCGCCTTCCAGGTCGGGAGGCCGTAGCGGCGAGCCAAACGCTCCGCCGTGCGCGCCACCGCGAGCACGTGGCGATAGCGCGGCCGCGCAAGCCGTTCTCGCATCGCAGCGCACATCGCGAGAAGACGTGCTCCAGATCCGGCTTCGGCGGAAGAATCTTCGGAGGGAGGCACTGCTTGCAGACGCGCCGTCAGTCGAGACTCGCTTTCAGCGTGTTCAAGCGATTGCGGTAGATCGCGCCTTTGAGGTTGCCGGCCCACATCACGAGCGCGTTCTCATCGTTGTCCGAATAGTAGCCGCGCCGCGTGTTCACGATGCTGAAGCCATACTTCTTATACAGGCGCTGCGCCGCGACGTTCGACTCGCGCACTTCGAGCGTGATCCAGGACGCCCCGCGTTCGATCGATTCCTCGAGCAGCCGGATCAGCATGCGCTCGCCGTATCGGTGGCGCTGATAGTCCGGCTCGACCGCGACGGTGGTGATATGCGCATCTTCGAGGATGACCCACAAACCGCCGTAGGCGATGATCTTGTCGTCCGCCCGGCCCACGAAATAGTGCGCCAGTTTGTTCTCGGTCAGTTCGTTGAGGAAGGCGTTGCGCGGCCAGGTGGTGACGAAACACAGGTTCTCGACCCGCAGAACGTCCGGGATGTGTTCGAGACTCATGGGTTCGATGTCCAGCGTTCGCGGGAGCGATTTCATTGGCGAATTTGGTTCGCGCTCCCGGAACATCGGCCCCCCTGCGCGCTACGGCACGTAGGGCGCCTGCCCGTAGTCGATCTCCAGCGTGCGCCAGTCGCCCGACGCCCCCGCCTTGCGCGCTTGCAAGCCGAGTTTGGCCACCTCGCGCGCGCGATCTCCCGGCGGCCGCTGCGCAAAACTGCTGCCCACGACGTGCGGTGCATCCACGCTGCCGGGCATCTCGCCGTACAGCGTCACCGGCGCGTCGCCCGTTCCTGCGGCGACGCGAATCGCCTCGGCCATCGCCGTTCTGTCGCCGCGCACGAAATCGAACGGTGCGTTCTTGTGGGCACGCAAGCGAGCGTAGTAGAAACCGCGCTTTCCCGCCACAAGAGCTACGCCGGTGTGGGTCGGCTCGTGCCCGGCTTGCGCGACATCGTAAGCGGACACGCCGACGAGCGGGATGTCGCGCGCTTGCGCGAGCGATTTGGCGAACGCGACGCCGATGCGCAGACCGGTGAAGGATCCCGGGCCCACGCACACCGCGATAAGCGCAACCCTGTCAAGAGACATGCCGGCGTCGCGCAAGACGCGCTCCACGCAGCCGAGCAGCGATGCCAGCGCCTGCTCTTTGGTTGCGCCCACAAACGCGCGAGCGCCGTCCAGGATGGCCGCTTCGACGGGCCCTGACGTGGAGATGCCGAGCACCGCATTTGCGCGGTTCATCCTGCGCTCTCCGCTGCAAGGGCGTCGACGATGGGTGCGCCCGTGCCGAAGCCGGTTACTTTCGCCACCCGGGCCTCGCCGTCGATGCTCAAATCGATCTCGACGCGATCAGGCGGCCATGCTCCCTCGGCGTTGTCAGGCCATTCGATCAACGTCACGGCGTCTTCCGAGAAGTACTGGGAAAGGTCCAGATCGTCGATGTCGCGCTGTTCGACGATGCGAAAAAGGTCAAGATGCCAGACCGGTATGCGGCCGTCTGGGTACGAGTGCGCCAAGACGAAGCTTGGGCTGGCCGCGTGACCCGCGCCGATGGCCTCGACGAAGCCCTCGACCAGCGTCGTCTTTCCGGCGCCGAGCGGCCCGCGCAGCAAGATCGTGAGGCCTCGGGGGCTGGCTGCGGCGAGCCGGGCTCCGAGCCGCTCGGTATAGGACGCGGTCGGTAGCGCGCTGGTGAACGATGCCATCGCAGTAGCAAGTGTGGAGCGGGGGCTTCAGCTCCTGCTAAAAGAGCCGTTTTGGCGGGAGGCAAGAGGCCCAAAATCGAACCCTGACCTGTTAACGTCTGTTGATGCTTTTGCTCTAGAAAAGGCTACAATTCATCTGTGTCTCCGCGCGACGACGCTCGTTCTCGTGACGGCAGCGGCAAGAAGCCGCGCCCCGAAGTAAGTTTCGAGGAATACCGCCACAGCATGCCCTCCGACCGGGTTCTGACGGTCAACATCGAGGACGAGATGCGCAGCTCGTACCTCGATTACGCCATGAGCGTGATCGTGGCGCGCGCGCTTCCGGACGTGCGTGACGGCCTCAAACCCGTCCATCGGCGCATCTTGTACGCCATGTCCCAGATGGGGCTGAACCCCGACAAACCCCATCGCAAGTGCGCCGGCACCGTGGGCGAGGTGCTGAAGAACTATCACCCCCACGGCGACACCTCGGTCTACGACGCGCTCGTGCGCATGGCGCAGGATTTCTCGTTGCGCTATCCCCTCATCGCAGGTCACGGCAACTTCGGATCGATCGACGGCGATCCGCCTGCGGCGATGCGCTACACCGAAGCGCGTCTCGCGCACTTGGCGCTGGAGATGCTGGCTGACATCGACCGCGAGACCGTTGATTTCGTCCCCAACTACGATTCCTCGTCGCGCGAGCCCACCTTGTTGCCCGCGCGCCTGCCGAATCTGTTGGTCAACGGCTCTTCGGGCATCGCCGTCGGCATGGCCACCAACATCCCGCCGCAGAATCTCACCGAGATCTGCGACGCGCTGGTCGCCATGATCGAAGATCGCGACATCAAAGACAACGAACTCTTGAAAATCGTGACCGGTCCGGATTTTCCGACCGGCGCACTCATCTTGGGACGCGACGGCATCAAGCAAAGCTACCTCACGGGACGCGGCTCGCTGCTTTTGCGCGCAAAGCACGAATTCGAAGAGATACGCGGCGGGCGCCAGGCCATCATCGTGACGGAGATCCCGTTCCAAGTCAACAAATCGCGGCTCTTGGAGACCATCGCCGAGATGGTCGCCTTGAAGCGCACCACCGGCATCGCCGATCTGCGCGACGAGAGCGATCGCAAGGGCATGCGCATCGTGATCGAGCTGAAGCGCGACGTGCCCGCGCAGCTCGTTTTGAACCAATTGTACCGGCATTCGCCGCTGCAGACCTCGTTCGGCGTCAACAACGTCGCCTTGGTCGACGGCCAGCCGCGCACGCTCACGCTGCGCCAGATGCTAGACGAGTATATCCGGCATCGCATGATCGTGGTCACGCGGCGCACGCAATACGATTTGCGCAAGGCCAAAGAGCGCGCGCATATCTTGGAAGGCTATCGCATCGCGCTTCAAAATCTCGATGCGATCATCAAGCTCATCCGCGCTTCGAAGACCACCGAAGAAGCGCGCGAAGGCTTGATGAAGAAGTTCGAGCTGACGGAGATCCAGGCCAACGCGATCCTCGACCTGCGCCTGCAGCGCCTTGTCGAACTCGAGCGCCTGAAGATCGAAGAGGAATACCTCGCCCTGCTCAAGACGATCGCCAATCTCGAGGAGATCCTGCGCAGCGAGCGGCGCCGCTACGCGATCATCAAAGACGAGATCGGCGCGCTGAAGAAAAAATTCGGCGACAAGCGGCGCACGCAGATCGTGGAAGCCGAGGGCGAATTCGCGATCGAGGACCTCATCCCGGACTCGGAAGTCGTCATCACCGCGACGTCAGGCGGCTACATAAAGCGTCAGAGCGTGGACGTGTTCCGCTCGCAGAACCGCGGCGGGCGCGGCATCTCCGGTCTGGCGCTGAAAAAGGAAGACGTCGTGCGGCGGCTGTTCTCAGCCACCACCCATCAGCACGTCCTCTTCTTCACGAATCGCGGACGCGTCCACAGGCTGCGGGCGCATGAGATTCCGGACGCCTCGCGCCAAGCGCGCGGCACGGCGCTGGTCAATCTTCTGACGTTGCCGCCGGGGGAAACCGTTTCTGCGGTGTTCCCCGTGCGCAAACTCAAGACCGAAGAATACTTGGTGATGGTCACCAAAAAAGGCTACATCAAGAAGACCGCGTTGTCGGAATTCGGCAACGTGCGCCGCTCGGGTCTCATCGCGATCAATCTCATGCCGCACGACGAGCTGTTGAGCGTCACGCTGACCGGCGGCAAGGCCGAGCTGATCCTCGCCACGACCGGTGGTTACGCGATCCGCTTCGACGAGAAGACGGTGCGGCCGATGGGCCGCGCCAGCCGCGGCGTGCGCGCCGTGCGTCTGGGCTCGCGCGATCTCGTACAAGCGATGGACGCGGTGAGCAAGGATCGGCGCGAGGTGCTGATGATCACGAGCAAAGGCTACGGCAAACGCACGCAGATCGATCGCTATCGGAAAACCAACCGCGGCGGCAAGGGCATCAAAGCGTTCGCCAAGACGTCGAAGAACGGCGAGATCGTCGAGCAGATGTTGGTCAAGCCCGACGACGACATCATGCTCATCTCGGCGCACGGTGTGGTCATCCGCACGAAGGTTTTCCAGATCCGCGAGACTGGGCGCTCTGCGCAGGGCGTGCGGGTCATGAAGTTGGACGAAGGCGACAGCGTGATCGCGGCGGCCAATATCGGCCGGCGCGCTGAAGAAATGGAAAAGATCTCAAGCGTAGCCACGGACCTTTAGGTCCGTGCATGCTTGTAAAGGGTTCTATACCCCCTCGGACAACGTGATCTGCATGAAGCGCCTATTCGTGGCGTTGGTTTTCTCCCTCTTCGTTTTTGCTCAGACCCCGCCGGTTAGCGCCGATATGACCGGCGGCATCCGCGGCACGGTCGTGAACTGGACGGGACCGTGGGCAGGGGCAGAGGTGCGGGTCATCTGGCCCGAACGGAGCATGGCGGCGAGAACAAACGGTCGCGGTGAGTTCGCGATTCTTGGTCTGCAACCCGGAATCAGCACGGTAGAAGTCTGGTCGATTGGTTATCCGACCATCATTGCCAACGTCCTCGTTTGCGAAGACGCCACGCGGCCTCTTCACCTTGTCCTCGCTCACGTGCCGCCCCAACGGGAACCCCCGTGCCCCGAAGGTTTGCTCTGTACTTACTACACGGTAGAGCTGCCGCCGCCGCCTATCAAGGACTTGCGCTGTTGAAAGGACTTTAGCGCCCAGGCGCGGATGCGTGCGGCCATGAGACTCCACGTCATGTCGGATCTGCATCTTGAAAAGGCTCCCATCGAGCCTTTTTCCGTTCGTGGCGACGTGTTGGTGCTCGCCGGCGATATCGACACGCGGCCCGGCAGCCTGCGCGATTTCCTCAAAACATTTCCGGGCGACCTACCTGTGATCACAATTCTTGGCAATCACGAGTTCGACTGCCGCGTGTTTTCCGAAGTGCTGCCGATGTACCGCGAGGCGCTCGCGCCGTTGCCAAACGTTCACCTGCTTGAGAATCAAAGCGTCGAAGTCGGCGGCGTGACCTTCCTCGGCTGCACGTTATGGAGCGACATGGCGCGTGGCGCGGAAGCGCCGGCGATTGCGCGATTGCTCCAGTATTTCGAGATGAAAGAAATAACGGTGCCGGACTTGATGGACTACCATCAGCACAGCGTCGATTGGCTGCGAGCTTCCTACCCGAAAGGAAAACGTGCGGTGGTCGTCACCCATATGGCGCCGTCGTTGCGAAGCGTCAAGCCGCGCTATGCGGGGTCGCCGATCAACGGCTTCTTCGCATCCGACCTCGAGCCGCTTATCGCCGAGCTCGGCCCGCCGCTGTGGATCCATGGACACATGCATGACGCGATGGATTACGAGGTCGGCGCGACGCGCATCGTCTGCAATCCGCGCGGGTATCCGGAAGAGAATCCGCGCTGGACGCCGGATGGCGTGCTGGTGGACGTGCCGGACTAAAGTCCGGCATACACATTAGGGTCCGGCATACCACTTACTATCCCGGCGCATAGCGCTTAAAGGCAGGGCCGCTGGGCGGCTCGAAACTGCTTGCTCCAACGCCAAAGGAGAGCATCTTGAGTCAAGTCCCAGCCGTCAGCCAAGCCACGTTCGATTCCGAGGTGCTCAAGTCGAGCAGCCCGGTACTGGTCGACTTTTGGGCCACGTGGTGCGGGCCGTGTAAAATGGTCGCGCCGGTGGTCGACAAGATCGCAGAGCAATACAAGGGCCGGCTAAAAGTCGTCAAAGTCGATACGGATGAGAATCCCAACGTCGCCGTGCAGTATGATGTCCACGGCATTCCCTGTCTCATCCTGTTCAAGTCGGGTGAGCCGGTAGACCGGATCGTCGGCTACGTGCCCGAGAAGCATCTCGCGACGATGCTGGAAAAACACCTCGCCGCCGCGTAGCGCGGCGCCGCCATGCGCGACATCCCCGCCGTTCACCGTTTCACAACCGATCCTTCGATCGCCGCATATGAGTCCGTCCTAGGACGCTCGGCGGTAAAGTCACGGGTGCACGACGTGCTCGAGGAGGCGCGCTCCTCGGGCGATAGTGCACCAGCCTTCGAAGCGTTGCGCGATCGAATGCTGTCGCGCTTGGCCGTAGCTCAGGCCCAAGGGCTCGTCTCGGTGATCAACGGCACCGGGGTTCTGTTGCATACGAACTTCGGGCGCGCGCCGCTGGCCGCTGCCGCGTTGCAAGAAGTGTCGCGCCTCGGCGCCGGCTACACCAACCTCGAATACGATCTGCAACTCGGCGAGCGCGGCAGCCGGCACGACCGCGTCGCCTCGCAGCTGCGAGAACTCAGCGGAGCGCAGGCCGCTCTCGTGGTGAACAACTGCGCGGCTGCGGTGCTGCTCGTGCTCGATACGTTCGCACGCGGACGCGAGGTCGTCGTGAGCCGCGGCCAGCTCATCGAGATCGGCGGTGGATTCCGCCTGCCCGAAGTGCTGGCCAAGAGCGGCGCCGCGCTTGTCGAAGTCGGCACCACCAATAAGACCTATGCGCGTGATTTTCGCAATGCGTGGAATGCGAACACCGCGATGTTCATGCGCAGCCATCAGAGCAATTTCCGCATGAGCGGCTTCGTCGCTGATGTGGATCCCGCGGCGCTGGCAGCCCTGGCCAAGGAACTCGACGTGCTCTCGTTTGAGGACCTCGGCAGCGGCGCGCTCGTGGACTTGCAGAGTTTTGGCCTTCCTCACGAGCCGACCGTAGCTGAAGAGATCGCCGCGGGTCTCGATCTCGTCGCCGTGTCGGGCGACAAGTTGCTTGGCGGACCGCAATGCGGCATCATCGCGGGCAGAGCCGATCTCATCGACGCGCTGAAACGCAATCCGCTCCTGCGAGCGCTGCGCGTGGACAAGATGACGCTCGCTGCGTTGGGCGCGACGCTTGCGGCGTACCTCGAGCCCGAGCGGCTTACCGAGCTGCCGCTTTTCGCGATGCTCGCGCAAAGTGCCGAGCACCTGCGCGCTCGCGCTGACGCGCTGTGCGCCGAACTCAAACGCCGCGTTTCCGACGCGCGCATCACCGTGCTTTCCACGACCTCGACCACCGGAGGTGGTACCCTGCCCGATGCAGCGCTGCCATCCGCGGGCATCGGTATTGAGAAGCCGGCGGCCGGACCTGATGCGCTGGCGCAATCGCTACGGCGCGCGAGCCCACCCGTCATCGGGCGCATAGAAGGACCGAAACTCGTCATCGATCTGCGCACGGTCCGAGAGGCGGAGGAGCCGCAGCTCCTCCAGACGCTGGTAGGGGCGCTAAGCAGCAGGACCTGAAGGTCCCGCTCGACATTTAGGGGACTACAGGTTCCTGTTCCATATGCACATCATAGGCACGGCCGGGCACGTCGATCACGGCAAGAGTTCGCTCGTCATCGCACTGACGGGGCATAATCCCGACCGCTTCATCGAAGAGCGCGAGCGCGGCATGACCCTCGATCTCGGCTTCGCTCCGTTGCGTTTCGACGATGGCGTTGAGGCCGGCATCATCGACGTGCCCGGGCACGAGCGCTTCCTTCACAACATGCTTGCGGGCGCCGCCGGCATGGAGCTGCTGCTGCTGGTCGTCGACGCCGCCGAGGGCCCGCGACCGCAGACGCTGGAGCATCTCCACATCCTCAACGTCCTCAACGTGAAGAGCGCGATCATCGTGTTGACCAAACGCGACCTCGTGGGGCCGGACGAACTCGAGATCGCAGGCGCGCTCACGCGCGAGGTCTGTTCGAATACGTTTGCCCACAGCGCTCCGGTCATCGCCGTCTCGAACACGACCGGCGAAGGCATCGAGGACTTGAAGCGCGCCATCCACGACGCGCTGGTCTCCTTGCCTCCGCGCGACCCGGCGGCGCCCGCTTATCTTCCGGTGGATCGCGTCTTTGCGATGCCCGGCCACGGCACCGTCGTCACGGGCACGCTGATGCAAGGCACGATCAAAACAGGTGACACGCTCGCATTGCAACCGAGCGGCCTCGCGGCTCGGGTTCGCAGCATCCAGGTGTTCGGCAAAAAAGTCGATGCGGTCAGCGGCGGGTCGCGTGCCGCGCTCAATCTTCCGGGCATCGGCGTGTCGGACATCCACCGCGGCGAGGCGCTTGTCGCGCCGCGCGAGTTCAAGCCTTCCAGCAGCCTCGCGGTGGATTTCACGCCCCTGCTCGGTGCTGAGAAACTCTTGAAGCGGCGCACGCCGGTGCGCGCTCACATCGGCTCCGCGGAGATCCCCGGCTCGCTCATCTTCGATGCCGGCGTTCCGTCCGCTGCACAGACGGCGCGCGCGCGGCTCGCGCTGTCACGCCCGGCGGTGTTCTATCCGGGAAGCCGGCTCGTGCTGCGCAGGCTGAGTCCGAAGAATCTGCTCGGCGGAGCGGTGGCAGTCGCCGATGTGGCCGACGGAGTTGATGCAGTCGACATCGCGGCCGACGAGGGCGCGTCTCCCTTGCTGCGAGCGCTGCGAGCCGGCGGCCTCGCACCGGTTGAGCTTAGCAGACTCGCTGCCGCGTCGAACCTGGTCCTCGAAGCGGCCAAGGCGGAAATCGAGCGGCTGATCGAGGACGGCCGCGCGATCGCGCTGCAGAAGCCGGTGGCGTACCTTTCGCGCGATGCCTTTGACGGCGCGTTTGAACTCGTTGCGCGCTGGCTCGCCGACATCCATCGAGACAAAGCGTGGCTCGCTGGGGCGACATCGCAGGAAATGGCGCGATCGCTCGGTGTGGACGAGAAGTTGATGGCGCGCCTGCTCGACGCTTGGCAGCATGACGGGCGGGTCGTCCAAGGCGGCCGCTACTGGCGTTTGCCCAGCTTCACGCCGTCGCTCACGCGCGAGCAGCGCTCTTTCTTCAGCACCGCGCTCGCAGCGGATCCTGCAAATCCGCTGGTGCCGCATTCGCACGACGGTTTAGCCGTCCAGCTAGCGGCCGCCAAGATAGCGGCACTCGATGAAGCCCTCGAGTCGCTCTATGCGGCGGGCGCGCTCATCCGCATCGGCGATGACGTGTATCGCCGCGAGCAGATCGATAGAGCGCGCAGGCTGCTGGAACAGACGTTGGTGCGCGGCGTAAGCGCGACGATGGCCCAAGTGCGCGATGCACTTGGAACGTCGCGCAAGTACGCGCTGCCGCTCATGGAATATTTCGACGGCATAGGCCTGACCATTCGCGACGGCGATCTGCGGCGTTTGCGGCACGGGGACCCCGGGGCTAAAGCCCCGGCACTACATGAGAAGTAAGTTTCTCATGAGCTTGGAGGACAACGGCGACTCGTGCGGCGTAGTTGGACGACCCACTCGTGGGAGAAGTATGGGGCTGGTGCCCCTGCTGGTCTTCAAAACCGTCAGCGGGGTTGTCAGCCTCTGCCGTCCGGTATCAGTTGCTGAGGTTGTCTTCGGGCAACCTCTCGCGGCCATGCCGTCCAGTGACATCTACCTGCAAGGTCTCGCAAGGACTTCGTTAGCAAAATGTTTGCTGACTGCGCGCTTAGCAGAGATGGCTTATTGGGCCGCTATGACCGAGGGTCACGGCCTGCCACGAACGTCATGATTCCGGCGATGCGCGCTCCGCTAAAAGAGACTTGTAGACGATGCTCTCATCTGGGCATTCTTCTGTACCCAGAGCAATTTTCTCAACCTGACGGAGGGCTACAATGGATGAAGCCATTATCGCTGGGATAGTTATTCCAATGCTGCAGTTTGTGGGCGGTGTCAAGGATGCAATCTAGCGACGTACACAACTACGCTGATGTTGCAACGATTGTCGCATCAATCGTTGTGGTATTCGGTTCTGTAATTGCTCTTTGGCAGGCAGTTAGGTCCAAAAGAGCTTTGCGAGAGAAACGTAAGCGCCTTGAGAACGTTCTTCGAAGCGAAAAGCAAAAACAAATCGATAATGGGCAGCGCACGGTGCCATTTCTCATCTCAAGAACTGGGCTTACCGAAGAGGAAATCATGAAGGCCGGTGTCGACAATCCGCTAGTCCGCCGAGTAGTCAGCGTGAACTTCGACGGTAAGGCAAGGCAAGTTTTATTCGAATATGTAGGTGACGCGAAGAATTGATCAAGTCTTAGTTGACCGACGTAACCGCTGTAGGAGGTATGATCGGAGTCTCGGAGTCTCGACCTCTGGTCCCTTTAAGGGGCGCTGCAACCAGCCATCTACATTGGTCTTTTTTAGGCGATATTATATTTGACGTACCCAAACTCGGGTGATATGATGGGCTTCCACGGGCGTGCTTCCTGGTGGAGTGCCAAGCCTGTCAAGCAGACGCAGGGGGTTCGATTCCCCTCACGTCCACACTTCACGTACAGCAAGGTGGAGTAAGGGGATCCACTAGGGCTTGGTGGTCCCCTTGAAATCTAGGTCTAGACAGTGTAGAATATGTGGGACAGGCTTGGCACTCGCCAAGAGTCGGAGCTGGAAGCGGAAACGCCTCCAGCTCTTGCGTTTTATGGCTTCTTTGACCGCTTCGGCGGCACGATCTTCTTGAATGCCTGCTCGAACGATTCGCCAGACTCGTCGCAGCCAAGCTCTTTGGCCTTGTCGATGAACCGCCGCGCTTGAGCCATATCACCCGTTTTCGCTTTACGTCGCCGCATCGGACGCCTTCTTCTTATCGTCGAACATCGGCAACGCCGTGCCGGGCGGCGGTTCGGGTGGGCGCTTGACCTTCAATAGCTCGCCGTCTACCCGCTTGATCTTACCATCGAGCGGGAGAATGTCGTTTTTATCGTAGGTATGAAATTCGTCGAGATTGTTGAGGGCAGCCGTCGCAAGGTGAATCGCGTCGTTCGGCTTGTTGAGGTATTGTCGCAAGAGCGCGCGAGCGAACGTGGCGATCTCCACCGTGACCGCAACCCGTACAACAAAGTCCTGAGAAAGTAAGTCCAGGAAGGCTTGTTCCTTATCTGCCGGCAACGCGGTCTGCGCTCCTCCGCACTTCACCTTGTAGACTTCGGCGATAGTCAGCGCCGAGGTCCATATCTGAATGCGTCCGGCTTTAGCTTCATCCAAGACGTACTGACACGCGATAACCTTATCGGCCTCACCGCGAATGAGGCCGATCCAGGCGCACGAATCCCAATAGACTCGCTTAACGGCCAAGCTCGCCCTCTCGCAGCCGTTCGAGGTATTCAGCCGCGTCCAGGCCGTCCGTGAATTCTGGATCGCGCAAGTCGTCTATGGTCACGTCGCGCGGCGGGGGGATTATCGCGACCGATTCCGAGAGGACGCGCATGATCCTGCCCTGGTCATCGTAGTTGAGAGATCCGTGTACGCTCACGCGGCGATTGTGCCAAACGTCGTCAGCGTGAATTGCCGCATTGATCTTCTCGACGGTATCCTGGGTGATCGTGCAGATAATTTCAGCCCCGGTCCCGTGCTCTTTTATGCGTATCGCTGGCTCACTATAGTAGGTCGTAATATCGATGAGGTTGCCTTCGACGGCCCCGCGCTCCGTGTGACGATGAAATTGATGGATGGGAGCCTGCTCTAGTTTCGCGATAGACTCTTTCGCCGTAGGCGGGTCAATACGAATCGCAGGCTCGTCCTCATCGAAGATTACTTCGGTGGCTCCGATCCCGTTGAAGTTGCGACGGATAACCGCGGTCGCAATGGCAACCTTCTTGGCCGACCACGCTCGCGGCATTCGTCCATCCCTCAGCTCTCGCAGGTTCTTCGCAAACGACTTGATTTGCGCGGTAGCGAGAAGACTAATGTCCACGTCCGAATGAAGACTCACGGCTTCCGCCGTAACGACGAGCGGGCTGTTCGCGGAAGCAAGAATCAATCGCCAAACGACTTCTCCGCTGTCCTTGCCCTCGGGCGTGAGCAAAGTAAACTCATCCAGGACCTGCCTCATCGCGTCCTGGATGTCGAGAACGTCGGGGTGCTCTTTGGGAGCTTCGACCTTAACCGTTACTCGCTTTGCCACTTCTCCCCCCGGTCTTTTGCCAATGAGTCCCTGTAGGTCAGTCGCCTACCAACAATACCGTGCAGCGCCGTTTCGGTTCTTAGCTCATCGCTTTGCGAACGCTCGTTGTATCGAAAGTCAAATTCCGCAAAGAATAGCGATGTAGATGTTCCTTAGCGCAGTGCTGGTATATGCCTTTCATGCCGCGCTTGAATATGGAGAAGTATCCCTCGATGGTGTTGGTGTGGACCTTACCTCGCCCGACTCGCCTTGGCCGTGTTTGACAACGCCGTGGTCGGCGAACTCACGCTTCAAGTGCGTACATTGCCCGGCCTCGTCTGTCATAACGTGCGTCTCGCGATCAATGTTGTTTCTTAGGATGGGGATTACGGTTTGCGCGCTCAAGTCATCAATGACCATACTCCGCGCATGGCCAGTCTTTCGGTCAACCAGGGCGAGAATCTTGTGCTTGTGCGCGTAGCCCCGCCCCCTCTTGGCGCCCCTGGGCTTCACGCTGCGGTCGTTGCCGATGAACGTCTCGTCAACCTCAACGATGCCGCCGCGCCCGCCCGCTGGGGACAGTCCACCCTGGCGCATGGCTTCGCGGATGCGATGCGCCATGAACCAGGCGCTCTTGAGGGTGATGCCTAGCGTCCGTTGCAATTGGTTCGCGCTGATGCCCTTCTTGCTGCTCGACAGCAAGAACATAGCCTGCAGCCATATACGCAGCGGAATATGGCTGTCCTCGAAGATCGTTCCGACTTTCACCGTGAACGGCTTGCGGCAATCATAACACTTGTAGACGCCGATGCGGGTACTCTTACCGCTCAGTTTACCGGCATGACCGAAACAGCCACAATGAGGGCAGACGGGACCGTGCGGCCAAATCCGCTCCTCTACCCAGGCGTAGGCCGCTTCCTCGTCGTGGAACCGCTTGTCGGAGAGTATGGACTTTCCCATACCCGAAGTATATCACGTACCCCTGGGTACGTCAAATATAATATCGCCTTTTCTTAAGCCCTCAAATGACCAAAGGCCAGCCAAGCCTTGACGAATGTCGGGAATCGTCCGGATAGTAGCGAAGTAACGGACATGAACGACTCCATCCCGCCAACGCCCGTCCATACGTCGCCCCTTGTATTTATCTGCCACAGCTCATCGGATAAGGATCGCTTTGTGCGACGTCTCGAAGCGGGACTGCGCTCAAGGCACGTTAAGACCATTTTTGACGAGCGCGATTTCACCCTCGAATATTCGCTGCCAGATGCGATGTTTGAGAAGGGCATCGGCGCGGCAACGGCAGTTGTCATGGTCTTGTCTCGTGCTAGCCTTCGAAGTCCGTACGTTGCCGCCGAGCAGGAGGCGGCGGTAATGCGACGCATAGAGGAACGCGTCCCAATTCTGCTTCTCATTCTCGACAATCTTTCGAGTGCGGAAATTCCCATGTCGTTGCGCTCGCTTATCCGTGTTTACGTGAACGCAGACGACGATACTTCAGTAGAAAGCGCGATTGCAAAGACGGCGAACAGCGCCCTTGGCGTGTCGTTCGAGCAAGAACTGGGCCCGCCACCGCCGTGGATTACCGCCCCGCTTCCGGCTCTCACTAGTGAACCGCTTGACGCCGCCTTGCTTGGCGTCGCGGTGGCCGCGGCTCTAAAGGGCGATGCCGAATCGTTTGTAGCGCGAGAATCTTACTTCGCAGAAGCTCAGGGATTTGAACGCAGCAAAGGAGATGCGGAAGACAGCATTCTCGAGCTTCGCCGCTTGGGCTGGCTCGAGGACTACAACTGGTACGGAGCGGGCCGAGTCGCACGCCAGTACCGAGCGACCCGACAAGGAATCAGTAGGTGGCTCACCGGCACGGATCCGAGTTACGAAGAACGGCTTCGCATCATCGGCGCCTCGTTAGTCAACGACGGATGCCGCAGCAATTTTGAGGCCCAAAGGAAGACAGGTTATGACCTGCCATTGATCAACCACTATTTCGATGAGCTTGAGGCGCGCGGCCTTATTGAAATTCGGCCCGTCGCAGCTGGTGGAATGCGGCCGGCCAAGGCAACTGCGGCCCTTCGCCGCTTCTTGAAGCAATGAAGGGTGCAGCCTCAGCCGCTTCGGACAGCGTTAACAACCTTCAGCCAGATTTAGCGGTACTCGTGGATCAGCTGGAGAGGTGGTCCCCAATAGGATTTGTGCGCGAGCTCGAAAATGTCTTGCTAAGAGCCGCCAATAGCCCCATCGACACGTCCGATATCGAGAGCCAGATCGACATGTGCATTGAACTGGTTTACCGATTCGACGGCGTCGTATTGAAATTGAAAGGGTCCGAGATCCCTGGACGCGCGACCCGTCGGAGAGTCGATTCTCACGTGATAGGCGACGCACTCAAGCCAGTAGTGCATGCGCTGAAATCGGCAGGCACGCTTTTGCTTCAAAAACACAACACCGTGAACAGTGCCGTTGCGCGATGGCAGGCCGCTGGAATTTTGAAGAGCCAATTGAGCGACGAAGCGCGCGCGGAGGTGATGCGTCTTCAGGCAGATGCGGATGCATGCGTTACAGCTGGCGTGCGAATACAGGAAGCGATCGATTTCCTCACACGCTCCTAGGTTCGTCTATCGTGCCAGGGCTAGCATCCGCCACAGGTTCTTACCGCGGTATCGGGCTTTTCCAGAGGAAATTGGCGACGCGGGTAGACGGGACTCGAACCCGCGACCCTCAGCTTGGGAATTTGATTCAACGGTATTCCACTGACTATCCGCCAACATGTGCCAACGCCCGCCCTGTAAAGGTTTGGCGACGATCTTGATTCCGCCGACATTCGCCGAAATACGCTGATATTCGCCCATCAGGCTACAGTCAGGCTACATTGGAGACGGATTCTCTGTGCCTGAGTGCCCACGTCCGGTTTGCCTAGGGGCTCAATACTATCGACCGAGAGGGCTGGTACCAATTGAAGACCTTGTGCCAAGCTGGGCGCGCAACTCTTCATAGGTTATATCTTTGGCAAAATGCTTTTGGAGCGCCAACGGTTTCCCCGCAGACTCCTTGTCGGTGAGGTCAATGGGAAAGTCTGCTTGTAGCCCTGTTCCCGGCAGTAGCACGCGGAGAACATACTTGGCCGGGAACAGGTTCTCAAAGAAGTACGATTGACCATCCACCACGGCTCGCGCAACTACATCCTTCGATATAGCGGAATTTAGCAGAACAAGCGCAAGACCTTCGAGTGGTAGGTGCCCCGCCAACGAATAGTTCGTCTCGATCATTGGGAACAAATGACCAAGAACGGCCAGCAGATGCCGGTCCTGGCCTTTAAGAATCGTCAGCGCGAACCTTGCATCGCAGTGCTTTGTCCTTAGCATTATATAATAGTGGCCCGGCGGAATGACTAAACTCACCGAATACAGCCCGCGATCATTGCGTTTGCTAGTGCTATTCACTAACACGTAGTCTTTTCCGTACGCTGTAGTACCCAAATATACAGCGGGGGCTTGGTTGTCCTCAGGGCAGTTGATCGCATTAACAAAAACGTGTGCGCTGCTTGGAGCAGCGTATTTGCTCGCGAGCGCGCCTGCGGCTTGAAGGGGGCTCGCTATCGCACCTACCAAGAAAGCTCCCCAAAGAGCCAGCTGTACGCTCAGTACTCTTCGGGCGATAGTAGCGTTGACCATGCACATGGGTGTCCCTTTCTAAGGCAAAGCCGGGGCGTGAAAGTTCCGCAATTCTAATATACTCCAGAGCATGGCCAGTTGCAGAGTATAGTTGGATCCAGATGATCCCAGGTTTGCATTTCTATGCGTCCAAATCGAGATGTGTACAACGTGATATCGAATCCCGCCGCATGAAGTGCCGCCAGCATCTCGGCATGAAAAGCAAGCCCCTTGCCCCCTTCGATATGCGAGTGCCAGTAGCCAACCAGGCGGGTGTTATCCGGAATATTGTCAACATTTATGCTGGTGTACCCGCCAATGGCGTCAGTACTGCCCGTGTCGTATTCGCCATTTTTCCCACCGTATCCGAACTTTTGGAGTAGTTTGCCGGTTGCCGGATCAATTCTTTGCCAAATGTTCGCGCCATATTCGGGCTCGCCACAACCTTCGATCTTACAGGGCGCCTTCTGGTCCGCCGCATACGCGGCGGTATCCTTGTAGTCGTAGTCGCCGTTCTTGTGTTCTCGATAGTCCTCTTTTACGAGGGCCCAATGATCCGAGTCGTCCGACTCTATTTGACCTTGCAGGTCTCCCTTTGCAAAACTTCCACCCTGGATTGCCATGACTGTTGGCATGAATCCCGTGGGATCCGAGTATCCGACCGGGTTGTTCCGATCATATGAATATGGCTTTTGGCTCATCGGGTCGTCAGTAACTCCCGCGAGTGCGTCGGGTGCCGTCCATGCACCGACCGAGGGGTCATAGCTGCGCACGCCCTGAATCATCACCGCGCCATCGGAAATGGAGTCCGTGCTGGGCTCATAGATCTGGTTGGCTGTCTGCAAATTGGTGTCGCAGATCGATTTGCCGTTGGGCGGACAGGCAGTGCTGTTCCATGGGAAAAATGGAGCGGCAAACCCGGACGTTGGAGTCGCAAGCAAGACTGGAGCGTTCGCGAATCCATGATTGGGGTCGGGGAAGTACCACGACCCCGTCCCCGTCGAGTTGCGCGACGAGGCGATCTGTCCTTTGGCATCGCGATCCCATACGGTCAGCCCCGCGTGCCCTGAATCCGCCGGCAAGTAGTCGGCGGCGTGGCCAATCTTGATGTCGTCGACGATTGTGATACCGAACGACGTTCTCGTAGTGAAGAGCGGCGTGCCGCCGTCCCAATGCAAGGTTTCGGTCCGGTAAGTTGGCGGCGCCGTGGAAGAGGTCAGCGGCGATAACCCAGCCATAATCGGGTGTCCGTTCGGTCCCCACTCGGTCCTATCGTTAAGGGCCCTGTTGAGGATCCCGGTCGAGTACCCGACGTGGTGATTCATGGCGTCGTACGAGCGATTCGGGCCGCTACCTTGCCCTATCCCGCCTTTAGTGGTCCCATCGCAGGAAGTTTGAAGTTGGCTCGACAGCTGGCTCGTCTGTCGGCCTGATTCATCGTAGTTTACGGTTTGGACCGTAAGCCCGTTGCTTTTCGCGTACGGATTGCCGTCGCATATCCCTGGATCCGGCGGCGGCGGTGGAGTGGCGTTCCAGTTGGCTCCTATTGAGGTAGCTGGCCGAGCATCGAACGCCGGAGTAATGCGGGGCGCTTGCGTCGGATAGGCGTAACCGTTGGCGCTCTTTGTCGTGTCGACCACCTCGCCGCGCGTGTTGTAAGAATGGGAGAATGTGGTGCCTCCCGAGATCGACGCCGAGACCGTTGTGCTTGTGATGTCGCCTTCGGGGTCGTAGGTATAACCGGTGTAGGTCCCGGCTGGAATGGCGTAACTCGCCAACCGTCCGTACGAATCGTAGGACCGCGATGTCGCGTTGGTTCGCAGCGGGTCGCTCGTCGTTTGTAGCCGGCCTGCGTTCGTGAACGTCGATGAAAATGCATAGGCGACCGAGCCATAGTTGAATTTCTCTTGCGACAGCAGGCCGTCAGGCCGATATGAATAGGCAAAAAGGTTTGATTGTTGCAGGGCACTGGACGCGCCTCCAACCGACAGCGTCGAACGCGAACCATCCGGATAGTACCCATACGTCATAGTCGCCGGCGAGGTCAAGGTTCCCGAGCCCGAAAAGCCCGGCATGCCAGTACCGCCCGCCGGATCCGTACTGGTAAGCCTGCGTCCGACGGCGTCGTAAGTGTATCTTTGAGTGCCGACGAACGAAGAATTGATCGATGCCACCCGACCGTCTGGGTCATACGTCGTTTGCATCGAGGGTGTATAGAGCGCCTCGCCTCCGGAAAAATTTGCCGCCGTGACTCGGCCGAGCAGGTCGTATGTCGGCGTCGAGGTTACGCCAGTGCCGGTTGTACTGGAAGTCACGAGGCCGCGCGTCAAAGACGTAGCATCATAGGTAGTGCTTTGCGCCGTCATGCTCACCCCGGGCACGTATGTGTAGCCGGCCACTGGGCGGTCAAGGGCATCATAGGCCGTCCCCTTGGTATCGGTCCAGCTCTGTACGCCAGTGGCCGGTTGACCCGCCTCCTGAATCGGGTCTACAAGATACTCTTGGACCGCGAACAGGTTTCCGTGGGCATTGTACGTCGCGGTACCCCACGACGGTGCATTCATCCCGAGGCTTACGGTACCTTGGTTCTGTGTGAGGTCGTACAGATACCGTGTTAGCCACGAGAAGGCGTAGAAATCACTCTGGCCTTGTGGGAGCGCCACCTCAACGAGTCGATCTGCACCATCATAGTATTTTGTGGTGGTCCCGCTCGTGCCTCCGAAGCGGTGCATCTCGGTGATTTCATTGCGATCGGCATCGAACGTGTAAACCACGCCGGTGGCGTTGGAGTGCTGGAATGCGGTCTCTGTCCGCTGCACTTGTCCGTTTGCGTAATAGTATTTGTAGGAGGTGACGTTATCTGGATCAGTGGCGGCTATTAAACGGTTGAGCGCGTCGTACGCGAGCGACCAGCTGCCAACGCCTTTGGAATAGCTGGTCACGTTGCCGTGCGCATCGTAGACAAGAGACGCAGCGGGCGCGCGCAGGCTGCCGTCGTTTTGCGTGAAGGAAGCACCGGTGACGGTGGTCGGCAACCCATAGTCCGCGCCGCCTTGCGGCGCCACCGCGTAGGCGAACGTGGTCTGGTAGCCACTGGGTGCGGCCACCGTCGCCGGTTTGAGCGTCGACGTCAATTGGCCGTTTGGTTCGTAGCTCTGCGCTGTCCATGTGTACCGGGTCGCCCCAGTATCGCTAGGGCATAGACTATCGGATGAGGCGGGCCGAGTCGTCCAATCCAACCCTTTGGTGTGGACGTCAACCGGATCGCAGGAAGCCGTGACGTTGTTGTTGGTATTATAGGAGTACAGGCTCGTGGCCCGCATGTTGACCTGCGTGCCGTTGACGTTCGTGCTCGCTGAAGGCGCCGCTATGGCGATCGGGTTGCCGTTCGCGTCGTATGCGACATCCGTTTCGTCGCCGCGCGGGTCCACGGTCACTATTAGATTATTGTTGGCGTCCCAGGTCTGTGTCGTTGAGAGCGATGGCACACCGCCCGACGGATCTCCCGTAAAATCCGTACGACTGGTAACCCGATCTGAGGAATCGTAATTGTATGTCACCTGGTGGCCGTCAGTGTCGGCAATCACCGTGTTGCCCGTGCCGTAGGTGAATGAATCAGTGTAAAAATAGTATGGTGAGGCAGGGTGGCCAGCCTGCAGTTGCGCCGTCGAGTAGCCGTCATTGATCTGCAGGTCTACGTTAGCATAGAGATTGATCGCGCTGGTCTTGCTCCCATTGTACGAAAATACAGCGGCGCCGCCGTCGGTGCCGCCGGAGCGCACGTAGCGCGGGCCCATAACCCATTGCAATTGGTGGCCGGGCAGGTATGAATACTGTTCGGGTAGACTAGCGGCCACGTTGTTGCCCGGTCCGCTCACTTGCGTCAGGATAGGGCTGTGGCTTGCGTCGGAACTTATCTGGTAGCTATAGGTCACTGCCGTTGTGTTGTCCGGCCAGGTTAGAGTGTACAGTAGACGTGCGCAATTCTGCCCGTTAGCGTCACAGAAATTCGCGAACGTGAGTTTCGCGGTGCGGCCGTCCTCCGCAGTAACGGTTATCTGATTGAGTTTGGCCGAGGTAGATGCATCGCCGCCATCCCAGGCGTATGTGAAGGTCAGGTAATTGTTATAGTTGCGGCCGAAAATTTCTACGAGACGGCCAGAGTACGCCGCGGTGGAGCCAGTCAGCGCCGGGTAGTAGAAATAGTACATTGTCCCGGACTTTTTGACCCAGAAATAGCCGCCTTGACCGTTGGGATTGCCGTCGTACACGAGCTTGGCGTGCTGCCCTAGTGGGGCGATCCAGTTGCCATGGCCGTCGGGCGCGTAGTCGTAGCGCGCCCCGTCGATGTCGTAGACGCTGATGCCCGCAGGCGCTCCGTTATTGAACGCGATGTGCGCGTCGAACGTATTGGTGAAGCCGTCCCCGTAGTTAGACGGTATGCTGCCATCGGCGTTTGCGTAGGTATGATTGCTCATCGAGTTGTACGTGCGACGAAAAGCGAACTCGATGCCCTTGTTGGGAACCCCCATGTCGTCGGATTGCACGATCAGGTTGCCGCTGGCGACGTTGACCATGTACTTGCCGACGCCACCGATGCCGCCTTCTTCATATTCCCACCAATGGTTGATGCCCGTGCTATTAGGTCCCGTGGTGTCCACAGTCATCAGACGCAGCATGCTTTGAGGCCGCACGCCGCTGATGGGCTTACTGCTTGCGGTCGCCACGGGTTGCGGTCGAATGCTCTGCAACGCTCCACTTTGTGGTCGCGGGCGAATCTGCTGGAGCATGCGACTGGTACTACTCATCGCGCGTGGGTCTAGAGGAGGATTGAGCGGGTCCACTGGGCGCGAGAGCATTTGTGGAAGGTTCGCAGGCACCGCGGCCACGAGAACCAACGGCCGCTGTGACTGCGCAAACTCGGTTGGCAAGAAAACCCGCGGCGTGAAGTTCGGCGGTGGTGGTACGGCACTTGCCGGCCAAACGCTTGCTCCCGTACTGAAATGAGGTGGGTTAAGTGGCGGCTTACCCACCCTCTGTAATTGCGCTGCGGAAGCCGAGCCTATGAGCGACGCTGCCGACTGAAAAGACATAGCAAGTAGCACGACGCCGGTAATGAATCGGCGGATCCCCTCACGCATGACACACCCCAAGTTCCACGGAAAAGAAAAAGCCCGACCGGGTTCCTACACGGACGGGACTATGATTAGTGTAGCATATTCTAAGGGATCCGAGGTTGGCTACGGTTTTTGTATTGGTGGCGAACCGAATGGTACAGCACGGTATCCGGGACAACAGTTCCACAACCGAGAATCTTTGATGCGCTAGGAGCTGACTACGAGCACGCTGCGAGCGTTGGTCAGGTTGTAGTAGTCGTAGTCTCCGAAGTAATACGTGCCCGGCGTGACGCTCAGTGGTTGGGAAAAACACGGCAGCGGTGCGAGCCGCCCAGTGGACCATTGCGCCTGCGAGATTGAGTTTCCAATCTGTTGCTGCGTCGAAGTGGGGAAGCTGTACGGTGGTGCCGGAAAGCCGAGGGCATTCGGAAACCCCACCGCCGAATGGAAAATGGTCGACGGGCCGGTATTCTCGGCATTCACGAATTGGATGACGTCGGTCGAGTGCGCATTGATGACTGCAGCCACTTCTTACCAGACATTAGATAACACTTCGTAAGAACTCGTACCCAATCGTAGGGCCAATCGTGGATTCCTGCTCCGAAACTTAACGTGGATAAACGTCTTTGCAGTGTTAGAGGCTGGAAGCGAGGAAGTAAAGTTAAACCCGGTCTTTCAACGTTCGAATGCATTTATAAGGCTGTGAGCTTTGGGACGCCCGACTTGACAGAAGCAGAGTGGAAAGAGCAAATCGAGAAGCAAGACAAATGGTACATCGAAATGAACGGATTTCTTGATTGGCGAAAATCGTTTGACCGAGAATTGCCAGGCGAGGCTGAAGAGTCGCGTGAACAGCGCAGGCGACGAGTGGCAGCACTGGAGTTATGGTCGCGAGAAAATAGCTGCTACGATGGTCCGACACCAGAACAGCGGGCCCTAAGAGAGCGTATCGCAAACGCGAAAAAATAGGTAGACCGTGCACCCCCCTACGTAAGGCTCCTTTAGAAGGTCTCAGCATTTTGCAGCGCGCCAATTCAATGAGGTCACCCATTTTTATGGCAACCAACACCTCGCGACGCCCAGTCTCTGACGAGCAGATACTCTATCCCTATGACGGTTTTCTGGCAAACAGGGTTCGAGTGATTGACGGCCTACTGAAGGCCGATCCATATTCAATTGACGCCCTTGGCCTGGTGGGGATGGTCATGTGTTCGTTGGGGAGGTATTGTTACCCGGAAAAGTGGACCCAAAGGCAGTTTCGGTTGCTGCTAAGAGAACACTGCCCCTCATTCAAAGAACGTGTGAGCATTCCGATTTTACTGAGAAAGCTGAAGAGAGACAGCAGCCACGCGAGGTTTGAGAGCGACTGCCGACAGGCTTACCCCCTAGAGCAGGGTTGGTTAGTCCGCGAGGCGACCGCCGACCCATTGGAGGCAGACTTTCTCAGATGGGCTGCCGGACTGGGCTACAAGGCTCCCTTGGAATTGATTGACAGGGCCACCTATAGCTACTTGATCTACGTCGACTACCGGACGTGCATTCACCACGAACTAAGGGTGGGCAAGGAGCATGAGCCGTTCAGAGGTCTACCCACTGAACGCGAAGTCTACTACGAAAATGAGGGCGAAGAGGGAGCCCTGCCGGAGCAATACATGTTTCTATGCGTCGCACCCGACCACTTGTTGCTTTTGCTCAAAGAAGCAATTGCGGATTTACGCGCATGGGCACTCGCAAACAGACGGAACTTGTTTGTCAACCCGGCGTCGAAGATCGGGGTGAATGGTTCAACGGTCAGCGCTTCAAACTGATTAGCCTAGCATTGGAAGAGGAACACAATGGCAGACGAGCAGTCCAGCGCGCCATCAAAAGCACCAAAGTTCAACTACTTGCTTCAGTTGCCTATCATTATCCTAGCCCTTACCGCGGCGGTTGCTCACGCCTACGCTGGAAAGGACTCAGCCCCGGTCATCGACACGATCACGCTCGGCCTTTTGCTGTTGGTAGCGGCTGGCCTCGTACTGCATCGAATCAAAGGACTGAAACTCGGAGAGGGAGAGCTTACTTTCGCAGAGGAGCAAGCCGTTCAACAGGTCGCCCAAGTTCTGGACATCGCGTATCCCAAGACAACGGCGCTGCTGAGAACTTGGATGATATCATTGGACTCGCTCGCGGAGAGCTATGAGAAACTCAAAGACAAGGACGACGCTGGCGCAATCTTTATTCGTTTCGTGGTAGAGCGCATGCAAGAAGCGATCGACTTGATTCGCGCTCCCGAAGACTATGTCCGGATGTCTATTTGGTGGTACAGCGAGAAGGAAGATCGTTTGAAGTTGCTAGTTGCGTCGTACGAAGTCGACGAACAAAAGAAGTGGTCTTACGGTTTCGCGCCACGAGAAGGTCTGATAGGTCAAGCATTTGTTGACAACGCAGCAGTGGTCACGTACGGAGACGCGCCATCCGAGACGTTCTTCAAGCGAGTTGGAAAAGACCCCACATTCCATGGACTCCTCATGGTCCCGATCCGGTATCACCACAAGCCAGTTGGGATTCTATCAGTTGATCGCAAAAAAAAAGGCAAATTTGCCAACGAGGTGGAGGACGTCGCGGTCGCCCTTGCGGACCTGGTCGCGATTGCCGCGACCTACCCAAACTTCAGGCAGCTCGTTAGACTCTTGCCGTCACGCCCAGCTTCCGAATAGCCTCTCGTGCTTCTTGCACAATCGACGTCGGAGACTTTGCCCCTGAATCAGCTACCTCTTTCGGCGAAACTTCTTGGGCCATTTTTTGGACTAGCTCTATTGCATCTTGCTGATCCATGTCTTTTTTGTCTTCCATAACCAGCCTCTTCGTCGAGGATTCTGAGCTACCCTCTGGCGTCTTTTCGGTTGTTTAGAGCGCCGGGATGGCTAGACTGCTGGCGGCGCGGGCCACAGGGTCGGGAAGTAGCGGTCTCGCATGAGAGACGACAGCAGCAAATGTGCAATAATACCCACTGCATCATGAACCCTGAAGGCGCGATCCGCATCCGCAAGGTGGTTGCCGTAACTCCAGCCGCTGAGAGTGCTGGGGTTCTCGTCAAACTCGATATTCGGAAATCTAATCATGCCTTCGCCTTCAATCCCAAACTGCGCTGGCGTGTCTCGGAACGATATGAA
Source organism: Candidatus Tumulicola sp. (assembly GCA_035601835.1). Taxonomy (NCBI): domain Bacteria; kingdom Bacillati; phylum Vulcanimicrobiota; class Vulcanimicrobiia; order Vulcanimicrobiales; family Vulcanimicrobiaceae; genus Candidatus Tumulicola; species Candidatus Tumulicola sp. Next base: position 234,370 of record DATNNM010000011.1, on the reverse strand, counting down.
CTCATACGCCGCATTCGCAGCCATTGTTTCGTGGAGCACGTCGCGATAGAATTCACGGTCCCCAGTTAAGGCTGCAAGATCAACAAGCACGGTGGCCAAGAATGACTCGCGTCGTCGTCTCGGGACTTGGATTTCGCTTCCGGAAAACGCCAGATAGCGCAATTCTTCTGCCGGGTCTGAATAGACTTGTGCCAGACGACGACCATGAATAATTGAATCGGCGAGATACATCGCCGCGTCGCCAAGCCACTGTTTGTAAAGGTCCCATTTGCCTTCACGTAAGAGAGCCAGTTGCTCGCTTTTGTGGATCCAACGTAGTCAGGTACGAGGGAGGATCGATAGCCAATTGACCCCTACACGGTCCATGTAGGTTCGTTCATGCTCTTCCGCGGCCGGCCGCCGAGCCGGAGTATCATCACTTTTCTCACTGCTTGATGCCGACAGTCCGGGTTGTTGAGGGATACTACAGTAACCCGCTCAAACGTCCGGACTAATGTCAATTAAGTCACTAGGGCTCAAGGACAATTAGCTTCCAAGCATGACCTTCCTAATGGTATCAGCAACCACTCCAGCCGTGACGTCGGCAGGGCTCTGCGGTCTTGGTGCCGGCATCGTGCTCGGCCAAATCGCGACGATCTACTCGCCTGAGTAGCGGGATTTGCGCACAGGACTTCTCCTTCGGCTAGCTTACGCTAGCGAATGTCCTTAGAGCAACCTCTGCCATTCTTGGGGGCACGTGACGCGCACCAGCTTAACTATCTGTCTCATGAAACGCCCGCACTACAATACCTAACGGGCATCAGGTAGCTGGTGCGAAATCAGCTCGCCCGAAAGTAAAAACTGTTAAAGTCTAAAATTCGACTGCGCTTAGGGCGCAGCTTGCTTATGTTGAGGAAATTACGATCTCTCGACTCTTCTGCTGCCAGCGAGTAAGGCCCCGCGCAGTGTCGTGATCACCTGCAGATGCGCATTAGTGGCTGTGAGAATCCCCTTTACAAACGCGACCTCTGCAATGGATGTCCAACCCGGCCTATGGATAATCCGCAACAACTCTCTTAGATCAAAAGTTGAGGATGTTGAGCGGATGTTTCTGATAAGCTGATTTATTAAGGGTGTAAGCTGTTTGGAGTGAGAGCGTTTCATGGCCATCTCCTCTCATTTCGGCGCTTTGGTGAGCGCGCCAAGATACTCGACTCCAAGTATTCGCCTGATGGCGCTCGTGCATTAGACGGGGTGAACTACGACTGCGATGTCCCCGATGGGTCAACCATGTCTGATAGAATCAGCGGCGGCGTGTGCACGCCTCTCGCCCGTTGCGTCACCCCGGATACATGTATGCCAGCGAACATACGTATGAGTCAAGGCCTGAGTCGAAGGTCGACTCAAATGTACTCGCCCCTCTTGGAGTTAAACCAGGCTCTCACCCGGATACCTCCACGTTTAAGTCTACCTGAAAGACGTCGCGCGGCCATTAGTGAAGTCCGCAAACTTAAGGCCTTGGGTGCGCCTCCGCTCGGGGTACAGGCGCCATTCTTTGCGGAGAAGGGGGCGCTTTTGCGGCGAACGTTCGATGCCTGCTTCGTAGGCTTTAGCGCCCCGAAACTTACCGACAGCCCTGGCGCCGAGCTAATCCAAGCCGATGGCAATAGAGCGTGGGAGCGAATTAGTTACTTCCACGCGCGGAACCCACAGTACAACATCAACTAAAAGTACGAGGCGTGGCGGGCCGCCGGATGGGGAACAAGTCTCTGGCTGTTACCAACCCGCGGGGGCACACCATTGTGAATCGGAGATCGATACGCTATCCTCGGTCGCAGCGAGCACGGCAGGCGTTAAAATCAACGACTGCCTTCGCTGCGGCAATCGCACCCGCTGGCCAACCGAGCCTAGCCGCGGCCGCCAGTGCAATCACCTTCTCGCCTGCGCATTTCTTGTAACACGCCGTCTGTTTCTCGTCTGGTATGTGTTTAGCGGGAGCTTTCGCGGGCGCAGGGATAGCCGTAATGTACGCATAGCTGTTCTCAGCAAATTTTTGAACCGCCTGCTCATCGTATCCCGGCGTACTCGCGAAATGGGTCTTGAGATCTTGCGTCAGCTCCGTGGGGTTTTCGTAAACGCCATTCTTCATGGTTTGGCTCCTTTGAGGCGCGATCTTTGGTGTTGGTCTTGACTTTATGTGCTTGCCGGTGTGCGCATAAATACCGGAGCAACATAGCCGATGGCTATCGACGCGACAATTCCGGCGATCGCAGTGAAAGCCGAGCTCAAATGCATGGCCGATATAAGCACGCTACCCGGTAAGTTGAATGCCCAAATAATGAAGGCGAATAGAGTCGCGATGACCGGAAAAGATACTATGGTTCGAAGTGCTGGAAACTTGCCCGTCTTCTGTTTCACTTTGCCGGCGAACGGAAACCAGACGCTGGCTGCGCACAAGACCAGGAATGTGATAAGCACGGCGAATTCAGGTCGGGTCTGATCGCATCCGTTGCAGCTGGCGCCCAAGATTGCCAAGACAGCAACGTAGCCGCCGATAATTTCTGTTGGGATAAATCCCGTGATGCGAGCCCAGAGACTCGCAGGGACCTGCGGCGGCGCTGCGGGTGGGGGGCGGCGGCGGGCCGCCGCTAGCGTCGCCGGGCGAGCTGGCCGCGCCGCCATTCCCACCGATGTCGTCAACTAGGGGTTGTATACCGAAGCCTCCCATTGGCTCAGGGGGAAACGGGACAGGCAAACGGCTTGGGGCTGCGTCGACGGGTTCAGCCTGTGATACAGTCGAGGCGATGCTCTGATTGGCCACCGCCCAATTTACGATGGTGCTGATGCTCATGGTGGTGTCCCCGCGAGGAATAAAAATTAGTGGACCGGGCAAAATTAACTGGGTCGAAACCAGAGTAGCACGATAGCCTCGCTCGAACAAGCCGCAAGCGCGTTCGACCGGAAATGATGGGCCGTCCTGTCTTTCGCATGTGGACAACTCACCCGATTTGGTGTCCCCCCCGGCGGTAAGCGCCCCGCATCATCGCGCTTTCTTAGCTATTCGAGGTATCATCAAAGAGTGCGCTCTTCGGGAGTGGTGGATACGGCTTATCTCCGTATTGAGTTATTGCCGGGTCTATGGCAGAATACAGCATGTACGAGCGTTCGGTGTTGCGTCGTACGCGAAGATCAATATATGTGAACTCGTTCGTCTGAACCACATGAAACGTTTGGTCCGATATGGACTCGTCGTCGATCGGTGCGTACGAAGCGTACGCGGTTCCACTATGAACTTCCACACTTACTCGATGCGGGTGAATTCCTAACCATCTATCAGCGTTGACATAGAACGACATTGTGCCGGGCGACGCTGGATTATAGAGTGGCTGATGCGGCTCAAGGGAAAGCGACACTGTCTTCACATTCCCATTGTCATCCTTAAGCATGATCAAACTGTCGTGAATCGGGGTGTTCTCGTCGTCGCTCAGTGTCACAACGATCGTGGCATCCGCTTGGGGATTGATACTATCGGCGTTCTTTTGATTTGTCCACACAGCCGTTTCGGCGGCCCACTTAAGCCGAACGGCTTCGTAAGCCGTGGCAGTATCAACCGACATAGCCTCGATCAGTGCCTGAAATGGTCGGTCTTGGAGAGACGTGACGCCATCGAGTATTCCTCGAACATCATCAGTTACTGGCTCGTTAAGGTGACGACGATCGGTGAACGAATTGATGATGCCGGCTGCCTCCGAAAGGACTAGCCCTTTGACGTCCCGTTCACGTTGGCTCGTGTGAGAGTAACGCTCAGTCGGCGTATCGATGACCAGATGTGCAGCCGGTCTTGACATTGTCTCAGGTCTTGCCGTAATGGTGCCATCCTGCGCCATGTCGACGCGCATCCACCTGTAGTTAAGATTCGCGGCGCTTATCCTGACGGTGCCATCTGAACCCGTCTCGTGCGCCTGCCACGCAAGTTGATTTTTCCAAAAACTGTGGTCTGCGCCTCCCATGCTAAAACAAAACACCCTTGAAAGGCTTGATTGGGGACGGTTCCATTCGGCCAACCACTCACCGTTTAGGCGGCGCAAGAAAGCACTGCCATAATCTAGATCTTGCAACACACGTACTCCTACTGAAGTATGCTGTTCGAATTCGCGGAAGATCTTCGCCATAATCGATCGCCCCAGTTGTGCCAGCGACGAGCCGTGGTTGGCCCCAGCACAACTAATGAAATGCGATGGCAGATCCTTCGATGGATAGCGCTTCATCCGATTTAATATCCATCTGCGTGTCACGATTGCGCCGGTCGAATGCGTTATCATGGCGGTCTTACGGAGATTCACGCCATGTTTCGCTTCGAGCACCGCCATTCGATCCTCAAGGGCGAAAGCCAAATCGTCGCAAGATACCGCGTCGTCTAACGAGATAAAGGCAGAAAGCAAAATGCTATTCGTTGAGACTCCCGCGGAGGCGAGTAGTTGTGGAATGGCCGCGTAGTTATTAAGCAGCTGCACGCTGTATCCATGAACTAGGATAACATGATCGACGGCTAAGGATATAGGCGCGGAAGGACTTGGCATTTGCAATGGTTCCTTTCGGGGCACAATTTTCTGAACCGCAGCGCGAAGTTTTTCGAGGATGTTCATACCGAGTGGATTGCAGAACAACCAAGATCAAGTTGCTGCGGTTCTTCGACCTCTATGACTGCGATATGGGTGTTAAGCTCATCGAACGGTGCATCAAGCTCGTTCCTATCGCTCTCACCTGGGGCAGTCGGCACGTGACACCTCCCTGCGCCCGTCGATGTTCCCGGTGCTCCACGACATTTTTCTTGCCCTCGCTACCAATTCAATTGTTGAACGATCCATAGGGCCGCTTGCGAGCGCGTCATGTCACTAGGCGGCCAGTTGAGCTTTTTGCCCAAGTTGCTTTCGACCGCCGCCTTGGCATCGTCGCCGAAGTCGTCATTTGGCTGGAAATTCATACTCGTGCCCTCGCCGCTCATAATGCCGGCAACGCCGACCAAGTGCACGGCCGCGAATGCCTGGTCGGCGTTTGTGATATCGGTCCACCAGAAGAGCGGGACACCTCGTGCGAGCAACCGCTTTTGCAAGCTCCTCAACAAGGATTGATTGCCTGGCACGTCTGCCGGTCGCGCGTTTTTATCCAGCGCAAACACCGCCAAAGCGGCGGCCGCCTCGCCGATATTCCACTCAACAGGATGCAACCGATATGCTCCGTTCGTGATGTGCGTGACGCCGAGATTCTTACACGCGGCGAGGACGTTCTTGACGCGGATTGGTACCAGCGCACGAAGTGGAATCTCGAACGGCTTGATGGAGATAAACTGTTGGCCCATGCCCACCGCATTGTTTCCGTGGATGTCAAGCCCGCCATAGAAGCCGATGCCGCACGAATCATCGTAGTTCTTGCCGCGCGGCCCGGCATTGGACGCTTGATCGAGATCCTGTTGCACGATCCTGTATTGCCCTTTGATGCGGCGCGACTCGCGAATGTAGGGTTGCGCCGCAGTCCCGTCATCGGTGCCGAACTCGTCCCCCCGCACCTTCAGATTCTGGTATCCGACGCCACCGCCGTCGTCGCGCGGGCACTCCGTCTGCAACCAGTAGACGTACGCGAGCGATGCCTGACGTGCTCCAGCGATGACAGCCGCATCGCCTTCGGCGCTGCCGGTTGGCAGCGTCCCGCCTTGAAAGTCGTTCGCCCCCATGTTAAGCATGCTGAAATCGCACGGGAAGGCCGGGTCATTGAAATTCGCTGCATAGATGTGGCGGCGGTAGCCCCACATGTCCACGCCCGGCTGGAACATCTTTTTGATGTAGCCGTCGAGAATGGTATACTTCTGAGTCGCCTTGAGCGCGTCGTAGTCGGGCGGCTTTACAATCCTGTTGTCTTCTCCATCCGGACGACGCTCGAGCGCGACGACTACCGTGATCGGCTGAATCCAGTCTGACCGCGCTTCTGCCGGCGCTGCTGACTCGCGCGTGTCATCCTTGCTCTCGGCGCCAAGGTTGTACTCGACGCCTGCAATCGGGAGGAGGTCGCCGAGATCGGTCGCATCGAGGAAGTACTTTGCCGCATAGGTCGTTTGCACTCCGTCCGAACCGACCGCGACGACGCTTTGAAGACAGTCTCCCTCTGCTTGAGCGCTTGAGATGCTAGTGTTGAGACGAACGTGAACGTTCGAGAGCGCTTGGAGCTGCTGCAGCAACACCTGATGCGCCACTCGAGGCTGCGTCGCAAAGCCGGGGTAGCCGCCTCCAGGATTGAACGTCGGTTGACCTTGGCCGCTCGGGGACAACCGGTAGTTGCTGCGATAGAATGCGCGGACGTTGTGCTGGAAACCGCGATATGTCGCTGTGCTGCCGACCGTGGGAGTGTAGCTTGATTCGTCCGGTTTGGTGACGCCCTGGGCAGAGTATTGGCCCCCTAGCCATCCGCTCGCTTCGAGCAAGCACACCGTGTATTGGCTCGATCCTGCGCTCAATGCGGCGGCGCATCCCCCCAAGCTGCCGCCGACGATCACGATATCATAAGTCTGATCAGCCATCGCCCACTCCAAATACCAACCGGACCCCAATCAGGAAGTACCGTCGCAACGGGTGTATGTAGGTACGTATCACAAAATCATCAGCTCTGCAATAGCCTTTGATTACGCAACCACTGTTTGCGTTAAGAGAGTCTAAGGACGATGACATTATCGAACCACGCAATCGTGCCGCCGGCGACCTGAATCTTCACCCGGGCCGGAACGCTCGCGCTACTGTTCTGGCTTGTACCCTGGAGGAACAGGTATTCCCATTCCCCCGAGCCCGAGTGCTCCGCGACAGCAAGATCGATCCACGTGTCAGTGGTTTGTAGGCGAAGAGTGGCGCCGAGCGCGGAAGCCTTTGCCCAGCACCCGACGCCGTAGGCCGCGCGCGGGTCGAGCGAGAGTCCCGGCTGGCCGACCCATGTGTCACCGGCGGACGCATCGACTTTAAGGCACGAGCTGCCGCTGTCGGCAAAGCGCATGTGATCGGCGGCTGCTTCGGCATCGACGTCATCCACCGCAATCACGCCGACGCCATCGAGGGTCCAGCCGGTTGGAAGACCGCCAACCCAGTCCTCGAATCCCGCGTTGGTCAGCGCCAGCTGGAGGGAACGATCGCCGGTGAGTTTTAGCAGAACGTTTCGGGTAATCTGCTCCACCGGTGATCCGCTGCTGAGCCCGCCCGCCCAGTTCACCGTACCGGTTGTGAACGCCGTGCCGTTGCGCCGATAGGTTCCCATCGTGGCGAAGCCGCCCTGCCCTTTTGGGCCCCAGTCCCTAAGGTCGGCTATGGCGAGAACCACGAAGTCTTTCGGCGTGCCATCTGCCCCAGTCACGACGGGTGGCACGACGCCTTGAGCAATAAGCGCGGCATCTGTTTCATAGCCGAGGATTGTATCATCGACACTCGTTCCGCTTCCAAATGTATCGCCGTTCGACAAGCCAGTCCCACCGAAGATCCAGTGTGACGAACGAGCGACGCTATAGCCGCGATAACGGAGTTCGGGGAGGACAGGGTCTACCCACCAACCTGCACCGTTGCGGTAGCTAACGCCGGTCATCGAATTCTCCGGCCGCGACACCGGCGCCGCGTACCAGGCAGTCGTCACTCGGCGCGAATCTTGCCGCTCGGGATCGGGCGGGTGGCCGGCTTCCGCCTCCTTGTAGCAGGTCATCGAGCGTTGACCATCGCTCAAGTCGAACCGTATCTGCCAATAACAGGTGTTTGCGCTCAAAAAGCACGCGTTTCCACCGCTCGCGATGAACGCCTCGACTTGGTCGCGCATCTCGAGCGACCAGTATTCGTCGTGGCCAAGACTGATGAACAACCTGTATTTTTTTAGCAACAGCGGGTTGGTGTGAAGATCCAAACTTGAGCACAGGTCGAGCAAGAATCCATTGCGCTCCGCCCACTGAAGAAACGGCAGTTGATAGCGCTCGTAGAGGCTTAGATCATCGTACGGACGGTTGAACGAGATCTTCGGCGAGAAGGGAGTGGTGTAAAACCCGCGTCCGCCCCAAGCGGTGTAGGCTTGTGTGGTCGTATCGCTGATTTTCAGCAGCGCGATCCCACCCGACCCAGCAGCAGCGCGGACGATGAACGGGATCCACGCCGTCTGATCGCCCGAGCTCACCTTGGCGAGGTAATAACCGCTCATCCACTCGGTCGGGACTGTCATTCGACACGACGCGACAGCTGGCCAGTCGCATCCGTTGACGGCGAGCGTTGCGTCGTCTTGAGCGCCCGGCACGAACGCATCACCTTCAGCCGTCTTTAACAGCGTATCTTGAAGCCCGCGCTGAAACACCTGCATCGTGAAGTGGCGATGGTCGGGCGTTGCACGGACGTAAAAATCTACGGCATCACCAGGACTCGCTGACGCGACGGACGCGTAAGCTTCGATTGCTGCAGCCACAAACGTCTCCCAGAAGGCTTTTCTCTCCATAAGCGGGCGAGTTACCCGTTTCCTTTGCTGCGTGATATCGGTCCGTTGACGAACTTGATTCGAGCCGTTAGAATAAAGTCCACAATTTCGGCCTTTGGCGACCCGCTGTCTACATTTCTCCAATACGGGGGCCCCGCAACGAGCGCCCTTCCAGTCAGGAAACCGAATTTTTTTCCGCTTGGAGCTCTTTTCGCCGAAGAATGTTCCGCTCCCAATCTTAATCAGTGTCCAATGGGGCGCGAAAGGGCTTTTTTTTTGGCTGTCCGTGTGATAAACTGAGCGCGAAAGAGTGCAGGCTTTCCAGCTTGCATGTTGCGCTTTTCCTTCACGTCATGTTGCTTTGACCTCGTCGGAATCGTTGCCGAGGCCACTACCTCTCGAACAACCTCCACAACCCCCTAAGCACGCGCTGCTCACATACGTGTTGAAGTGACACGGCCACTCACCCACTTCATGTAGATGTGGATACGAATTGGAGGGTTCTATGAAGGCTCGGGAGGTGATTGTTACGAGTAAGATCGCGTTTACACGATTGCGGCCCTTCGCGTTGTTTAGTATCACTACGTTAACGTCGCTTATGCTGGTTCTGGGGCATACGCAAGGAGCCCGCTCAGGTGAACGTCCGACATTCGGTTCGGCCAAGACCGTTGCGTTGGTTCATTGTGGCACTGAAAGATGGGCAGCGAAAACTTTGTCCGATGGAGTAGCCATCGACTTTAATCATCCGACAATAACGACGGTGAGTAAGTTGGGAAATGTCACGCCACCGAGTGGTGCTAAAGGCATGAACGCACGGAGGACGCCTGAAGAGACTCGCGTTTACACGGTCCACGCGTTGTTGCAAAAGTACAAACTTGAGGCGAATGACAACGACTTTCACGTCGTGATTTCAGACTTCGGCGGACCAACGAATATCACGATGATCGCCGAAATACCAGATAGTATTTGTGAGGGCGTTTCCGGCGACGGGTGGACCGCGGAATTCGACAGCATGCGATCGGCTATCGAAACCAGCTTTGGCACAGCGAAGCCATCCATGCGCACTGTCAACGCAGAAGTGACAATAACCGGCGTCTTGTTTTTTGATTTTCCTCACGGTCAAACGGGTCATGCGCCGAATTTTGTTGAGTTGCATCCCGTGCTTGCCCTGAAGTTTGGCGCTGCGGGCCCACAACCGACGGCCGCTCCTAGCACGTCTCCCACTAGTTCTCCGACGGGACCCATCGTGAAGTTCGACACGGAGGCGGCCGCCCAACAGCATTGCCCCAATGATGTCGTGGTTTGGCTCAACACCCGTTCCGGTTTCTACCATCTAAAGGGCCACCGCTACTATGGGGGGACCGTGCATGGCGCATTTGTCTGCGAAAAAGACGCGGTGCGAGCCGGCTATCACGAGGGATACTGACAACTGGGGGTTATTCGTATGCCCGACAATGATGGCTCCGCAGTCCGGAACGGCAATCGTTGGAGCTTCCTTCTCATCCTCACACCGCTATTGGTAGCAGGCTTTGGCGCCTGGACTGGCTGGCAGAGTTCATCTGCGAACAGTCGAGTTCAGCAGCTTCACGACGCTCTAACTCAGACGCAAGCGTTCACGGAACAGCTCAACAAGTCAGTTGATGCCCTTTCGGGAAGCAACGCCACAAAGGCCAAGCTCGCATTCCTGAGTCTATACCCCTTTGCCCAGAATGGCAGCGAGAAGTACATTCTCATCAGCATAGCCACCGATGCAAAACATCCCGAGCTTGTCGAACCGGTCGGCGATCTCCTGAATGACATCCCGGAGTCTGACTTACGAAAATACCCTTCGCTGGCTGCCGCCGAAGATCGGCTTCGAGCGATTCTAGATTTGCAGGGGAGGAAGAAAGTATCGGATTCGGCGGCGGGAAACAGCGCCACCACAATTCTGGCAAAACTGACGCCGTCCCAGGTTTCGGGCTGGATATACTTGGGCGTTTCGAACAAGAGTGGTCGGTTCGTGAGGGAACAGACGACGGACGCCAACACGACCCCCACAGCCGGGGCTTCCATCAAGGCTTTGGTCGACATCAATCTGCGAGACCGCCCGCCGACCAATGGGGAACTGGGAAAAGTGCTCGGGGCGGTCAGCGGCGGCTCGACTATTTCGCTCCTCGAAGCGCCTAAATCGATTGGCCTCTCAAACTCCGTCGCGACAGTCTGGGCGAACGTTTCAATAACGTCACGACCGAGCCCGAGCGTAACGTCTCGCTAGCAAGGAGTCAGGGAAGGACACTTTGTCGCGCCAAGCTGGCGAGAAGTCAATCACGTCAAGAAGCGCACGGCTGCTGGTGAAGTCCGCAAACTTAAAGGTCGTCGTCCGGATTTTTGAAGTCGCCGCGAACATCCGTGCGCTTTGAAATCTGACTGTCGCAATTAACCGGATGTTATCTCGAACACATGCTCGTGGCAACCGCAACATCTTCAAGATTCGGAAACTAGTGTTCGGCATAATCATCCACTTCGGTGCGACATCAGGATTTCAAAGAGCACTGGTGGGCCAGAAAAGTAGTGGTCTAACAGACTGAGGACCTTGAACGAAGGGAACGAAGCGATGGGACATGGTTTTGCGGAGTACGATCACTTAGGTCTTGGTGGGGCTCTACATCATTTCACCGTCCAGTTGAATGTCAACTATGACGAAGTGAGCTGCGGATTTAAGGAAATCAATGGGGACTGCAGCGTCCTTCAGGTTGCGCCGCAATGGTCGACACTCGAAGGACCAAAATGGTATGTGAAGCCAGACAGCTGGGAGCACACCACGGCTCCAGATTGCGTATGTGTGGTTCATGGTGCTTCGAAAGTGAAAGACAAATGCTTCACATATTGCGGCGAAGTCACAATGCTGGAGAGCACGCCGAAGATTTCCATTCCAACGCCTTTCGGAACAATTACCTTGCCAACAATCGCTATTGCGAAGGTTCAAATCATTATCGAAATCAGGATTTGCGAAAGCGGCGCGATCCATAGTAGGAAATGGCGCAAGGTCGATGACGGCCCGAAGGAAGAAGTGCATTAGAGCAGATTCTTAGCCCACCAGCACGGAAAGAGGGAACTCCAGCCACCGTTCCATCGCCTCTGAGCGTGGATTGAGTCCACTGACGTCCGCCATTGTCCGAGGTTGTCCGGGCTATTGGCCAACCAATGGCCAACCGAGGTTGACGTCTTCGGGTGACTCTACCATAATCAACCTCGCTGACGACCGGTGATCGTTTTCAATAAGATCTAGTGCGCACCCACGCCCTCCTGATGTCCTCACGGCAGCCAGTCCGGTTTCAACAGAAAGGTTGACAGCCACCCTAGGATGGCTGTGTGGTGCAGGCCGGTTGGAGTGAAGTACTAGGCCGCCATTAGCGACGCGGAATCCGGGCGTATCAGGCAAGCCAACCCTGAAGAACTTCAGACTATGGTCTATCTCTATGGAATCGCCGCTGCTTAGTTTCAAGGCAGACATGTGACGATACAAGGGAGATGCAATAATCGTGTCGTTAAAAATTCTTAGGAGCGCGTATTGCTGGACGCCCGTGCTTACCAGCGTCTTAAAGCGCAGTGTCTGAAGCGTACCGAAATAGTATGTGATTAAGAGCATATATGCCATGACGAAGGCCGCGACAAAACCCCTCCGGCCCAGCCAACCGGTCATGATCTGCCAGTAAGACGGATTCGACTCATCTGTTTGGCCTGACGCTTGCCGCCTTTTTCCTGATTTTACTTATGTAACCATAAATGAGAAAGCGAAGAGCCAGAGCATTTAGGATGAACAGTGCAAAGAAAGTCAAAATGCTAGTCAAATAGGGTTTGACGGCGATCTGGATTCTGCCGACGTTCGCCGACATGTCCTGATATTCGTTCATCCGGTCCCTCATTTTGCGAAGGTTGCGCGTATACAAACAAGCGCCGTGATCTTACGATACTCCTGGTTGAATCGGCGTCGGCGACTTCATACCAAAGGTTTCCCAGACCCGCAACATGGCATCACGTGCGGGTGTAGCGGCGCCGCTGACGGAGTTTTGATGGGTTTCGCGAGCGGCTTGATCGGGCGTCTTAAGGCTTTCAAAAAATCGATTAAGCCTGGCAATCGTCTGTAAGTTCATAGAATTCAGATAGGTGGCTTCGAAGACAGCCGCAGCCTGCGCCTCGTCTAGTGCGTCTGCGACATCAGGCATCGATACCCGATTCTCCACTCGTTCCAGGGACACAGCCCACATAGCATCATTTATTAGCCCTTGGGATTGAGCAACGAAGCAATACCGGTCCAAGTCTTTCATAAGCGCGCGAATCTGGCGCCTTACCCCCTCGTCGTGGCGGTTCAGTTTCATTTCCTCGAGGTCCCTTGCTGCCTTGCTGGAAGCCTTTTGAACCTTTAGGGCAACTACTCCGGCTATCCCGGCTCCAACAAGCGCGCCTATTAAGCCCATGACGGCGGGAAGAAGAATTGCCAACGACGATCCTGGCTGAAGCGAGGTTGAGTCAATGTAATTCACTGGGTCTCCAACGGTGACTAACACTAATCCGTTACGTGGAATCATTGAAGCGGAGTGCACAGCTCGTGCGACAGCTGCAGCGATGGAGGAGCTCGCCGCATTACCGGTTGCCGAGCGGGAGACGAGTCTCGAACCCGCGACCCTCAGCTTGGGAATTTGATTCAACGGTATTCCGCTGACATCCGCCAACATGTGCCGACGCCTGCCCTGTAAGGGTTTGGCGGTGAACTAGATTCCACCGACGTCCGCCGAAATATGCCAAAATCCGCCCATCAGGCTACAGTTTGGCTACAATGGGGCTCTCAATGCAGGTGAAGATGACCTATCACCCCCGCGTGTGTCTTGAAACGGAACCAAAAACTGTGAACTCTTGAGATGTTTGCCTGTGTAAACCAAATGTCGCCATTAGGAGCCTCGACCAAAGTATACACGGGATCGTCGTTTGGGGGTTGGTAGCACGTCGACTTGCGATTGGCCGCGAACTTGCATATCCTTCCTGCACCATGGTCAGCGATCCAAAGGTCTCCATTCCTAGCCGTCGTTATGTAAGATGGCTCATGCTCGGGCACGGCATACTCTTCCATCTGGCCCCTTGCGTCGACCGCGCCGATCTTTTGGGCCCCGGACTCAGAAAACCACATCCTGCCGTCGGCGCCGAGCGTAATTCCCGTCGGCTTACTGTCCCTCGTCGGTGTGGGGAACAGATCAACTTTTCCGGACGTTGAGAGCCTTCCGACACAGCTTCGTGACTGAACTGTAAACCAAATACTTCCATCCGGCCCTTCATAAACTCCGTATGGGCCGCTGTAGCCTTGGGGGCGGGGGCCCAGTGGTGGCAACGCATATTCATGAAAAAATCCGTTTGATGACAATCGCCCTATTCGATCCCCAAGGTTTTCCGCGAACCACACCACTCGGTCTCTCCCAATCGTCAAGCCCTCAGGCTGCGCGCGGAGAGTGGGAATGGAGAATCGACTTATGGATCCCGAGGGCGAGCGCCTAACAATCTCATCCGCCCTTAAGGCAAGTGGAAATGCAATAGCGGTGACCCAAAGGGAACCATCCTTATCGGCGATCATGTAGTTCGGAAAGATTACGTCCAGGTTTCGCATAATCGCGATTGGCACTCGCTCGATGTCGCCACGCTCGGACATCCGTCCAATTAGGACCCGACCCCCCGAAACGTCCTCAATAGTAAACCACAGCTGACCATCAGGGGCGATAGCTAGACTTTTTGGCTCAAAATCTACTTCAAAAATCTCAAACTGACCGGATACTATCCCACTGCGGCTCGCACAACCTGGTTGGCAGAGCGCTATGGCTCCCAGAAGAATAGCCAAGGTTGTAAGGCACGCGGGGCGTGAAAGTCGTCGAGACTTCATTGCTTCCTTTTCACGCAATCGCATTCTCCCAGGCCCTGGTCTCATTTAGGGGGATGGTTTGGATAAAAGGGCTCGACGCCTGGGATATTTGACATGTTGGGGGTCACGCCATAGCCATTCCATGATAGGCCGAACAAGACGGGAATATAAATGTTCCCCCAAGGAGACGGGACTATAAACGCCCCCTCCGCGCCGCCGCCGGGCGCAAGTACGGTCCACGGACTTCTTGCCCAAATGACAGCGAAGGGAGTGCCGAAGCCGGCGAAACCGAAATAGGTGGCAATTGTGTTGGAGTTGCTTGTATCACCACCGTAAAGGACCGTGTTTTGGGGCCAAGCGTTGGCTGCTGCAATCATTTGCACCGCCGGAGCACACATTGCTGTGCACTGTTGCGTGAAGATCGGTATGGCGGTACTCACATATCCTTGATCCATGGTTAGGTTAAGATTTAGGTAAATCCCCGCAAAGCTACCGCTTAGATTGAATACCATCGGACCATTGCCCATGTCGTCGAGCTCAAAATGCCAGAACGCATGTAGAACGAGATTTCCGGTGGAGTCCCATACCGGTCGAAGTTCCAGAGTAATTGTACCGAAGCCGCTCGGGTCTGCGTACGTGGTTGGGTTATTGCGATTCCACGCATAGGGCCTCTGACTCATCGGGTCGCTCAGCACACCGGCGTAGGCATCTGGAGTCGTCCAAGCTTGAAGCATTGAATCGTAAGAGCGAACGCCTTGGATTCTATTGAATCCATCGGAGAATCCGTCCGGTCTCGGCTCTGCAATGAGGCCGCCCCAACCTACAAGGTTCACGCCGCTAGCCGAAGTTTGTGCCCCAATACCCGCGGCAAAGTTGGTCGGGGGCGAATAACCGGTCGAAGCGGCTGCAAACGTCGCGTTGATCGCCGCACCATTATCACTGCAATTTGAAACGAAAGGATTGCCCGAGACCCATCCATCGTGGGCACCGCTGCCAGCGTTGTGGTTAGAGACGACTTGGCCGTCAGGTCCCCGGTCCCATACGATGAACATGCCCCCCGACTGCATGGTTCGGTCCGCCAGGGTTCCAATTTTTACGTCGTCGACAACGCCCGATTGCGAGGACGTGAACAGCAGCGTATCGCCGTCCCAGTGGAGCGACTCGAAATTGAACGGCAAAGTAGAGCTCGACGCTGGGCCGATCCGGTCCTGCGAGAAGTTTGGAGTGCTTGATCCGACTTGAATCGGGTGCCCACTAGGACCCCAATTGTAACGCACGGTCAGTGATTCATTGTAACCCGGCTGCGCGCAACCGAGACCCCAGGCAGCCCAATTTTGCGTTAGTAGGTGATTCTCGGCATCATACTGCCGTACAAACGCGCCGGCGAAGTGAGTTCCACCTTTTTGTTCCGTCGCCGAAGTCTGCCGCCCAGCTGCATCGAACGTGAACGTGTCCGTTGGACCATCTCCCCCCGCCATGGCAATGCGCGTAAATACCCCGTTTTTGCTGTCAACTGTCTCGATATTGTCTTGCCAAACCCCACTCACGAGGTTGGAGAGATGCATCGCCCCGTATAAGCTCGCGGCGCGGAAACCGTAGGATTGCGAATCCGTTTGGCCCGTCATTTGTCCCCTGTCGTTGAAGGTCATCGAAATTGTGCCGGTGCCCGCAGAATAGCTTGTCAACTCGCCCTCCGAATCGTAGGCCATGTTGCTATACTGGCCTGCGACAAGAGTCGAAACCGTCAACCGTCCAAATGCGTCGTACGTTGCGGTGTGTGATGGATTAAGATAAGGGTCGGAAGTGGTTACCATCCTCCCGGCTGGCGTTAGGTTCCAAGCAAACGACCTAGCGGGATCTGTGAGGTAATTAAAGCGCTCTGAGCTACGTGCACCATCCGAACGGTAGGAATACTGCAGCATGTTCGTCTGCGTTAGGCCGCTTGAAGAAACTGACAGGTCCCTGCGCGAGCCATTTGGGTAGTAGTCATAGGATATCGTCGCGTGAGATGTGAGAGGCTGAGATGGATTCCCGTTTGGCTCGACCGACGTGAGCAGCTTGCCCTCGATATCATAGGTGTACGACTGAGTTCCAAACCAAGAGGATGCGACGCTTAACGTTCGGCCGTTGGCATCGTACGTGAACGTCTTAGTTGGCGTGCCGTCATTGAATGATATCTGTGTTTTTCGACCTAGGTTATCATAGGAAAAGGTCGAGCAGGCGAGGTCACAGGTCTGTGACGGCAAACCAACTAACCCTCCACCGTCGAACGTTGCGGACGAAGAGCGCAGAGTTGCGTTACCCGGTGCATAAAAGTATCCGATTTTCGCTCGATCTAAGGCGTCAAAGGCATTTCCTTTTACATCCGTCCAGGCGGCGTTAATGTATTCCTGACTCTTGAAGAGGTTGCCGTGGGCGACCACATTCGTGCCACCAACACTAATTGTTCCGAGAGAGCCATTTTGCGAAAGATCATAGAAATACCGGGTAAGGTGTGGCGCGTCCAGATCACCGGTGTCGGTCGGCATCCGTACCTCGACCAGGCGGTCGTTGCCATCATACCATGCTTGGGTTGTTGCGAGGACGTTGCCGAAATTGTGCGTTTCGGCGACTTCGTTGCCATTCGCGTCGTAAGTGTACGATGTCAAGAAACCGCCGGGAGGCGGCGTAGGGCATCCTCCGCCGTTCCAACAGCTCCCGGATTGTAAGGCTTGCGCAGCCTGAAAGGGCGTCTGCACGGTTGCGACTTGACCGTTCGCAAGATACGACCTGGTGATCACGATGGTGGAGGAAGGCAATCCTGGCGTCTTGGCGCACGCTGCATTGCTAAGCGACGCGTCGTCCGGGTCACCAATCTTGACTACTCTTCCGAGATGACCCGCGTCATACTGGAGAATCCACCAAGCAGGCTGTCCGCTAACTAGGCCTTTCGAATAGCACACAAGATTGCCATAAGCATCGTAAACAAAATCTTGCTCAGGTATGAGTTGCGAGCCGTCGAACTGCGTGATCGTCGCCCGCTGCAATTGCGTTGGGAGACCGTAATCGACACTGCCACCTTGTCGAGAGACATTGTAGACAAAGGATGTTGAGTAGCCGAGGGGCGTCGTCACTTGTGCCAACTCGCCGTCGGGCTCGTACCCTGCGCCAGGCACCGTCCATACGTATTGAGTAGAGTGAAGTATGCCGTTGGAAGATGAGCAAAGGGAGTCAGTTCCCGGAGGAGGAGTGGCCCAATCCTTGTTCGCCTCGTGAACCTGCGCTGGGTCGCACGCTGCGGTCAGATTGTTATGCGTGTCGTACGAATAATAACTGGTCGGCCGGAATGCGCCAGGTGACGGCGCGGGCGCCGCGACAGCCACCGTGTTTCCATTTGAATCGTAAACATAGTCTGTCTCTAGATTGCGAGGATCGACCGATGTCGTTACATCGTTGCTGGCGTCCCAGGACCCTGAACCCGTGAGCTGCGCTACTCCGCCGCCGCCATCGCCCGTTGTCGCTTGGATCTGGGTCACTCGGCCGATTGTGTCAATCGTGTAGTTGATTGAGTGCCCGTCGGTGTCCGTAACCGCAGTGTACGAGCTTGGGCATCCCGACTGCGCCGGGTAGCAGAAATTGACCGAACGAATCACGTTGTTGATCCCGTAGTCCGGCGTGAAGTTTGGCTGAACGAACGAGTTGGTGGGGTCTGGGATTCTCGGATTCACGTCGCCGAAATAGTTCACGTGCAAAACGTTGCCGTAGCTTCCGTAGCTAAATCCGAAGGCAGGCCCGGCGCCCGGAAGGTGGGGGTTGATCACCCAACGGGGGCTGTTCATGTACAGCAAGAGGTCATAGGGGTTGCCGTAGTAGTACTGCTGCACGAGCTTACCCGAAGCAGTGCTGCCGTTGCCTGGCTCATCGACCTCAGTCAGTCTCGGGCTATATCCACCAGGGCCACCCCACGCCTCGATCGTATAGCCGTAGGTCACCGCCGTTGTGCCGTCCGGCCACACCAGCGACTGCAACAACCGGTATGGGCCTCCCGGACCAGTCACGTCCCCGAAGGTCAGTATCGCAACGCGGCCGTCCTCAGCAATGACATTCGTCTGCTGTAGGTTCTTCAAACTTGAAGCGTCGCCGTTGGTGAAACTGCGCGCAAAAGTCAGATACGTATTATAATTTCGCCCGTAGATCGCGGCGATTTGTCCTGCGAGCGCCACTTGACTGGGAAGTTGGTTGACGTCCCAAAACGTGTATGCCGTTCCCGACTTCTTAACCCAAAGGTATGCGCTACTGCCGTTGTAGTATAACCCCGCGAATTGACCAGCAGGGGTTATGAAATTGACGCCGTCGCCGACCGGCGCATAATCATACCGAGCGCCATCAATGTTGTAAACGCTTATGCCGTGCTGTCCATTTACTGTAGGCATGCTATTAACGGCTATATGCGAGTCAAAAGTATTAGTCCACTTGTCGCCGTAAAGCGAAGGCGAGCTACCATCGCTGTTTCCGTAGTCGTGGTATGAGAGGGTATTATAGGTCCGTCGGAAAGCAAATTCAATACCTTTGTTCGGGATAGCCATGTCATCGGCTTGCACAATGCCTGTGCCGCTAGCAAGGTTAACCATCCATCTTCCGATACCACCCATGGAGTCCGATTGAAAACCCCACCATCGGTTCGTGCCGTCGGGGTCGGCCGAACCGGAATTCACCGTCATGGGCAAAATACTGTTCCCGCTACGCATCCGCGGACGAATTGTTTGAGTCGTCTGCGTCCTCGCGATTGACTGAATACGTCGTGCGATTGCGGTGGCCGCGTACATATTCGACAACGGTACTGGCACGGCCAGAGGAATCGGGGCCTGAAACCGCCGTGGTGCCGCATTCAACGCCGTCGCGGCTTTGGAAAGCGCAGCCCGGGTCGCAGCAACGTCCACAACGCCGACGATCCTCGCGAAACCAGCGGGGCTAACTGGGAACTGCACGTTGGTGGGACTAAGTGGCGTGGGTCCTCCATCGAGCGAGGTAACCGCCGATGACTTTGTTCTCGCAATGCTGAGCGGTCGCTGCGGTTGCCCGATTGTCTGGGGGGGAGCTGCTGGTGCAAATGAACCAGACGGCGACGCCACCGCAAGGCCAAAGGACGGCATAAATAGTTGCACGCCTACGAGCGCTAAAGCAAAAAACTTAGCTCCAACGATACGCATAACACACCCCAAATTGAGTAAGAAACACGTGACATCAGGCTAAAGGCCCTCGCGACCCTGATTTCTCCGTTGACCAGCCTACAATTTGAGCCTATCACATACGCCGCGCCCAGGGCTACTCAAAAGATTAGGCCTTCCGCATTTCAAAATTTTTGCGAACGCGCGTGCCCCAAATCTTGCAGTTGTACCGAACCCTGACCGAATAAAAGACCCGAAATCGCTTCACACGCCGGATAAATAGTTCTTTTGCGTGCGACGCTCCAGTGATCCGTGCCGGATGATCACGCTGAACGTGGCCCCATGGAAACTGCAACACTTTCAAGATTCGGAAACTCTACGACTACGAACTCACCACAAGCACGTCTCGCGCGTTGGTGAGGTTGTAGTAGTCGTAGTCTCCGAAATAGTAAGTGCCCGGCGAAGCCGTCAAGGTCTGCGAGAAGCACGGCAGCGGCGCGAGTCGCCCGGTAGACCACTGCGCTTGCGAGATCGCCGAGCCGATTTGCTGTTGCGTCGAAGTGGGGAAGCTGTACGGGGATGCCGGAAAGCCGACGGCATTTGGGAACCCCACGGCCGAATGGAGGATCGTCGCAGGACCCGTGTTCTCCGCGTTGACGAATTGGATGACGTCGGTCGAGCGGGCGTTGATCACGCTCGCCACGTTGTTGAACGTCGAATCGATGTTGGCTTTGATGTAGCCGTTGATCACATTGTACGGCGAAACGGTGGTGGCGGAGATGCTCGACGACATGACGATGATCACGGTCGCTTGCGGCGCTTGCGTTGCGCACGCTGCTGGGCTGCTCGAGGGACCGGCACTAGGCGTGGGAGTTGGGGTCGACCCCGGCACAACCGAATAGCTGGGAAGGTGCGCACAGGCGGCGATGGCTAGCGCACCACCCCACAGCACGAGCACGCATATCGCGAGGACACGAGCCTTCACGGTAGTACGCTGATCGGGATCTGCAAGGTGGCGTTGGACCCATCAGGTTTGGAAGCCGTAAGCGTCAGTTGCGCTTGCACTTGTCCCAGCGGAATACTCCCCGCATTGAAGGGGAACGAGGCTTGCCACTGCCCGGGCGAGACAAGAGTCAGCGTTGACGAGTAACCGCCCGCTCCGATCGCCACCGCGTTGGCGTTGGTCGTGGTGATGACCGAAACATGAACGAGCGCGCCGTTACGCAACACAGTTGGAGAAAATGAAGCATACAAGATGCGCACCGGATCGGTTGGACCGGCGTACGAATTTGGTGGCGGACTTCCGAACGTGAAGACATTGGCCGCGGCGAACGCCGAGGGCATCGGAAGCGGCAAAGGTGTGGCTTGACCGAGGCGAGTTACGCTGACCATGCCTTGGGGCGACGGCGTCGGCTGCGCCAAGGGCATACCCATTGGGAACTGGCCACTTGGCGTTGGCAGATTGGCATTAGGTGGCAACGTCGGCAGCGCGCGCGGCGTCGGCAGCACTGGCAAGGCAGGCCCTGGAACGACGAGGTTCTCGCCAGCACGTAAGATGTGCGGCGTAACCACGATGATCAGCTCGTTGCGCGACTGGGTAAGCTGCTGATTGCGGAAGATACGCCCGATGAGCGGGAGATCTCCCAAGATAGGCAGCCTGTTTTCGGTGCGCGTGGTGCTCTCTTGGATAAGACCGCCGATCACCAGCGTCTGGTTGTCGTGCAGCTGCACGGTCGTCACTACTTCGCGTGAGGAGATCTGCGGCACGCCGTTGTTGATGCCGGCCAAGCTGCTCACATTGGGATGCAAGGTTACGGAGACCTCATCGCCGCTGTTGACGACCGGGGTGATGTCCAGCAAGACGCCAGTCTGGAAGCTTTGGACGCTGGTTTGCGTTGGCACGCCGACGCCTCCCCCACTGGTGACCAGGATCGAGATGTTGTCGCCCGCTTTGATGGAGGCGGTCCGGCCGGACATGGTCGTGATGCGCGGGTCGGCGAGCACGCGTGCCTGACCGCGCTGAATGAGAAAGTTGAGCTGCGCGGTGATGGAGATTCCGGTGCGAGTAAAGGGTTGGATGCCTAGCAGCGGTGGTGGGGTGCCGCCGGTCGGCGGGGCGATCGGTTGAATCTCGGAGTACGTCGTACCGATGACCGCGACCGGGAAATTCAAGCCCAAGTTCTTGGCGGTGCTCTCTTGCACTTCGAGGACTTCGGTGTCGAGCACGACCTGCGGCGGCGAAACATCGAGTTTGTCGATGAGCTGTCTGGCCAGCTTGATGCTGTACGGGCTTCCCGAGAGAACCAGGCTCGTTGAGTTTGGTGGCACTGTGATCCGAAGATCCGGGGCTGAGCCCTGCAGCGCTTGCGTTACAGTTGTTTGAATATCCGTCGCGGTGGTTGAGACCGCACCTTGGGTCAACCCGGGCTGTGCGGATTTTAGCGTTATGACCTCGATGTTCGTACCGCCCGGACCCGCCATGCCTGCGCCTGCCACTCCCGTTGTCGTGCTCGTTGCGCCTGAAGTTCCGGGCGCGACGTCTAGCTGGTTGACGGCGTCTGCGATGCGTTGTTGTTCCGATGTCGTGGCGAGCACCGAGATCGCGTTGAGATCGGCATCGACGTCCACGTGAATGTCCGAGAACGAGCGGGTCAGCAAACCCGCCACCGAGCGCGCATCGACGAACTTGATGCGATACACTTGCGTGAATCGGCTGCCTGCCTGCGGCAGGTCGATCAATGCTATTAACACCTTGGCTTTTGCGATCTCATCGGGCGGTCCGCTTAAGATCACGGATGCTCCAAGGGCACTGGCGCGCACGTCGGGATACTGGCGCGCGACCACGCGGGCAACATCTTGCGACCGCGCTTGAGTCACTTTGACCGCCTCGGCCGCAGCGAAGGTGGGTGCCGGCGTGACCGTACGTGTATCAATTGATGCGATCACGGACTTGATTTGCGTTAGATCTTGTGGGATAGCGACTACGATGACCGTCTTGTTCGGACCGGCGGAAATGCGCGCGCGCGGATAGAGCGCCTGCAGCCGAGTCGCCAGCGCCTTGGCATTGACCGTTCGCACTGGAACGGCTTCACTCACCGGTCGCGTGGGATTCTGTACGTCGATGCCTTGAAGGACACCGCGCATCGCTTGGACCACCTCGGGCGAGGCCACGACAATGACTGCGTTGGCTGAGCTATCTACGCTGATTTGAGCGTGCGGGTACAGGC
Organism: Candidatus Tumulicola sp.; assembly: GCA_035601835.1. Taxonomy (NCBI): domain Bacteria; kingdom Bacillati; phylum Vulcanimicrobiota; class Vulcanimicrobiia; order Vulcanimicrobiales; family Vulcanimicrobiaceae; genus Candidatus Tumulicola; species Candidatus Tumulicola sp. The sequence continues at coordinate 211,655 of DATNNM010000011.1, read as the reverse complement.
CTCGCAGGACTAAAGCTGCCCGGTCCGCAGAAATGACGGTGACCGGAATGACAGCGGGTGCGACGCCCGGGGTAGCGCTTGGAACCGCTCCAACTGCGCGAACCTGAGCGCTGGCACCAATGACGATGACGTTCCCGCTGCGGTGAATGCGGTATCCGAACTGCGAAGTCAACGCCTCGAGCGCTTGATCGAGCGTCACGTCGTGCAACGTCATGCTAACTCGACCTTGCACTTCGTTCCCGACGACGATGTTGATTCCGACTTGCTTACCGAGCTTGAGGAGGACGTCGCGTAGTGGTTCGTTCTCTGCCGTGAGTGAAATGCGCCCGGCGGATTCGCTAATAGTCGCGGCAGTCGTCGACAACGGCGCAAGTTCGAATGGAAGCACAAGTGCCGCAGCGAGACCAACGACGACGATTCGAGCGATCTTCAATGCCGCCTCGAACAAATAGCGCACCCCAGCGAGGTGGGCATCCCACATTCGCCGCTGGACCCTCTTGCCCTATCGAATAAATATCCTTTCGTCTGCATTTTCAGCCGTGGGCTAGGGCTTAAGTTTGCGGACTTCACTAGTGGCCCCGCGACGTCTCTCTGTTAAACTCAATCGTGGAGGCATACGGGTGAGAGCCTGGTTTAGCTCCAAGAACCGGTATATTGTTGTCGCCGCAATGAAGCTGGCAATGTTTTCGCAATGGCGCGGCGAGAGGGCCGCGCGGCTGTCACAACGATAACCGCGAGCGACAAAGCGAAACGCGACGTCATCCTTACTTAGTTCGCAACCGAAAAGCGGCGGTCTCGCAGTGAAACACCGCCTTAGGGGCTCTCCGGCTGCTAGCATCTTGCGCACATTTCCGGTTTGATGTACCCTTGAACTAGGCAGCGCGTGCGGCAGGAAATCGCCGAGGGATTTGGGGGTAGGGCGCGTGAAGATCGTGAGCGACCTATTGGATGCCAAGACGGCTCGAACTGCAGCCATAGTGATGTTTGTGGCGACAGCCCTGATTTCTGCGCTGCTCATCGCGGGGAAGAGTTCGTACACGCCCGGTATCGCCGACAACTTATTCGGCGTACACAAACAGGTTGATGACGAGATGGACAAAGTTCGCACTAAATGGGTTCATTTGGTGGATTCGGGCTACACAAAAACCTTTATTTTCGTTCCCGTAACCCCGACCACGCCCGAACAAGCCCCGCAAGCCCCGCAAGTGATGTACTTCTATTCCGCGCCGGATCAAGACGTCGAACTCAGGGGCACCGCCGACTCCACATCTAGTGCTAGGATTCTAATCCTGGCCGACAATTACCGACTGATAGACCCGACCCAAGACCAGAGACAGACAATCATGCCACCTCCAGGGGAAAATAAAGACATTGACATCCAACTCAACCCACCCCTGGTTGGTGAACCAAGCCTCGCACAACATGGAGTGCTCAGCGGTGACATCCACACGCTTGAGATCAGACTCCTGCCAGGTGAGGTAATTGCCGCCCCGCTGAGGTTGAACATGATAATCATCGTAAGGAATCAATAGGTTGTCGGCAGCCTTCGGCCTTTGTCGGGGAAATCAGTATGACGGAAGGTAACCCCTTGCGCGTCCAAAGTGCACCTTTTGGTCTTGTCTGCTGCGTCATCGTTATGGCAATCATCGAGATCAGTTGTTCCAGTTCGAGCCAACCAAGATCAACATCTGCCGACTCCCAACAGCCGAGTGAGATGCCGATGGCGAAAGCTCAGGTGAAAAACCTGGTAGTGGCAATACCACGCCACGTCACATACAAGCGATTCACGTTCGACGGCATCGGGGGCCCCGTAACAATCGACGACATCAGTCTGGATCAAGATGCGCTTGAGACGCATGTGATCGATGTACTAGGCTTCGATAACAAATCTACCTATAAGTCCTACGCGATAGGAGAGGTGGTCCGCATTCTACACCCTATAATAGCAATCAATGCGGGAGCTTCTTCTGGAGACCCGGCCTTGCCCGCAGCACTTGGTTTGGTCGTGGACAATAACAAAGTGGTGACCGCCCTGAATCCGAAACAGAGTTTGGCAACCGGTGTTTTTTGCATTGATCAAACTGGCAGGGCCAGGATATTCCATGTCGGCGCATATCGCCAGGGTACATGTCGAGAGGCCGTACAATCTGGGCCGGTCGTCATCGAGCCACATGGCGTCGTCGGGATCCTGCAGAGGGAGGACACACATCCCAGGCTGGCGAGATTTCTCACCGCACTGGACCGATCGGGCAAATTGCATTTTCTTGCAACAACGCCGGCGCATTTGTATGACTTGGCGCAGTTGATGGTGCGACCGGTCAAGAATGGTGGGATGGATTGTACTGACGCTCTGAATCTGGCCACCGGCGACCGCGAATCGGCTCTCTATTTTTTCGATGGCCTCAACAAGGCTCACGTGTTCGGGAATCTCGACGCGCCGGTCCCGACCGTCATAGTTGTTCAAAACCGCGTTTGAAGGGGACAAGTTGACCTGAAATGAGATTTTATGCTACATTCTCGTTCGTAGCGCGGCGCCCGCTCGGACCACGCTATAGCGCGCAAAGTTAGTCCCCGCGCCAATTCACGAAAAGGCTCCGTTTGGAGCAACCTGCACGTGCATGCCCTCAAATTCAACCGGGACCTGTGCACGAGCAGACTCCTGACTGAGGAAGACAACGTTGGAGCTGCAGATCAAGGCGATCGCGGAGACGCGCGTGCACTACGGCTATCGCCGAAGGCTTGGATCGCGCAGTTCGAGAGCCAGGTTCTCACTCATCCCAGCTTGTCCAGCAACGGGGTGAGTCAGGGCCAAGATGACTCAAGTATCTCCAAGGGGCGGAGAATCACTACCCTCTCCCCGTGGGCATCGCACATTCGCGGAGAAAATGACCTACCTTAGCCATCGGTAATTCGTCCCTGGCCAGTCCAGCTGAGGAGCTAAAGTTTGCGGACATCACTAGTGGCGTCACAACCGTTTTCCGGTAAACTAGGGGTACACCGGCGGCATCGTTTGGGTCCCAGGCTAAGAAAGAGTCCGGTTGGGGCCCGATGGGGTGTGACTGCTTGGCTTGCATCCGCTTCTTTGGTACCGGTAAGGGACCAGTATGCGTTTCGGAAGACTTTGCGTTTCTCTCTTCGTCTTGGTGGCCGTCGCGCTCTTGACCGGGTGTCGTCAAAATGTTGATCTTGAGGCACTCGCCGCACTAAGTAAGAGCGTTGGCGATTCTCAGGCGGCCTTTGCGTCGCTTAGTGAGGATTTTCATCAAAGCTGCGTCCGCACAGTGGGATGGCAGCGCGCCGCAGACCCTAATACGTTCTCAGACTGCGCTGAAGAGGCAAGAGCGGCCCGCCAATGGACATCGGCCGACTCGGTTGTTACGGCGTACATCGCGTCGCTCGGTGCGCTCGCGGGCGGTGCAAGTGATCCCGGTGATTACGGGATTTCCGATTTCTTTCAAACGCTTGGCAATGCTGGGGTCACCAAGACTTTTAAGGCCGACCAACTCAAAGCGGCTACGGGGTTCACCAAGTCGCTGATTGACAATTTTTTCAAAGTGAAGCGTCGCGAGGAACTGGCAACCGTCATTCCGGCCGTCGACGCGAGTCTCAACGGCTTGATCGCCACGCTGAAGGAAGTGGCGCGAACAAACTATGTTAATCAGCTGACTTCGGAGCGTACAGCGGTCAAACTCTTTTTCGAACCTAATATTGCCAGAGCAAAGCCTGGTCTAGAGACGCTGTATGCCTTCACCTTCCGTGAAACAGAGCGAGAAGAGCAAGCCAAGATTGATGACAAACAAGCGGCAATCGCCAATTACATCGCGGCTTTGGATCAGATCAGCGCAACCCACCACAAGATCGCTGAGGCTATCAAGAACAATAGAACGGCCGATGTCGCGGGCATAATCCGCGGGTATGCTGCCGAGTACGGACCGGACATTCGTGCTCTTCAGAAAGCGTTCAAATAGGGGAACCAGATGAACCTAGCCCGAGCTCTCAACGCGATCGCCGGCAATCTAATTCCATTGCTAAACTCAGCCTCGGCAGATCCGTCACCGGAGAGTCAGGCAAACGCCGCCTCCCTGACTCGAGTGATCAATGCGCTCCTGACCGACGCGATGCAGGCCAATGCATTAGATGTCGAACAGAAATTGGCTGCGGCCGCCGACGCGCTGCAGCGTCTGACGGCCTTCACCACTCAAGCTGATGCGGCGTCTCAACGGCTTGCAAAGCAACAATCAAATGTGACTCGTTTCGTGTCGTTGGCGACGAACGTCGGCAAACTCATTGTAGCGGCCGCATCTGGGAACGTCGTAGCGGCGGGGACTGCGATAGGGTCTGCCTGCGGGGATCTCGGGATTTAGCCCATGGCCCGGAAAGCGCGCGCAGCCGTTGGACCCCAGGAGGGATGAGACATGCTCGACGATCCCCACAAGCGCAAGGAAGAAATTGTCGACAATCTCGCGCCTACCATCATTACTGAACCTCTTCGGTCAAGGCTCAACGAGAGCTGCCTAGCCCGTCTAGCGACACCGCCTCGATTCGACATTATTATCGAAGCGAACTATGCTTACGCCGGAGGGATCTCTAAGGCGCGAGGTGCGATCATCGCGCTCGTTGCCGAGATCGCTGGAAGCGATGCGTTGTCTCGGAACCAAATCCAACCTAGTCGGTCGTACGTATTCGCGTCGCTTACCGCAGACCAAATTCTCGCTCTCGCGCGCCGCGATGGTTCAGGCGTGAGCGATGCCACCACCGGCCGACCGGCGCGAGCCATTTTCCGTGTCTGGGAGTCGATGAAGATCGGTCCCCTGACGACCGCCTCTATTTGCACCGTCAAAGCCGATGCGGCGCAGCGAGCGTATGGAGCATGCGGCAAAGGCATCGTCTGGGCGATCGTCGACTCGGGGATCCAAGCAGATCACCCGCATTTCTCCAAGTACCAGAACCTTATCTTGCCCGCGGCGATAGCCGATGCACATAAGTCCTTTGTTCCGGGGTGCGACCCACGAAGTGACCCGTTTGGTCACGGAACGCATGTGGCGGGAATCGTCGCTGGCGGGTCGCGTGACGCCATACCCCAAGCTGCATGTCAGGCGCCGGATCAATCTGGGAATGCTCAGTTCGTCTTGAAGGATGTGCCCGGCATTAAGGGCATGGCGCCGACGTGCAAACTGGTGAGTCTGCAGGTTCTCGGCGCCAATGGCAACGGCGATGCGACCTCACTAATTCAGGCACTCGAGTACGTGGAGTTACTGAACGACTATGGACGCAAGGTTGTCGTGCATGGGCTCAACATCAGCGCGGGATACCCATTCGACCCAAGGTGGTATGGATGTGGTCAAACGCCGGTATGCAAGGCCGTGGATCGCTTGGTTCTACAGGGTGTCGTGGTTGTCGTGGCCGCCGGCAATACTGGCTACGTCACCACGATGGTAAATGCCGGCGCCGGCACCGTTGGCTCGTCGCAAGCCGGCCAATTGATGAGCGTGAACGATCCGGGAAATGCTGATTTGGCCATTACGGTTGGGTCGACCGATAGAGAAAAACCGCATCAGTACGGAGTCTCCTATTTCAGCTCGAAAGGTCCCACCAGTGACGGCCGTTCCAAACCCGACGTTATCGCACCCGGCGAAAGCATCATCTCCGCTGCAACTGGGCAGAGCAAGCTGAAGGTCCCCCCGAGTGCGGCTACTCAGTCTTTCGACTACATTGAGGATACTGGAACAAGCATGGCCGCGCCGCACGTGTCGGGTATCATCGCCGGCTTCCTTTCGGTGCGCCCCGAGTTCATCGGCAAGGCTCTCGAGATTTCCGAACTCATCCGACAATCCGCGATGAGCCTCAAACGCGACCCGAATCTGCAGGGTCGGGGACTGGTCGACATGATGAACCTTCTCCAATCGGTTTAGGAGAAAACATGCTCAACACGTACGGCGGATTTCCGGCATTCGACATCATGTACGACACCGGCGGCAATCTTTTAGACCCGGCTGCGGAGAGTGAGATGCTCGCCAACCTGGCTTCGTCGGACCCGAAGACGCCGGCGTCAGGCACCACGGACCTATTCATCATTTCACACGGGTGGAACAATAACATTGATGAGGCGAGGGCCTTGTACGCTCAGTTCTTTCAGAGCGTCCAATCGATGCTCCGACAATATTATGCAAATAAATTTAAGAACCGCAAGATCGCCATCATGACAATCTTTTGGCCTTCGAAACGCTTCACGGAACCCACAGAAATACCCGGAGGTGCAGCGGCGCTCGCAGATCCCGATGCAGCGCTCAATTCTGTGCTTGATGGTCTCAAGACGCTATTTCCAGACCCACAGAGCGCCGCTAAGATTGACCACGCGCGCAACCAAATTCCCAATCTAGAAGTCAGTCAAAGTGCGCAGAACGACTTCGTTTTCGCACTCAAGTCGCTGCTCCCGCCTCCTCGAGGTCCGCGTGACGAGGGTCTCGATGAATCGCGCGCGGCGCTCGATGACCCCGCTCTCAATGGTCATCAAGTACTTCAAAATCTTTCGATACCTATCATGCCGGTGCTACCTCCCGTCGGGCAAAGTGCAGCGCTTGGATCGGCCACGTCCTTTATTGGCAATGTCATTAGTGGCATCAAACAGGCAGCCGCGAATTTTGGAAACCTTCTCACCTATTACACCATGAAGGATAGGGCGGGGATCATCGGATCCGGCGGCGTAAAAGACACCGTCCAAAAGATTCTTGTGGGCTTTCCAAGTCTTCGCGTGCACTTAGTCGGTCACTCATTCGGGGGCCGTCTCGTTACGGCCGCCGCCAGCGCACTTCCGGCCGGCTCGCGTGGTTTGTCAAGCATGTCGCTTCTGCAGGCCGCCTATTCGCACAATGGCCTTGCTCAGAATTGGAATGGTCAGGGGGTGGACGGCGCCTTTCGCAACGTCGTCTCCGCTCCTGAGGTCCATGGCCCGGTTCTTATTACGCACAGCTTGCACGATATGGCGGTCGGCCTAGCATATCCGCTTGCCTCGCGATTAATGAATCAGGCAGCCGCCGCACTGGTTGGAGGGCCGGGTGACACCTATGGCGGCATGGGTCGTAACGGCGCGCAGCACACACCTGAGGCCTTCAACGACGACCTTGCGCCGGTAGGAGCTGTGTATCAAGCGCTTCCAACTGGGCAGTGGATACGGAATCTTAACGGTGATGGCCCACCGCCGAAGCCGACAATCACATCACATGGCGATATCGCGAAATCAGAGATCGCATACGCGATTCTGGACGCTATTTGAAAGAGATAGGCACGTGCAAGCGCGGATACAAGTTCAAATGGCTCCGTTAGCACGGCGCGTACAGGATTCGTCCTTCGGTTGGTCTGATTTCACTCAGACTTCGGCCCTCTGAGATTTGGGCGCGCAAGTAACCGTTCGACCCGGGTATGAAGCGCCTTACCCTTGACTTGTTGCTCGTCTAGGTTTTCGCCCTGCCTAAGAAGCGATATGAACATGATCCGGATCGACCGACGAATATCGTCGACGTCCTGCTTGTTGTGGGGTGATTCAAACAAACTTTGTTGCCGAGCAGAGAACGACTCCTTAAGTGCTGTCGCATCCGCATCTGTCACCATTGTCTCAAGTTCGTGCGCGAGCCGATTTCTTATCTTGTTCAACACGAGGTAGCAGGGTACATCATCGCCAGCGAGGATGCCAAGCGCGCAACACATCCGCGCCATTTGATTGAACGACAGCTTTGCGAGTGCGAGAGCATCCGGACTCAAAACGGCCCGCGAAAGCACTCGGGAAAAAGCGGATTCCAGATAAAGATGCCCTCTAATGACGGCACCGACGGGATCTTCAATCTTCATGTGGGCTTCAAATCGGTCCATGAGGCCGTGCCCGTACCATTCTGACAGATCAGGGTCAACTTCAGCCCTAGCGGTCGGATTGTCGCAATGAGGACAGAGAATCGTACCGACATCTACGGTACCGCCGCAGTGAAAGCACTTCATAAGGACGCTAAGGCTCCCATGTCCATGAGCTCTTGTAAAATGATATTTGCCCCTTTACACCGGGGTAAAGAAAAGGAACCCACATGTTGCTCTTAAGCGTCCCACCGAGCCTTGAACTCTCATGCATGTTGTCGTAAACGTCCTTCGAAATGAACGTTCGAAATGGTGTTTGCCGAATCGCACTTAACTTGGCCGCAACATTCGCAGCACGTCCGACCCAAAGCAAGTCGTTATCCTTGTAGACTCCACCTCTTACAACCAGGATGTCGGAGACGTCAATCCCTGTCGAATACTCAAGCTTGAAGCCGCCGCTTTCCAGAGTTGGGAACGCTACAAGAAGTCGTGGCTTCACCACGTTGCAAAAAGCCCAATTGAGATGCAGTCCGCACTTGGCGGCCTGCGTCCTCTTGGTGCCTCCCAAGAATACACCCATGATCCGGTCACCGTCAAAGCTCCGAACATATCCGCTGTTAGCCTTTATAAGGCGCGCTGCCGTACTAAGAAACGTCTTGAAGACCTTTGCAACAACCCCGCGATCTTTTGTCATGACTAGCGCCGTTGAATCCGCCAAGTCCGCGTAGAACATGATGGCATCTAGTTTTACTGCTCCGCCAACTAGATTAACGTCCTTGTTCTCAGGTACGACTATACCGTCTCTAATGCTCCATGGTTGGGAGAGAATCGCGTTCACTTCGCTCGTGATGTCTTCTTTTAGGCTCATCTACCTTAGTAAACCCGGTGCATTTTGGTTAAACATTCCAAAAATAATCACCGCAACAACCCATGGCACAATTGACCACGCAAGGTAGATATGAGCGCTCTTCAGGGCCGCGAATTTCATGTCCAAGATTTCCGAGTTTCGCCAAACTTGACTGAGTAGGTCTGCGATGTGTTCTTTTCGGTCGCGCTGGGAAAACGACCGAACAAAATCAGTTTCGGTTCGCTTCCCAATCGCGGCGAAGTATATCAGTGACTTGTCACCGCCCTCCAGTCGTGGGAAAGAGCATTTGTACACCTCCCAGAGACTTTTGATCATACAGAGCAGGAATAACAGCGCAGGAATCGCTGGCAAGAGAAGTGTCGGCCATGTGAGATTCGCGACAGCCGGAGCGTTGAATGCCAAAAGGCCAATCATCGCGACATCAAGGCCGAGTACGACCGAGCATTTGGAGTCTACTCTCGGAAAAAAGCTGAGTGTGACGTTTAGCTGGTCGTACGAGACCTGCTCCATCTCCTCTTCTTCCATAACGTGCTACCCGGACTTTTGCTCAATGGTCATGTCATTAGGATTCTCGCTAGACACTCGGAAGTGCTCTAGCACACAATTGCATCAAGACCTGAGTTTTGAGAAGCAGATCAGCGGTGTTGCTGCCACGGGCCGAGAGCCTAAGAAGTGCCTCGCGGAGCTCAGCAAAGGCGATGTACTTGTTGTTTCCGAAATCAATGGCAGGTTTTGAGACTGGGATTAGGCCACCACCCGGCCCTTCTTTTTTTCTTAGGGGGCTAATCAATGACCCGCGTGGGTTTCATCTCGCTGCTTTACGCTATCGCATTTGCATCCACTACCTTATCAGATATGCGATGTATGCGCTGTGGTACGAAACTTCCGCCCTTAGATCTCAATAATGAATGGGTCCGACAACATGGGATGCCAAAAGGCCCCCGATGGTGCCATCCGTGCGAAGCCTGGCGAACGTATTACCGCTGGGCGTGGCACGCGCGTTTAAAAGGGAAGGAAATGAAAAAACCCGCTTTCCCCGATCCGGTTAGGCTTCTCTATCGAACTTCGGATGCTAAAGATAGTGCACTAAGATTTCACCCGCGCACGGCAAACACCGCACCGAGTCGAATCGGGTAGTGCCCCCTATTAAAGCTCGCCACCCGCTCCTGGTCGAAATCAAATTCGTACAGTAAAGCCGAAGATAGACAGCCAGCACCAATTCTCAAAAACTATACCTTTAGCAATGTGTGGAGGACAACGTGGCCGTCAGCATCTCAGCGTCTCATAACTCCGTCTCAAAACCCACAGGTCGACTGATTGGGCTTGCTAGGGTTTCTACGGACGAACAGAACCTCGCTTTGCAACGCGACGCCTTACTCAAGGCCGGCTGCGAGCTGATCTTTGAGGAGCGCATCAGTGGCGCTGCCGCCAACCGTCCCCAGCTTGAAAAGTGTATAGCCGTGCTTGGACGAGGCGATGTACTCGTGGTTTGGAAACTCGATCGACTCGGCCGCAGCCTGATCGATCTTCTGCAGATCGTTCGTGACCTTGAGCGTCGTGGTGTCCAATTTCGAAGCCTGAGCGACTCGATTGACACAACGACCCCGACAGGCGCGCTATTTTTCGCGATCAGCGGGGCTTTTGCAGAATATGAGCGATCGCAAATTCGCGAGCGGGTTCAGGCGGGGATGGCTGCAGCCAAACGTCGTGGCGTGCACCTCGGCCGTCGGCGCGCACTAACGCCAACCGCCATTGCCTATGCCAGGCGACTTCTCGCCGACGGTGAATCAGCTCGAAGTGTTGCGCGGAGCTTAAAATGCTCAGTAGCGACTCTTTATCGACGATTAGCCGAAATTCGCTCGGAATCTGAAACGCCGGGCGTCACATGACAACACTAGAATTCGGGCGGGGCGCCGGGCTAAGACCGGAAGATTGGGCGCGTCGCGATTCGTCCGGCGCCCGTTGCGCTCGCTCGTCTTGAATGCCCGTTGATGTACGGTGAAAGGTACCGAAAATGTCCTGGGCCGCAACCCCAGCTCTAGGAGGTCTGTCACTACCATCAGACTTCCCAGGATCCGATTGGTTGCTGTTACTGAATACGGTGAACGCCCATGAGGAAAAACATAGACCTGGTCCTTGGTCGGAAGCCCGGCGTGAGTGGGGAGGTGCCTGGAATGCCGTGGTCTATCGTTTCATAAATTGCGCGGAGGATGATGAGGCATTTCGCGGAGAGCTTAAGAAATTGGGTCCGACGCCGGCTGTGCCCGGTCGGTACGCTCAGGAGCGGTTGTTATTTACCTTTTCTTGCGCGGCTGTGTCAACGCTGGAGTCGCTGACCTATGGTCTCTACGCACTAGGAGCAATCGTATCGCCGAATAACTTCCCGCTTAGTGCCCCTCGGAATACCAACCCGCGGACAACGCTCGAGCAGTTCGAAGCCCTTTTCCCGACTGAGCCTCTAACGCAAAAGCTCTCTTGGATAAATTCGTCAGAGTTCAAGAAGATCCGGGACATGAGAGCCATGCTCTTTCATCGCTTAACTCCTGGCCGCCACATATCTGAAAAAGTGCAATGGGGTACTGAAACGATCGACGAGGCGTTGACTGCAGAAAAGCGAGAATGGGTAGCTGAGGTTTTGGTGGGGACCATACCTGCGGCGGTTCTATTTGCTAGTGCTATGCTGAAATAGCAACTAAGGGCAAAGTGTAGGAAGTCCCGGTGCCCGCAGTTCGGAGCCCGTTACGGCCTCGACGGCGACCGGACGTTCTAAAAGCACCGGACGTTCCATTGCGGCTGGGCTACGACCGGAAGTTTGCACGCCTTGTGTAGTATCCCCTAGAATTCGGGCGGGGTTAATAAGGAATGAGGCCAGAATCAGCCACCCTGCAGGCGCTATTGTCAAACGTCCGGTGTATTTGCGGTAGCGTCGAACGTCCGGTGAGCCGTCAAGATTTATCGACCCAACCTACGTCGCCGAGCCGTAAACAAACGTCCGGTGCAACCGGTAATGGGCCGCGTAACCTTGCAATTCGCGGTGTTTTCCGCCGCGATTGAACCGGTACTCAAATCACGATGGAACATCTTTGCGAACGTCCGGTGAAATGGTATACGTAATCCGTGGTCCGTCCAACGGGAAGGGCGGTGCGGCAGCACATTAGAAAATGCGAAAGTGTGGACTTTTGATTTTATCAGGTTGAATTTCATACACGCTGAGCGATCCCTTTGGGATGAGTTGGTTGAAATCCAGTACGACGGCAGACGTTTGGGGGACGTCGTTCTCGAAATGAAGAGCCCTAGCCCAAATGAAATACAAATCTCGCAGAAGCACAAGGAACTTCGAATACTAACTACGGCCCTGATAAGGGCTGACTATCACCCAATTTCGATTCATTCACAAGAGCGTCCGGATTTTGCGGTCGACTTGAAGGACGAGGGAACCATCTATGTGGAGGTTGCGGAAGCAATAGGGGAAGCTTCTGCCCGATATCACAACACCATCTTTGACCTATTGAGGGACTTACGTGACGCGGTCGACGCCGACTCGCAACTAGCGTCAGCCCTCGCAAATCACTATGTGACGTTCACACTTGGAGATGTCCCCTCGAAAACCGACCGAACCGGGGCTTTAACCGAAATGACGCGGTTCATTGCGAACGAGGATCTATCCGCGTACGATCAGCGGAGGCTTACCCCTCTGCCTCAGACGTATCCAATTTTGGCGCAACTCTCTTCTCGAGTAATTGTCATACCGGGTCCCGGTCCTGTCATGGTAACGTCTACGGCTCACGCCTTTAACCCAGATGACCTTACTCGCTCGGCCTTAGGAATATTGACCGATAAGGGTGTCAAAGCCGCCGGGTATACGGGGTCTCCGCTTTGGGTCGTAATTGGAATGACCGATCTAAGCGGCTTTCCAGATATGAGCCTAGATCAATTTGCTTCAATAAATCCTCGGTTCGCACCATTTGCCCGCTTGATTGTAACAGCGGATACGAAATTCTTTACTCGCCCTTGAAGGCTATCTTGCGGGTTGTGGTGTCATTTGCGGTTTTCGTCCGATCACCTGAACAACATTCTGCGTCGAAGTGATAGTGAGGGCTAACCAATGTCAGAATATCGTCGCGGGATCAAGGTCCTAACGGAGAAGAATTTCTTAGAGCCCGATCGTACGAGCATGAGGTTCAGCCCTCGTGGGCTTGGCGCTCCCGTAAAGGCAACTAAGGCAGAAATTGAAAACCGAGTGAAGTCTGTACTGGAAATTGGCCTTAAGGAAACAACGCCGCCTCAAATCTGTAACCTGTTCGATGTTGCGAAAGGTGCGATGGTTTATGGAATCTTCTTCTACCCGCTCTATACTCTTGGGATGGAGCAGTTAACGCGCGTTTTCGAGGCGGCGGTATCGCACAAGGTGGGAGAAATCAACCCCAGGCTATCTAATATGAACCTTAGGCCTAAAGTGGAATGGTTGATAAAACGTAAGCTATTACCTGGACCGGTTCCAGAGAGATGGATCGCCCTTAGCGAGCTACGAAACGCCTTTTCTCATCCTAGAGATCAAACGCTAGTCGGCCCACCTGACGCTAGGAGAATGTTACGAGACTTGAAGGCTGTGATTGACCATCTTTTTTCGTTAGGATACAGTGATTCCGGCTTGGGGAGCCCACACAAGAGAGATAGTGATTCACTTCGCCGGAGCCGATCGGAGTGCCCCAAATAACCCTATGAGCCCCACAAGAATCGCGCCAATTACTCCAATTGTAGCATCGAAGCCTATGTTACTATCGACGTCAATGGCCAGCGGCAGTCTCGCAACGGATATTGACGAGGTTGATTGCGAGGCCTGGAACGCTATCATTGCGACCTGGTGGCCGGGATGTTTGGCTACCATCACCCAGATCCAGCTAGCCGCGCATGGCGATTCACGATCAAGAACCGGCCCCTGCTTATCGAAGCCGGGCGCCATTAGGGTTAGTGAGGGCGAACGCAGTTTTCCACCGCAGCCTCCCTTGACCCAAGGCTCCTGAACGGCATGAACGGTGACGGTTATCGAATCGCCGTCGTCGATATGACGTCCCTCGTTATCGGCCAACACGCTCACAAGAACACCGTCTTGCAAAGTGCTACTATCAGTAAGCGGCGTCCGCTCAATAAGATGCCACGGCCGAATGGTTATAACAAGCAACAGCACGAAACAAGCGATGATGAACACGATGATCAAAGACGAGATGGAAAGGAGGGGTAGAGGTCGACGTTGCGTGATGAGTGTCAGGGCCTGGCCCTCCCTGCGTGGCGTCGCAGGAGTAACCGACCATTGTTGTATCGGTTCTGCAATAGTCGAGTACTCCTCGAAATATTGCTCAGCAGCGGTGGTCTTTCTCGCTAGAAAGTAAGTTAATAGTCCGAGACCAATCGATATCAGAATAAGGAGTAGCGACGTCACCGCTGCATTCATCTACTTACCTTCCAAAATTACGCTGAGATCATCCACTAACCACTGACTTACAAGATCGGAAATAGGAAAATCACCAAATATGTCGAGTATGCCGGTCGAAATGACATGCCTCATTCCCTCGCACGCGTGAGGTCGACGCTCTGACCATAAGGCTCGCAATCGAATCGCTGTCCTCTCGTCGTCAGTAACATGCTCAGAGGAGCGCGTCACGGTAACCCTTGATGGCGTACCATGAGGCAAAGGCATATAGTAGCGTTCAGCCCAGGGGGGTGTTCCTAATTCATCATTCGCGACCGCCAAGACGTTAACTCGGTACTCGATCGGCAAAGCCACGTAAAGAGACATTCGGGCAGCGAACGATGGGAAGTACTCTCGCACAAGAGCCTCATAAGCGCGAATCGCCTCTGCGAACACAAATTGGATTCTCTCAAGTAGGCGGGCTTCTGAAAAGCCACTCCAAACCCACCGGAGCTCCTCCCCCTGTAAGTCAGCGTATGGCCACGGCGGACCCATCTGGGTTGCACCCTGAATGCGAAACCGCTCCGCAACAGCCTTTAGTGGCGCAGTGCTGATCAATCGTACACCTGATATTCGGACCGCATCAGTTTCGAGAACGCCGGTGCTTCGAAGGGCTTCTAGATTCACCGGATCGAGTGCAAGGGATCCCCGATTAAGCGCCCCAAGCGCGGCTTGCCAAGCCCATTCCAACTCTTGCGCCGAGCCCTTGGCAATACAATTCCTACTCCTAGCCAGCTCCAGCAGCGGCTTGGCCACGGCTTCCAACATTTCTCGCCACGTCCAAGTTGGGTGAATCCATACGGTCTGTTGGTATGATGCGCTTTGGAATTGCTTCGGAAGGGAAAGCACAGAAAACCCGGGCTCCAATTCAAAAACGTCGCGCCTCGTCTCTGCACCGTGATACCATCCCACAACTAAGTGATTGCCCGCGACCGACACACCGATTTTCGCCACATCGCCGGCGTGTGCAAGAGGTGATAGACTCGAAAGTGGATGGATTGCGCGCATCCAAGCACGCGCAGCAAGTCTTAAGCGCCTTCCGCACTCGATGGCTGGAGGCAAATTGTCGTCCCGTAACCCAAACCATTCTCCCCTGGCTTGGTGGAGTAATGACGCTACAAAACCTGGTGACACGCGTGTTAGGGTTTCAAGGACGTCGTCTATCCGGTCGTCTGATGCCATACCGAAGAAGAAAAGCAATGGATAACGCCACCTATCGAGTTGCTGCTCGGAACCTGCGATCTCCTCAACTGCGATCTCCTCAACTGCGATCTCCTTCAACTCTAGCCGCTGAGCTGCGAACCATTGTGTCAAGATCGGAAGAGTAAAGCCCACGTGGTCATTCGAGGCATCATGCGTGATAAGTCCGGAATCCAACAATGCCTTTTGTTGTGTGCTGGAGACGACTTGGTTGAGTGGGACTAAGCCGCCCCCTGCGTCTATTTGCAGACTTGCTAGTCGACGTAAGGTATGGGCCGCATTTTCAATTGAACCCTGGAGCCGCTCATAGGCCGACTTTGCCATCAGCGTTAGCAAGTCTCCCCTTGAGGGCGGTCTCCTTACGAAGTCTAGAGACTTAAGGTGGACCGCGAACAAGATCACGAATAGCGGCCGCTCGAGAACCTCTGTAAAGTCGCTTATCAGGTTATCGTTCAGCTCGCTGACATCGAGGCGTCGCAGCAATTCCAATGCATCGGAGAGGGGAAACAGCGGCATTTCAACTGTCTCATCCGCGGGTTGGAGTTGAGTTGTGGGGCGTGATGTTACAATCATCGTAGAATTCGGTGACGCTAGGCGCAGCGCGCGTAGTTTCTCCAGCACATATGTCAATCTGTCAGACCCCAAAGCTTCTGCGTTATCAAGGAAAAGGCCGAAGGGCTCGTCTGTCTGTTCTAACTCTGCTAAGACCGCTTCCACGGTTGGCGTCCACCGTGCATCCGCGTAGTATATCTTTCGGACGCTAGAATCGATGGAACGAATCGCAAACTCTTGTAGAAACCGTTCTAGGGCGAGTGATTTTCCAACGCCGAAATCACCCACGATGAATGTCAGATGACGTCCAATGAGGTCGTCTAGACTTATGTTCATAGACCCTACAGAGTGATCATTGGCGAGAGTAAGCGCAACGTCGCGCCTTACTCCTAGGGACTCCCACCGTGCAATACACCGCGCCATAGAACGATTCTTAAGGGCCAGAGCTTGCTTGATCGATTCTGGGATTACTGTGCTGCCGATATCGTCAGGGCGAAAAGTACTAAGGTCAATGCCCGCCGACTTCGCGCTTTGTCTGATGCTCTTGGCGGTGGCCCCAAATGCCGTGGCGCTGGGCCCGATGACTGACGTCACCATCCCAACCGCGCCGTTGTCGCCCCATAGGGGTGCGCCGCTGAAGCCAAGGGTTATCTCATTCGACCGGAGCTGAAGTTGCTGACGCCCGTCGACCTCGGTCAGGCCTAAGAAAGTCGCGCTGCCCCACATTCCCCGAAGCCCAGGCACGCTAGGATATCCGAAAGTCGCCAAGGAGCACCAGGCACGCAAGTCGCCTTCATAGAGTAGCAGGGGTGGTGCTAGGACTTCGGAGGTCAACCAAGCGATATCCTGAGCATCGTCTCTGAATCGAACACGCGCTTCACTCGTAGCATCCAAGTCGGACTTTAGACGTAGTGCCTCGGTCTTTGGACTCAGGCAATGAGCGGCCGTGACTAGTGTCTTGGGGGCGACAACGAAGGCAGTTCCACAGGCTGTGTTGTCCTCAAAGATTTCGAAGACGGAGGACCGGAATTGAGATGTTGAGTTCATTCCAGCTAGACCTGCCAAGCTTTTCTTTCCGCCGGAAAAGAGATCAGCGCGTGAGCGGGTCCATCCGAGCCGCGATATCCATGGCCCAGTCAGACCAGACAGCCAGCTTGTCATCTGCTTTGCCACCTCGAGCCAGCGCCGCACTTAGAGCCGCCTTCACGTAGTCGCGAATCTGCCGCGCTTGGGTCCAGGCTGCTGACTCGGCGACGAGCTTCTGGATACGCTCTTGCTCGATTCGCCTACGCTCCTGCGCCGCGACGCGTTCCTGTTCGTCGACAGCCCGCTGCCGATGCCAATCTTCCCAATGAAGCCGCCGACGTCGAGATTCGGATAATGCTATGAGGAGTCCACTCAGAACCTCATGCAAGCGCGTCTCTAACGGCTTTCCCGCCAGGTCACCCCAGCTCTTTTGAATCGGCCGGTCGAAGGATTCCTCGAGCAGTAATCGCAGCCTTCCAGAAGCCTGCAAATCGGGCATGGAATCACGGTCTGGATACCAACGCAGTTCCTGTTGCGTAAGTGGACGCTGCACCCGATTGCTGGGCTCTCGCAGCGTGAACGCAAGTTCATCTGCCCCAATTTCGACTTTGAATCTATACCAGTCAACTGCGACAATACGACCCTTCCATTTCTCAATGTGCTGAATGATCGCGTAAAGGATTCGGCGCCGACGCTTCTCAATCTCGGAAAGAGCGGACCGTCGATCGGATGCGCTGACCTCCGCGCGCCGATCTGCTGAATCCCAGCGTTCGAACATCGGGTAAGCGCGGGGATAAGTGACGGGGACACTGATCTCGGGTCCCTGATTCATGGCTGAAAGCATTTCCGCGATGTCTTTTGGCAACTCCACAGCGACGCCCACGCTTCTAACGTGACTAGAAGTTATTTCAATGGTTTCGTTTTGACTATCCGCTGCTGGAGGCAGATGGGGTCGGCGTCGTTTCTTAACGCTTCTGGCCCAGTAGCCCATTGGTGGCAAAGGTACGCCTACGCGGCGACACAGTTTGGCCAGCCCGACGTCGGACAAGCCATACTTTGGCGCCAAGAGGCGCATTGGCTCGTTCCAAACGTGTTCGAATAACTGTGCGCGTGAAATTCGATGGACGACTGGATGAGTTGTCATTGGCGACCCCCAAGACAGGCAACAGAAGTAAGGTTATTACACCAATCCTAGCTTTATCGCGAGCTATGCCGTATCGGACTGCTTTCCAAACAGAACTATCGCAACGATCCCAACACAAGGAATGCTAGGATGACAATTGCAAAGACCGGGTTCGTCTGCCCTTCGGTTAAGAGGTCCGCTGCATTCGACGCGTCATGCGGTCGTTGGCCGTTTATCGTAACTTCACAGTAGCGGCCTCAAGAGTCCGGTCCGGAGATTCTAATTCACCTTTCACGCTCGCCGATAATTCGCGTCATTCAGGCACGGCGGGCGGGATGTCGTTGTCCAGTTTTTGAGCCGCCATTTCAACATCATCCAAGAACATTACGAGGCGAGTAACGGTAACGGGAAATTTTGATTGCGGTCTCAGTATGCCGCGATGTCGTTGAAGCCTCTCAATTTTGTTTTTTACCGCGAGTAACCACTTTGTAAACGCCGCAGTAATTTCAGGCGAAACAAATGAATCGACACTCAGACTTCCATGATACCGTATAAGACACTTTCTGACCGTGATAATCAAGTCAAAAGCCTGCTGCCTAAGGTTTTTCATCTCGGGAAGTTCCCGAAACGTCTTCGCAGCGAATGTGTCTTGGCCGGCCGCGTCAGCTTGTCTCTGCGCCTCGTCCAACTTAGCAAACGGGATTCGACCGACTAGCGGATCGCTATCTACCGCTAGTTTTGCCATTTCATCTTCTGACGAATACTCTGGCGCCCTCACGATTCGATCGGCAACTAGGTAAGGTCTGTCCAGCTCCTCGACGTCGTAGGCAAAAAAGCGTGAATTCGGAATAGTTGTTTGCAACACGTGTGCGTACTGACGGTACAGGTTTCCGGCGTGATCCTCAAACTCAGCGATGAAGTGTACGGGCGGCTTCATGAATCCGGTAAAAGCTCGCTTGTCTTCATACAGCGTCCGTCGTTGCACTCCGGTGCCCACTTCAATTGGGCGACTAAGAGCATCAGTCATAATACCAGGTATAAACAGTACTATCTTTCGCGCAACACCTTGCCCAACATTTCGAACTGTCCAGGCAAGGTGCACTCTTCCGTTCACATCCGACGGAGTGCTGAATTGAACAGAAAGGCAGGGCCTGAAGCCAACCAGGTGCGGCTGGTCTATTAATGCGTCAGTGGGAGGGTTGAACTTCACCGGATGTTTCTCCTAATATCTATTCCAGTTTTCAATAAACTCTACAGACTCTTCTGGTGCCGGCTGTCTTTGCGGTTTGACGACTCGTAGTATCTCCCGGATAAGACCGTCCATTCCGAGTTTGCCATAATCAAGCTGATACCGGTCTCCTAAGGTTGTGTCGTATGCGGAGACCTGCCGACTTGTCACACCGTACAGAACCGGGATTATCAGGTTTTGCTCGTGCTGATTGATTTGTCGCGAGAGCAGAACATGATACTCATGATCCCGCAGCCCCCTTCTCTTCTTAATAAATGCCTTACTAAAGACTACGATTGCATGACGAGATTGCTTCATGCCATCGTTAAGAACTTCCAGCAGAAGATCGCCGCCTTTGAGGATATCGTCGTCGTACCAAACAGTTATCTTCTTTTGCAATCGACGTACTAATTTCAGCACAAACGGCTCCTTGTCTGCATTTGCATGATTCACGAAGAGGTCGTACCCTCTCGCCGGCGCCGTTTTGCGCCCGGGGCGTTCACGCCGTGCACTAGGCCGGTGCGGCGCTCGACGTTTATTCCGCATGTCTTGCGCGTACGAAGCGGAATGTGGTAATCTTCAAACTTGACCCTAACACGACAAACACGGCGAACCTGTACGCAAACTTGCTCTTATAGCCTTTTTCACACGTCTAAGCTCATTCTTAGCTTTGCTCGATTGTGCTCTAGAGGCACTAATCGTACCGAAGAGATCTCGGAGCACCTTATCCATGGCCCGGTTGTCGTGGTTCTGGAAGCGCCACTACCTCTCAAGGCACTCATCATCGAGCGGTATGATATACCCGTCACGAGCGTGATTTCCAACGCCCATCCGACTCCTACTCACCAAAATCGTTCCTATCGGTGCGAATCGCCGACAGCTTGTCGCTGGCATCGCTAACGCTCCCGTGGCCGTTCTTAGCCAGGCTCAGAGCGTGGTTTGCCGCTTCTTCGGCTTCTACCAGTGCGCGTGTGCTCTGGGACGTGTCGTTAAAGGTATGATACTCCTGACCCGCTTCTTCCAGCGTGGTTGCTGCCGACAGGTAGTCTGAGTAGCTTTCTTGATGGTCCCTCGCGGTCTCGGCGCAACCGATCCACTCCTGGCCCGCTTGTTCGAGCTCTGTCGCGACGTACAGGCTATCGGGTAGGACGATTGCCTGGCGCACTTTGCTTTGCGCCGAGGAACAAACCTCATACGGCTCGTGTGTTGCTGGTCGGGAAGTGCGCCGCGCAGTCACCTTCACCGTTGGCACGGGCGAAGCGGCTGACCTATTGGGGGCGCTAACCTGTGTCTTTTCGGTACATGACTGAAGCGCTGCTGATGTGACGAGTATGATTAGCACGGAAAACACGTCAATCCGATGCATTGGATATAGCACTCCCAATGATGGCAGGCCAAATAGATTCAAGGTCGAGGCGCTAGGATCTAGGAGCTATGATTCCAAGTTCGTCGAGACCAACCTGCGGCCGAATACAAATCCGCCCGATTGGCGTCCTTCTCTTTTGCTATCTCGAGGGCTTAAGCATCGCGATCTTTGCCTCAGCGTGAGCGAGCAATGTCGAAGCTGCATTCCAGTAGCACGACAACGCGCGACTTAAGCGGATGTAGTCCTGGCCGCCGATATTGATCGTTGGCAATTGTGACAAGCAGTCGTATTGCGCCTTGTTCTCAGGCGAGTCGTTCATCGTCGCCCTGAGCATGTCAAGACTTAGGCCGTCTACTGAGACCTCGTTCTCGGGAGCTTGGTAGTCGCTGGCCTCCCGCATGCGAAAGTAGAAGCGCCACAGCTCGTCGGCAGATTCGTAGGACGACTCGGCTTCCGTCACTTCTAAAAATGGCCCTGGAAGCGTGTCGGTTTTCTTGCCTCCGAAATCTACTATGATCGCGGCCATCGCAGCCTTAGCATCGCTGGCTGCGTCCAGCAAGCGCGAATGATAATCTGCAAAGCTGATTCCAATCTGAACATCCGAATCGATCTTTCGAAGTGCTCTGACCGCCGTTCGGTAATCCTTAATCACAGCGTTGGGCGCTATAAGGGCTGACGATGGTTTCGACGTTGGACCTGTCGTCGCACCAGTACTAAACACAAAGACGGTGAGGCATAAGCAAATTGCAGTAGACCGCCGAGACATCTTAATCCCTTCCCATCTCTTTACGCCGCCGCGCCTGCTCTAATCGTGCGACGTGACGCTACTTATAGTCTGTAGACTTATAGTGTTCTTTACCCGCAGAATCCTTGTGTGGGAAAGCGCGAGCAGGAGATCCTTGGGCGTGAAGTACGACGTCTTCGCTGCGCGCTCGAACTCTCACAAGAAGGACTTGCGGAACTGGCTGGACTGCACCGAACCTATGTTGGCGGGATCGAACGGGGCGAACGAAACGTTTCCTTGGCCAACATTCTCAGACTAGCAAGGGCACTCAAGACTACGCCGAGCGACCTCTTGCGCGGCATCCGCTAAACGATTCACCGAAGCAAGGTCAGTCGACGTCCCGTGGACGGCGTTGTGCGCGAGCGTGGTTAGTGCACTATCAGCTTCGTTTGTGCGGGCTTTTCGCCGGCAAACAGGCGATTTTTGGTATCACTCTGGTTCGCCTTTGGTCTCATTTCGCGCATGACCTGAGGGCAGCCGCCTTTACGGTCTCTATTCGGGTAAGCCCCAGCGCTTGTAGGCCCATTTGGGGATGGCATTCTCTTCCGACTGCAAGGCCTGTCCGGGAGTCGCGATCAGGCGTTCTTTTCGCACTTTCCCCGCGATCAAGTCTGCTCGCAGCTCTCGTTCCCAGCGCAGGAGCTTAAGGTAGTCGCGCAGGTTCGGGTCAACGACGCGGCGTCGCTCGACCTTGGTCAGATTGGGATCTGCTGGATCGAGCTTAGCGCGGTCTGCAAATCGGCCTTTGAGCCACGAAACTGCCTTCAAATCGTTGTACAGCTGGTCTGCCTGAGCCAGCACGCTTCTCCTCACTAACTCTTCGCCGAGCTGCGCATCGTGCTGTGCGACTAGCCGTTGCCACCCAAATCTACGACTCCAGCGTTTCAACGTGCTTGGACTCGCCCTAGTCCCCCGCCATTGAAATTCCTTGGCGGTGCGCACGAGTGATCGATCGGCCCCAAGGTTTAGGTAGTACTGGAGTGCCGCTTGTTGGCTAAGGTGCATCGGATCCATCGTTCATTGAGGCGAGCGCCCCAAGCGGAGCCTGCTTAATCGGACCGTTGAATCTTGAGCCGGGGGGAGAGTCGGGAGGCAAAATCGGTTGCCCTCTAGCCCATTTCGAACCACCGAATATCGGCTCTCGCTCCAATAGTAGCTCTGTGAATCTGAGCACCCCAGCGTGTTCTAAGGTATCTCGGCGGAACTGTTCCAAGTAAGAGTCTGAAAATAGGTCGTGAGTTCTGACCACGTCGAGTATTTGTGAAGGCAGGCTCGCGCTAGATTCGTTACTTACGGCTGCCGTAGAATCATTCCAGGGCATGGATATCGGACGAAGCACATCAATTAGAACCTGAGGGTTCAAGTCGAAATGCCTGATATCCCGAAATAAGATCTTGACCTCGTTCTCTTGGCGGCGGCTGATTTCTTGAGCGTAGACGTTGAAGCGCTCCCACCAGCGAATCCATTGGTCGGGCGATTCCGGGTTTAGCAGAAGAATGGGTACCGCTGCGACAATATCAACGTGAATAGTCGTTGAAAGAGTATCCTGAAAACCTGGGTCAAGTATGCACCAAAGAGCCGCACCAACTTGGAAATCATAGGTTGGAATCCTAAGTGCGTCACCATGCCTCAGGGTCGATGCATTTCGACCATCCTTTGGACACCCTGTCTTTACTTCCAATCTTGTTTCTCGCTTGCCGAGGACGGTGATATCGAAGCCTGCGTCTGGCCTTGGGCGGATCAACGACATGCGTGCTGAAAATCCGACATGATGCATCCATAACTGCACGGCCAGTTGTCCAGCCATTCCAGCAAAAGCATTGATCGCATGTGAACTTTTTCCGCGCCTACGAGAGCGGTTACCGGCATGTTGGATACATGCCATTTGCAGAGCACCCAAGAGCTCAACTGGTTGTCGCGGTACCATCACGTGCACAAATTGCCATCCGTTTTGCCGGACAGGAGCAACCCTAGGGCCAGCATGTTCTTCTGTTTCCAGCGAGGACCTAATCCCTTTTGGCATCAAGGGTAGTCAGGTAGGCCGATGGCATAGTCAAGGGTTATGCAAGGGTGAGCTAACAGATAGGGACCGAGGTCGGTGCCATCTATCGCAACGACGGTCAGGGCGTGCTCGTCGGAAGCGGCTGGTTCTGTACCATCGCGTATCAAGTGGTCGTCGATGGTCGACGCAAGGATATCGCGGGCCCTCAGAAATTGGCGTTGAATAATGGACCGCATAGCACACCAGAATTCATAATGATTCACGCCTAATTCTCGCAGCCAGGTTCCGTCTCGAATTCTGATCGCACGGTTCTGGACGGTTAAGCGCTGGGGCGAAATGCCACCGAAACGTAGAGGGTTGGAGTCTCTCATCATCAACAAGAGTAACCGAAGAGCCGCTCCGGCCACGAACTCGAGGCACTCGCTGACTCTAGCCCAAATGCCGAACGCGCCGGAGGATATCACTTCCCGCGGAACGATGAAAAATGAATCAGCTTGCTGCAGGGTGCTGAGCTTACGCGGCTTCCCATCCGCGCCCATTATCAGATAAGCCTTGTACGGGCCATTGGAATTCGAGCGATATGTTTGCTCGATGAGTCCGGCGCCCGCCAGGGTGTCGAGAGAGGCTTGAATACGTTGGTGCGCCCGGTCGATTTGCGCCCTGCGCCTGGCCCACTGCTTTCGCGTAAGATTTAGCCTAGTGACGCCCGTGTACGAGTCCGTATGGAAAGGAACGAATCCTAGCTGTCGACGCAGCAGTTTCATTCCGGGATAGGCAAGACCGGTCCACCGATTGGCGAATCGGACCAGTGTAACATATACGCGAATCGCGTCATCGTCGAGCAACAGCAGTTTTGGCAGAATCGCGCTTTCGATGATCGCGATCTCCGGTTTGGCTCGACTTGACCTGCGCTTGTAGGTTACGGGATTTAGCGGGCCGGAGCGATCCCTCTTCGGACTTCTGCCATGATTGTTGGAGTGCCATCGCAGAGCTTCGGTTAGCCCCCTCATCGTCTGCGCTCTCTCCGCCTGCGAGAGTTGTGATCTGTCGGAGCTCTCTTGGTGCTCGAAGACTCCTCAACTCCCACAGTGCCGCCATCCAGCCAGCTACGAATGGCCGATTTTGACGCGATAATCCGCCTGCCAATGCGAACAACACCCGGTATGCTACCTCGCGCCACAGCTGCGTATGCAGAGCCAACCGAGATACCGAGCAAGCCCGCCATCATCGGCACGTTAAGCACGTCGGGAGCTTCGGAAAAAGTAGACTTGGAGCTCGTGTTCGCGCGACGTCCCGGCATTTTGCCTTCCTTGTAGTCGTGTTCACCAGGATTCCGTTGCTTACGGCCCGTATCCTGGAGTTAAGCTTACCCTTCAGTACTGGAGAGCATTAGCCCTTAGCATATGGTACCAGTGAGCTATGTTGTGATAAAGAGTGAATCTATATTCCGTTATTATTACCCCAGCACAACCCACTGTCCGACTGAAAGGGCTTGAAATGCCACGACATTCTGCGTTGCTTGACTTAGGCGAGCGTCACCGATTTGGGGGTTGGATCGATGCTGCTCGATCGGCATTTGGCATTTCGAAGAGCAGACTTGCTACCGAGCTACACCACGACAGCATCGCTCAGGTGAACAAGTACCTGCGCGGCGAAGTCTTCCCGACGCCTAGCGTAGTTCGAAAGATCGCGGCGGCACTCGGTATTCCACGAACAATGGCCCTGGTTGAGGCGGGCTACCTTAATCATGTCATGCGCATGCTTCGGCCTGTTTACTCCCTGGGCCTCATGTGGGCATTTGAAGACAATCCGGAACGAGTCTCGCCACGACGCGGGCTGGGCAAGCCCTTCTACCTCCTCGGCCACCGGCGAACAATGGAGCTCATCGCTACTACCAGATATGTCGGGGTTGATCACGACTCACAAACATACTTGGTACCTCGACCTGTATCCGCAGTAGTGCACTTGGCATTAGGCTGTTTCCCAAGGCGTGGCGACGTGTTCTTCGAGCTGGCGCCCAACTTAGTGTCCAAAGCGTGCGTGGAATTCGATGCCCTTTTCGAAGAGACGGAATCGGACATCGAAATGCTGCGCGCGCCTATAGGACTTCGATCTGCCGAAAGGATTCTGGGGAATTGGCGGTTGCCGCGCGCCGCACGCATCGCCATGTCCGCTGAAGCAGTACAGTTCTGGGTGGAAAGCAACTGTGCTCCCTGTTTCGCAGCGACGCGACGAGTGTTTTACAAAGCGGCCGGTGACCTGACCCGGGTAATGCAACTTGACCCAACTATCTCGACGCAAAGCGAAAGGACAAAACAATGAAAGGGCATATTCGAAGACGCGGTAAAGGCCGCTGGGCGGTTGTTGTCGACAACGGTCAGCGTCCAGACGGCAAACGACGTCAAAAATGGGTTACGATTCACGGGACCAAGCGGGATGCGGAGCGTGAACTTGGCAAGATGCTGGTTGCGGCAAATGGCGGTGGACTCGTGGAGGCGGGTAGAACATCGGTGAGGGAGCATCTTATTCGCTGGCTCAACGAGGAGATCACTCATCGGGTATCGCCGACAACCCTGTGGCGATACAGGGATATTGTTG
Organism: Candidatus Tumulicola sp.; assembly: GCA_035601835.1. Classification (NCBI taxonomy): domain Bacteria; kingdom Bacillati; phylum Vulcanimicrobiota; class Vulcanimicrobiia; order Vulcanimicrobiales; family Vulcanimicrobiaceae; genus Candidatus Tumulicola; species Candidatus Tumulicola sp. Next base: position 185,596 of record DATNNM010000011.1, on the reverse strand, counting down.
AGCGAGCCCTGGTTCCTGTTCTAGGGGGCCATCGACTCTCAAGGCTTCAGCCGCAAGATATTCAAGCGGCGTACAATGGATGGATCGAGAACGGCCGGCACGATGGACGCGGCGGATTATCGCCCCAGACGGTCGTTCATCATCATCGTGTTCTCCGCCAGGCTCTGGCGCAGGCAGTGCGCTGGAACCTAATCGCCGCCAATCCAGCTGAGAGAGTCAGGCCACCCCGGGTCACGCGTTATGAGCCGCGGGTCCTGGATGAATCGGCGGCCGTTCGATTAATTGACGCTTTGGAGAACTCGAGATTGTTGGTTCCTGTCGTATTGGCAGTTGCGACCGGCATGCGTCGCGGCGAGATTCTCGCTCTTCGATGGACCGATGTCGATCTGGGGCGTGGAACACTGCTAGTTTGCAGATCCCTCGCCCAAGTGAAAGGTAATCTCAGATTCAAGGATCCAAAATCAGCAAAGGGGACGCGAACTGTTGCCATGCCCGCCTTTGCGGTTGAATGCTTGCGGCGCCACCGAATAAAACAGAACGAAGTGCGGTTGCGGCTCGGCCCATCATATCACGACGGTGACCTCATATGTTGTCGCCTGGACGGCAAGCCATGGGCTCCCGCAACGTTCACTACCGTATTCATGGACGCAATACGGCGACATAAACTCCCGCGAGTTCGGTTCCACGACCTCCGCCATGCGCATGCAAGCTGGTCCGCTAAGTACGGCCAGCACCCAAAAACCGTGTCTGAACGATTGGGACATAGTTCGACCAAGATTACGATGGACACATACACGTCAATATCGCCTGATTTGCAGGAACGGGCGGCGAAACAGTTGGATCAGGCATTCGCGGCGGCTCGTGAGACTTCGTTTGCAAACCGTTTGCAAACTGATGAGCCGGCCGGATCCAATCTTACAGGCGACTCCCGTAAAGCCTTATAGAATAAGATCAAAATCGTTCATGGGAGAAGTATGGGGCTGGTGCCCCTGCTGGTCTTCAAAACCAGTTGGTCTTCGTAAGGGGACTGGTAGGTTCGATTCCTATCTTCTCCCGCCACACGGACCTAAAGGTCCGTGGCTACGTTTTCGCTCGGGGCGCTACATTTCGGGCGCTCCATTCGTCTCTCAGCAATGACATCCACAGAGAATTCTGCCACACGCCGTCGTTGTAGACATCGCGGCGCAGCAGCGCCTCGCGCTTGAAGCCGCACTTCTCGTACACCGCGATGGCTCGATGGTTATGGGTATAGACGCCGAGCTCGATCCGGTGCGTTTTCAGTTTGCGGAACCCGAAATCGCATAGCGTCTGCACCGCATAGGTGCCGATGCCTTTGCCGCGCGCTTTCGGATCGAAGATCGCGATCACCAGCGTGCGGCCGCTGTAGGTCGCCGGGAACAGCGCGCACAGTCCGACGAAACGGCCGGCGTCAAGAATCGCAAAGCGGTGCGGTTTCGGGCGCAGCCGGCCTTGCAGTTCGAAGCGCCCCGCGGCCCGCGCATACGAAACCGGCATACGCCAAAACGTCGTCGCGGCCGCCGCGCCTGAATTGAACCCGTCCGTGAGGGCATCGACGTGCCGGCGCGTGAAGGGAACAAGTCTAGCGACCGGCACGCGCGAGCCATTCCTCGTGCAGCGCGCTCATGAGGAGCATATCGGTCGGTTTCCCATCGCGGTACACGAGACGGCGCAACACGCCTTCACGCGCGAACCCAGCGCGTTCGTAGCAAGCAATGGCGCGCGCATTGTCGACGAGCACGGTCAGTTCGATGCGCACCAGCGGCAGCGCTCGAAACGCTCCGTCGATCAGCGTCCGAACCGCGTCGGTTCCACAACCTTTATTCCAATAGCTCCGCTCGAAGATGCTGATGCCGAGCGTTGCGCGCGCGCCGTCGATCACGAGCCCGGTGACGCCGATGTCCTTGCCGCGCAGCGTTTGGATGATGTACGTCGGCGTTTTCGGATCGCTGGCTGCGCGCGCGAGCCACTCCTGCTCCTGTTCGCGGCTGAGCGGCAAGCGAGTGAATATGAAATCCCGCGCGGGCGACGTGTTCACCCAGCGCTGCAGCATGCGCACGTCGCCGGGCTCGAGCGGCCGCAGCCGGATCATTTTGCCGACAAGCCAGGTCGGTGCGGCTTTCCGCGGCGAAGGTGGTCGCATGATTGGGCCATGGATTGGCGCAACGGCGGCGGGCTTCTTGCTCGCATTTGCCGGCGCCGCCACCGGCTCATCGCCTCAGCCCGGTGTCGCCGACCTGCTTGCGCGCCATCATCGAGCGATTGGCGCGTTGCCGTTTGCCGGCGCGACGTGGAGCGGCACGATCTCCCAGCGTGGCGTCGACGCGCAATACGTGACGCTGGCGGACAAAGACGGCCGCTACCGCACGATCTTGACCCTATCACTCGCGCAGCGCGCGCGCGGCAGCGACGGCAACGTCGAGTGGGTGCAGGACGAGAACGGCGACGTGCAGACCGGCCCGCTGCAGCGCCGTCATTCCCTAGCCTCGCTGCTCCTCGGTTACAATGCCGTGCTCTTCGACTCGGGCATCACCTGGAGCGTGGACGGCACGGCGTCCATGGACGGTCGCACCGCCTATAGGCTCAAGACGCAATTCGGCCGCACGCCGGCGATCTTCTACCTCGACGCGGCGACTGCGTTGCTCGATGCGGTAGAGATCGGCGACCACGCGGTCCACTATGCCGCCTACCAGACGTTCGGCCGAATCACGCTGCCGGTGCGCATCGTCGAGTCGGATCGCGATCAGAACGTGACGACGACCGTCGACAAAGTCGAATTTCGCGTGCAGCTCGCGTCCGATTTCAGCGTGCCGCAGATCCGCAAACCCGATTTTCCCGCCGGCAAGAGCGACGTCGCCGTGAACTTCGACGCGCCGCATGGACTCATCGTGGTGCAGGGCGCGATCAACGATCACCCGGTCAAGTTCCTCGTCGATTCGGGGAGTTCGTCATCGCTGATCGATCTGGCCGCCGCCAATCGCCTGGGTCTGCCGACCGGCGGGAGTTCGCGCGTGGCCGCCGCCGGGATGCTGAACGGAAAAATCGCGCGTGCCGACACGCTCAGCGTGGCCGGCATCCAGTTCCACAGCTTCGTGCTCCAGGCCGTTCCGCTGCAACTGCCCGGGCAGATCGATCGCGCCGGCATCGACGGCATCCTTGGGTTCGACGTGCTCTCGCGAGTCGTGCTGCGGGTGAGCTATTCGCGCGGTCAGCTCCATCTCATCGCGCCGGAGACGTTCACGTACTCGGGCACCGGGGTCGTCTTGCCGCTCGATCTCGCCGAGCGCGTTCCCCGCATCAAGGCCGTGCTCGGCGACAACGACCCCGTGACGCTGTCGGTCGATACCGGAAGCGACACCGGCCTCATCTTGTACGAGGATTTCGCCAACGCGCATTTTCGCGATCTGGGTCCGGCAAGCTCGAGCATCGACCCGCCGACCTTGCGCGAGGACGTCGGATCGGCGCGCGGCGCCGGCGGCCATTTCGCCATCCGCACGACCACGGTGAATCGCTTGGCGTTGGGAAACTTTTCTCTCGCCGACGTCTATACGGAGGTGCTGTTGAACCCCACCGGCGCGTTCACGCAGAGCAAGAGCACTGACGGCATCTTGGGAGGCGGCGTGCTCTCGCGCTTCAGCGCGACGTTTTTGGATTACCCTGGCGGGCGATTGATCTTGGAGAAGTGAGCTAGAAGGCCTGCTCTATTTGATCGACGACCCACTCAGACGATGAGGTGCGCACCGGCGCGCTGCAATAGTCACAGCGGCCGTTCGTCAGCTTGAGCGGCGCGCCGCACGAAGGGCACGTCGACGCAAGCGTGGTCGACCCGGCGGCACTCTTGGCGTCGGCCCGCCTGATGAAAGTCCAGAACTCGGTAAAGGTCGTCGGCACGCGTTCGCCATCGACGACCTTCTTCGTGTTCTCGTCGATCGTGTAGTCGGCCATGCTCGCGGTGAAGGCGACGCAGATCGAATCGTAGGGCGCGGCCGGCGTCACGCCGGTGATCTTCGCGTGCCCGATGACGATGTTCTCGAGCACGTCGACCTGATGATTCGCGATGAGCTGATCGGTCTGCATCTTGTGACGTTCGTAGAGGGCGTCGCTCATGACGTCGCGCGCGAGATCTTGATTGCGCGCCGCCCAAGCTTGCTGTATTTTGAAAAACGCCGTCTGCGCTCGATCGAGAAATGCCTGGAGGTTGAAGTTGGGGTCGCGCTGTTGGATCGCAGCGATGCCGGCCGCGATCGCTTGCTCGTCGACCACGCGCGAAGGCGCGTTCATGAACTCCGGCGTCACGGTTTGGGCTTGCTGCGACCCGCCATCTCCTTGCGCGCTGCGCGAACGGTTATATATGTAGTAGAGGACGATGAGCGCGATGATGGCCCACGCGCCCGTGCCATGCCCCAAGAAGAGCAGGGGCCACAGGCTGAAGAGACCTCCTCCTCCGCCGCCGCCGTACCCACCGCCGCCGTGACTGCCGCCGCCGCCGTAGTGCCCGCCGCCGCCCGCGCGAGCGAACGCCTCAGCGGCGCTCGCGAGCATCCACGCCAGCGAACAGAACGTTGCCAAAAGAACCGCAGGTCGCCGCACAATCATCGTCCGTTCTTACTTTGTGGTTGAAGCGAGTGTTTCGGTTTTTCCGGGATCAGCGCCTCAGGCCTACGGGACGAACGGCCGGCCCCGCAAGCGTGCGCGCAGCGCGCACGTTGGCGCGGTCGAGCTCAGGAGTTTTTGGCGTTTCGCAGATGACCGCGACGTGTTCCAGTTCCGGGCGCTTCAGCAGCGAGCGCATGCCGCGCGTGCCGATCTTGCCTTTGCCGACGTGCCAATGGCGGTCGCGTTTAGCCCCGAGGTCCACTTCGGTATCGTTGAGGTGCAGCACGCGCACGCGCTGGAAACCGATGTGACGCTCGATCGCGCGCATGAACTCGGCCACGCCGGTCTCGCCGGAGATGTCGTAGCCGGCGGCCCAGGCGTGCGCGGTGTCGAGGCACACGCCGACCCGCTCGCTCGGCACTTCCTTCAGAATGGCGCCAAGCTCATCGAGCGTGCCGCCGCACAGGTTGCCGGCGCCGGCGGCGTTCTCGAGCAGGAGCATCGGTCCGGGTTTTGCGGCGCGCACCAATTTGGCGATCGTCTTGCACACGCGCGTGAAGCCTTTCGCGCGGCTTTCTTCACCGTAGCTGCCGAGGTGGGTGTTGACGTACTCGATGCCGCCGCGAGCGGCCACCTCGAGATCGTTGGCGACCATCAGGACGCTGATCCGGTGAAGCTCCTGCGCAGCCGTGACGAGATTCACCAGATACGCGCTGTGGATGACGGTCGGCGCGATGTCGTAGCGCTCGCGCAGCGCCCGGAACTTGTCCCATGCCTGGGCATTGTACGGGGTACGCCGGAAACCGCGCGGGTTGCCGGCGAAGATCTGAATGCATTCGCAGCGGGCGGCCCGCGCTTCCGCGATCGTCTTTTCGAAACCGCCGCCGATGCCGACGTGAACGCCGAAACGCATACGCTCTACGGCTTGTGCGCCAAGTAGATCACCTGCTGGTGATCGATCTCAAACTCACCGCTGGGTGGCGCAAGGCGCGCGACCACCGCTCGCGCCGCTTCCAAGAACGCTTCGCGGCGCGGCCCCATGGCGAGGCGCAGGTTCTCACGCGAGGCGTGATAGCCGATGTACGAATCAACGCTGTAGCGCAACGGAAAATCGAGGCTCCTGCGTTCGCCGCCCACGAACATCGCGCCGGCGCGTTTTTCGCCGGCGCGCGCGGTGACCGCCCAGAAGGGCGCCATGCGCTCGGCGGTATGCACGTCGAGCGGCGCTTTCTTCTGACCCGTCCATTCCGACATGAGCCCCGCGACGGCGCGCCCGAATGGATTGTCTTTTGCATACTTCCAGAATATGGCCAGAGCGCCGCCGGGCGCCAGCACGCGCGCGAATTCGGCCAGCGCGCGCTCAGGTTCGAACCAATGGAAGGCTTGGCCGCAGACGAGCAGCGCGAACGCGCCGTCCGCGAACGGCAACGCTTCGGCGCTCGCCGTGTAGAAAGCGGCGCGCCCGTCCGGCGCGGCGCTGCGAGCCGCTGCCAGCATGCTCGGCGCGATGTCCACGCCGGTGACGGCCCACCCGCGCTCCGACAAACCCACGCTGGAGAGACCGCTCCCGCACGCGACGTCGAGCGCGCGGCGACCGCGCGGCCCGCCTGCGACCTGCGCGATCGCATCGAACAGCTCGGGCGAGTACGGCCGGCGGAAGCGGACGTATTCGTCGCACAGCGTGTCGAAATCGGAGACGTAGTGGGGAGCGGTCAAGGTCTTGGTCTACGTGCTCTCGAGCGCTTCTTTGAGCTCCTGTGCGACGCTTTGCTCCAGTCGTGATTCGGAGCGCGGCTCGATGTCGTCTTCGTGGCCTTCGACCGATTCCTTGATCTGATCGAGCGAGCTTTCGCGCTCGGGCTTGTTCGGGAATTGGAGCAGCTCTCCACCCGCGCGGCGCGGCGCCCCCTCCGGTAACGGCGGCAAATCCTCGAGCGATCGGAAACCGAATGCCTCGAGGAACAAGTCGGTCGTGCCGTAGATGATCGGGCGACCGACCGTATCCTTGCGCCCAAACTCGCGGATGAGCCGGCGCTCTTCGAGCGTCTCCATGACCCCGTCGACGTTGACGCCGCGCAGACTTTCGATCTCCGCTTTGGTCACCGGCTGCAGATACGCGACGATCGACAGCGTTTCGAGCGATTGCTGCGACATGTGCGTCTTGGGCGGCAGCAGATAGCGGTCGACGTCCTCGCGGCACTCCGGGTGGGAGGCGAAGCGCCAGCCGCCGGCCACTTCGCGCAGCACGATGCCGCGGTCGCCGAGCGATCCTTCGATCTCGCGCACGGCTTTGCGCACCTCCGCCGCGTTCGCGCCGGTCACTTCGCACAGCGCCTCGAGCGCGACCGGCTTGTCAGCCACGAAGAGAATCGCCTCGACGCGGCTACGCAGAGTGGGCAAGGTGATCCACTTCGCCCTTCGGCGCGGGAGCGAGCGCGATGTCTTCGAACGGCTTGCGCTGCTTGCACACGACCTTGCGCGCTTTGATGAGTTCGAGCACGGCCAGGAAGGTCACGACGACCTCCATCCGCCGGCAACCCTCGACCAGTTCCGAAAACAGCGCGCTCGCGCGCTCGCGGATCTGGCGCAGCACGTAGTTCATCTTCACGACCATCGAATACGTTTCGCGCTTGACCACCGTCGGGCGCGCCTCCGCGTTCGCGAGTGCGCGAGCGAACGCGATGCCGAGCGTCCCCGAATCGAGCCGGTAGTGCTGTACGAGGCCCTCGACGGCCTGCTGCGGCCTTCCGTAAAACGCGGCGTTGGCGTCGAGCAGCTGGCGGAAGCGGCCGCCGAGATTCTTGTAATGTTGATACGCGATGAGGCGCTGGCGCAGCGATTCTTCCGCCCACAAGGCCTCGTCCTCGAGCGCGTCGCTGAACGGCGGCGGAGGCGGCGGCAGCAGTTTTTTCGACTTGATGAAGAGCAGGGTGGCGGCGATCACCAGGTACTCGCTGGCGATGTCGAGATCGAGGCCCTCCATCATCGCCAAGTAGGCCAGGTATTGCTCGCAGACCGCGGCGAGGCTGACCTTCGTGATGTCGAGGTCTTGTTCCAGAACGAGGTGGAGCAGGAGGTCGAGGGGTCCGTCGAAGACGTCGAGCTTGACCAGCAAACGATTGCGGTCGGCCTCGGTCGAGGCGTTCACGGCCTCAAGGGCTATGGCGTTGGACCCCCTTCTTTGGGTTCTCCGAGCTCGCTTCGCTCGCTCGGAACACTACATTAGCTTCGCTAATGCGACCAGACGGATTTCCCGCTGACGACGCGGCTGCCCTGCGGTAAGACCTCGATGTAGATCTGACCGGGCTTGAAGTAGAGCGGCTTTTCATCGTCACCGAGCAAGCTCGGCACGACTGTGGGACCCGGCGCCACCCACATGCCCGTTTCTGCGCGTCCGTCGCGGATGAGCAGCGCCGGAAACGTGCCGTACACGTTCATCGCAAGATCGCCGAGCGAGTCGAGCACTTGCGCGGGCATCCATACGGCGACGATATCGGCCACGCTATAAGGCCGCGCGTCGTCGCGGTCGACTTGCACGTTGCCGTCGATGTAGCGCTGGTAGCCTGTGCCATCGTAGACGAACAAGACGTTGTAATCGTTCCAGAAGGACACCACGACGGGCGGGATGTTGAGCGGGGCCGCGTCCGGCGGGCGCGGATCGGGTGGCTCGAAATCGAATTGCCGCTGCGTGTATTTCTGGTCTTTCATGCCGTAGGTCGGAGCCGTTTTGCGCATGCGCTCGACCGAGGTGTAGAGGTTGTGCGGCATGTCGCGAGCGTCATCGCGCCAGAACGCCTGCGCGGTGCCGAGGATTTCGTCCATATCGGCAAAACCGCCCGCCCGAAGGTTCTTGAGCTTATCGATCGTGTCGTTGTTCTGACCGCCATGGGCGAAAAAGGGATCGTATGGGCGCGCGAGATCGACGAAATAGGTGCGCGCGCTGCGCACCGGGCCGACCTTCTTGGGATTGCCTGCCAGGTACAGCGCCATGTAACGAGTGATGCCGCCTTCGGCCTCTACTTCGTAGACGACGTCGGCGTCGAAGAGACCGCTTTGCGGTCGCGCATCGATCGGATAGTTATCGATCATGACGGCGGCAACGCGATGTTTCACGCTGGCCAATGGCACGATCGCGCCGTTGAGCGGGTCGGCTGTGGTCGGCGTCGGTTTGGGAGTGGGCCTGGCGGGCGTGACGGTCGTAGGCGTCGCCGCCGGCTTCGCGCAGCCCAAGGGCAGGACCGCTAACGTCAACGTCAGCGCCATCGCGCCGCAGGCCGAGGTGAGGATGGAGTGCTTCAATCAGTGGACCATTTACGGTTCAGGCGCCGCGGAACCCTCGTAACTAAAAGCCGAGGGCGGCGGCTGACTTCTCCTGCACGATCCCCTGCACGAGCGCGACCAGACGACGTTCGTTCAAGTGCGTCATGCGGCTGTGCATCTCTTCCAGCGGCAGCCAGCTCACTTCGTCGACCTCTCCGACTTGCGGCGCCAGCGAGCCGCCGACGAATCGCATCAAGTAGAAATGGACGACTTTGCTGTGTTTGAGCCGGCTGCTGTAGAACCAATACTTGATGTCGGCGAGCTTCTCGATGATCGTCGCTTCGATGCCCGTCTCTTCGAGCACCTCACGCGTGGCGGTCGACTCGACCGCTTCATTCGGTTCCACATGCCCTTTGGGAAGCGACCAGATGCGCGGCGTGCTGCGGCCGATCACAAGACCATGATAGCCTTTATCGTCATGCTTGAGCACGAAACCGCCCGCGGAGCGCTCGTGCTTGATGCGAACAGGACGGCGCCGTTGCGCCACCTTACGAGGACACACCGCCGGAGGGCGGCGTCCAGCGCAAACCCACCGCCTTGTTCGCAAGGCGCCCTACCTGTGCTTCATCGACTCGGCGCACCGGCGTGTGCAGCGGGAGAGCTTTGACCGATTCCGGATCTCGGTGCGACTGTTCGACCAAGCCGCGCAGCAGCTCGACGAATGCGTCGAGCGTAGCCTTCGTCTCCGTTTCCGTCGGCTCGATCATCAGACATTCCGGAACGACGTGCGGCCAGTACATGGTGGGGGCATGCACGCCGGCATCCAGCAAGCCTTTGGCCAGATCCAAGGCGCGCACGCCGGTCGCTTTCTTGAGCTCTTCCGCCGAACACACGAACTCATGCCGGCAGTAGTCTTCGTACGGCACGGTGAGAAACTCGCGGATCTTCGCGCGCAGATAGTTCGCGTTGAGCACCGCCAACCGGCTGTTGGTGCGCAAGCCCTCTTCGCCGTGCACGATGATGTACGCGTAGGCGCGCACGATCGCGAGAAAATGCGCGGGGAACATGCGCACGGGCCCGATGCTGCGCGGCAGAGCGGCGTTCCACGAGAACGTTCCGGATTTGTCTTTTGCCACGGCGGGCGCAGGAAGATACGGCGCCAGCGCGGCGCTCGCTCCTACCGGCCCCGAACCCGGCCCGCCGCCGCCGTGCGGCACCGAAAACGTCTTGTGCAGATTGAGGTGCATGAGATCGAAGCCCATCTCGCCCGGACGGCATAGCCCGACGATGGCATTCGCGTTGGCGCCATCATAGTACATGAGGCCGCCTGCTTTGTGCACCGCTTGCGTCATCTCGACGATGTCGTCCTCAAAAAGCCCCAGCGTGTTGGGGTTGGTCATCATGCACACCGCGACCGAGCCGTCGAGTTTCGCGCGCAGCGCCGCGAGATCGGTGTGGCCGCGCGCATTGGAGGGGATGCTGACGACGCGATATCCGACCATCGCGGCGCTTGCGGGGTTGGTACCGTGCGCCGTATCGGGCACGAAGCACGTCACGCGTTCGCGCTCGCCGCGCTCCTTGAAGTATTTCTTGGCCATGAGCATGGCCGTGATCTCGCCATGCGCGCCTGCGGCCGGCATCAGCGAGAACGCCGTCATGTCGAAGAGGCTCGACAGCGTGCGCTCCATGTGCCAGAGCAGGCGCAGCGCGCCCTGCGCCCCCGAGTCAGGCGCGAACGGATGGAGATCGGTGAAGCCGCGCAAGCCTGAGACCGCTTCGTTCAACTTCGGATTGTACTTCATCGTGCACGAGCCGAGCGGATAGAAGTTCAAATCGACGTTGAAATTTCGATGGGATAGCTCCGTGAAGTGACGCGCGACTTCGAGCTCGGTGAGGTCGGGCAGGGGCAGCTCGGCGCGCAGAGACTTCGCGTCCAGATACGTGCTGGGCGGCCCGGGATCGCGCACGAACTCGCTGCCGCGGCCTGCGGCGCCGCGTTCAAACAGCAGCGACGGCATGCGCGGTCTCCTCCAGCAGCGCGGCGGTGAGGCCGGCGACGTCGGCCGGCGTGGTCAGTTCGGTGGCGCACACGAGCAGCGCGCGCTCCATGTCCGGATAGAAGCGCGCGAGGGGCAAGCCGGCGAGGATGCCGCGGCGCTCCAGCGCGCGAGCGAGTTCTTCCGCCACTACGGGCGTTCGGACCACGAACTCGTTGAAGAACGCGGAGTCATGGGCGAGCGCGAAACCGGGCACGCGTCCGATCGCGGCAGCCAGCTCGCGCGCGTTCTTCAAGTTGACGCCGGCGATGGCGCGCAAGCCCTTGCTTCCGACGGTTGCGAGATACACGGTTGCGATGAGCGCGCACAGCGCTTGATTCGTGCAGATATTCGAACTTGCAAGCTCCCTGCGGATGTGCTGCTCGCGACCTTGCAGCGTCAACACATAGGCGCGGCGGCCGTCGACGTCGTGCGTCTCACCCACCAGCCTGCCCGGCATGCGGCGCACGTGTTCTTTGGTCGCCGCCACGAAGCCGACGTATGGACCGCCGTATCCGACCGGTAAGCCGAACGATTGCGCGTCGCCCACGGCGATGTCGGCGCCCAGTTCGCGCGGGGTCTTGAGCACCGCAAGCGACAGCGCTTCGGCCACCACCTGCACCAGCAGCGCGCCGGATTTGTGGGCCACGGCCGCGGCGCCGGCGACATCGTCGATGCAGCCGAAAAAGTTGGGGCTCTGCACGATCACCGCGGCCACGTCGGCGTGCAACCCCGAAAGATCGGTCAAGCCGTCGGCGCGCACGGGGACCTCGAGAACCTCGATCTCCATCCCCTCGCAATAGGTCGCCAGCACGCGGCGGTACAGCGGATGCACGGCGCGGCTCACGGCTACGCGCTTGCGCTCGGTTGCGTTCACCGCCATGACGACGCTCTCGACCAGCGCGGTGGCGCCGTCGTAGACGGACGCGTTGCTCACATCCATGCCGGTAAGCAGACAGATGTACGATTGCCACTCGAAGATGGCTTGCAAACTGCCCTGACTCGCCTCCGCTTGATACGGCGTGTACGAGGTCAGGAATTCAGAGCGGAACGCAAACCACGGCACTGCCGGCGGTTGGTAGTGCCGGTAGGCGCCGGCGCCGAGGAATGAAATGCTGCGCGCGTGGGTGTTCTCGTCCGCCATCGCGCGGACGTGCGCATACGCTTCGGATTCGACCAGCGCCGGCGCGACGTCAAGCTTGCCGCGGATCGCCAGTCCCTTTGGCGGGTCGGACAGCGCCTCCAATGACGGCACGCCGATGACCTGGAGCATGGCCCGGATCTCGTCCGGCGTGTGCGGCGTGTACATCGTGACTAACTTACTTCAGCGCGTCGATGACTAGCTGGTAGGCTGCGGCGTCAAGCAAACTCTTCGCCTCGGCGGCGTTCGAGAGTTCGATCTTCACGAGCCAGCCGGCGCCGTACGGATCGGTGTTGACGATCGCCGGATCGTTTTCGACGTCGCCATTGACTTCGACGGCCTTACCGGATATCGGCGCGTAGATATCAGAAACGGCTTTCACCGACTCGACCACGCCCATCGGTTTGGACTGCTCGAGCGCGGCGCCGGGTTTCGGCATCTCGACATACACGATGTCGCCGAGCGAGGACTGCGCATAGTCGGTGATGCCGACCGTCGCGAGTTTGCCCTCGACCTTGATCCACTCGTGCTCCTTGGTGTACGCCCTGTCGGTGGGCAGATTCGCCAACGCGTCCTCCTTGCCGGGCCGGAAACCGTCAAATCGTCGACTAGAATTCTCCTCAAACCAGTTCCTCCATCGGCGGCGGACTCCCGCAAGGAAGCGCCTTGCGGTGGTCAAACGCCTGTCCGGGGCCGTGTCAAGAGCCGCACGAATGGAGCTTGATATCATGAACGCGTTCTTTGCGTCGTCTCCGGTCGCCATCGCCACCCTCGCGCTCGTAGCCTTGACAGCTCTTTCGGCGATGCCGAAGAGCGCCTCGGCGCAAACCGCGGCGGTCTATGTCAATGGTCGTTTGGTGCAATTCGATCAGCCGCCCATCGAGCGCGGCGCTCGCATCTTCGTGCCGCTGCGCGGCGTGTTCGAAAACTTCGGCGCGACCGTCGTGTACAACAACAGCAACGGGGCTATCAACGCGACCAGCGCCAACGGCACACTCGTGCACCTCGTCGTCGGCTCGCACGACACCACGGTCAACGGCAGGACGGTGTCTCTCTTCTACGCCCCGTTCGTCGTCGCCGGCCGCACGCTCGTGCCGTTGCGATTCATCGCCGAATCGCTCGGAGCGGTCGTGAACTACGACGCCGTGAAACATATCGTGACCGTCAACAGCGGCGCGCCGGTCGCCGTCGGAGACGGCGGCATTCACAAGATCAAGCACATCATCATCATCATGCAAGAGAACCGTTCCTTCGATGCCTACTTCGGCACGTATCCCGGCGTGGACGGGATTCCCATGAGCGGTGGCGTGCCGAGCGTGTGCGTGCCTGACCCGAAAACCAACGAGTGCCTGAAGCCATTCCATGACACCAACGACCGCAACCTAGGCGGACCGCACGGAGCGCGCGACGCCACAAAAGATATCGACGGTGGAAAAATGGACGGCTTCATCGCTGACGCGGAGACCGCCGGACGGTTTTGCCGGCCGCCCCACCCACGCTGCGGCGGCGGCCGTGACGTCATGGGCTATCACAACCGCAATGAGATACCCAACTACTGGGCGTACGCGGACAACTTCGTGCTTCAGGATCGCATGTTCGAGCCCAACTCCTCGTGGAGTCTGCCTTCGCATCTCTTCTTAGTATCTGAGTGGTCGGCAGCTTGCACGCGGGCCGGCGATCCAAGCAGCTGCACCAGCGCGTTGGACGACCCGGCCCTTCCGATGGATTTCGGGGCGCGTGTGCCGCCGGACTATCCCTGGACCGACCTCACGTATTTGCTGCATAAGAGCCGCGTGAGCTGGGCGTATTACGTCATGCCCGGCTTGGAGCCGGACACCGCAGACGGTTCCTTGAACGGACCGCAACGCAACCAGAACGCCCGCACGCCTAGCATTTGGAATCCGCTGCCACACTTCGATACGGTCAGCGCCGACGGCGAACTCGGCAACATCCAACCGCTCGCGAACTTCTTCACTTCTGCCAAGAACGGCACGCTGCCGGCCGTTGTCTGGATATGTCCGGCGCAACCGTATAGCGAGCACCCGCCGGCGTTGGTGAGCACCGGACAAGCCTACGTGACAAGTCTTATCAACACGGTTATGCTGGGCCCGGACTGGAACAGCACCGCGATCTTCCTGACCTGGGACGACTGGGGCGGGTTTTACGACCATGTCGTTCCGCCGCGAGTGGATGAAAACGGCTACGGCCTTCGCGTGCCCGGTCTCGTGATCAGCCCGTATGCTAAAAAGGGCTACATCGACCATCAGACGCTGAGCTTTGACGCTTACGTCAAATTCATCGAAGACGACTACCTGGCCGGCGCGCGTCTTGACCCCAAAACCGACGGGCGGCCTGACCCTCGTCCGGTCGTACGCGAGAGCGTTCCGACGCTGGGCGACCTGCGCGCGGACTTCGATTTCTCGCAGGCGCCGCGCGCACCGCTCGCGCTGCCGGGCGGTCGCATCTGAAGAAGCGTTGAACGGTCTGCTCTAGCCGGCTCGGTCGCGTTTGTAGAACGGCAGCGGCACAACGGTTCCGGCGTGGCGTTGGCCGCGGATCTCCACTTCCAAACGCGTGCCGACTGCAGCGGCCCGGGCCGGCACGAGAGCCGTCGCGATGTTCTTGCCGCCTAGCGCGGGCGCGGGCGAGCCGCTTCGGATCTCCCCCGCAGGCCGGCCATCATGGAACACTTTATAGCCCGCGCGCGCCGGAGCGCGACCTTCCATGACCAAGCCGGCGATGCGGTCGTAGCCGCCTTCCCGTTTCTGCTCGGCGAGCGCGTCTTTGCCCACGAACGCGGGCTTTTCGAGCTTGACGCACCAGTCGAGGCCGGCTTGCAGCGGCGTGATGTACTCCTCCAGCTCGTGGCCGTACAACGGCATGCCCGCCTCGAGCCGCAACACGTCGCGCGCGCCCAGTCCCGCCGGCTGCAAGCCGACTCTTGGCCCTTCGCGCATCAGCCCATTCCATAGACGCTCCGCTGCTTCTGCAGCGACGAAGAGCTCAAAACCGTCTTCGCCGGTGTAGCCGGTGCGAGCCATCACGGCCTTGACGCCGCACACGCTGCCCTCGCCCGCAAAGTAATACTTGATGGCGCCCAGCTCGATGTCGGCCACGGGTTGCAGCAGCTCCAGCGACTTAGGACCTTGGATGGCGATGAGCGCCGATTCGGACGTGCGGTCCTTCAAGCGGATTCCGGCCGGTTTGCGCCCGCTCAACCAGGCCCACATCTTCGGACTGTTGGCAGCGTTGACCACGACCAACCAGCGGCCGTCCAGGCGGTAGATGATGGTGTCGTCGTGCGCCCCGCCGCGCTCGTTGGTGAAGATGTTATAGCGCGCTTGATTCGGCTTCATCGAGGGCACGGCGTTGCTGGTAAGGCCGTCGAGCCACGAGTCCACCGCCTCGCCCTCGAGCACGAACTGGCCCATGTGCGAGAGATCGAATATGCCGGCTGCCGTGCGCACAGCGCGGTGCTCTTCGAGAATGCCCGCATATTGGATAGGCATGAGAAATCCCCCGAAGGGGGACATCTTCGCGCCGAGCCGTTCGTGGGTCGCGAACAGCGCGGTGCGCGCCGCCGCTTCTGCCGTCGTCATGTCAGCGGACGAGCAGTCGCGTATGCGTCGCGCAAGTAACGCGGCAGGTTGAACATGCCGCGGTGCGACTCGGCGTCGTAGAAGCGCAGTCCGCCGCACGCTTTCGCGTGCCGATCCGCTGCGCCGGCCGCCTCCGCTTGTGGGCGGCTTGCTTCGCTGCACAGCGCCAACCCCCACTCGGTATCGAATGCGGGCATGTAGACTGAGTAGGGCAAGACCGAGCCGAACACACCGCGCAGCGTCGCGATCATGCGCGCATGCAGTGAGAAATTGTGCGGGCCGGCCATCGAGGTTTGCAACGCGTACGCTCCACCCGGCGCGATGCGCTTGCGGAGCTGCTCGTAGAACGCCGGCGTGTGCAGACCATAGGACGGTGAGTCCTGCAGCGGCTCGGTCAAGTCTCCGATGATGACGTCGAATTTCCCGCTCGATCCTTCGACGTAGGCTCTGGCGTCGCCGATAATCAACTCGGCGCGAGGATCTTCAAACGCACCGGCGCTCCATTCCGGCAAGTGCCGGCGACATGCTTCGACCACTTCGCCGTCGATGTCGACCATCGTGACTTCAGCCATCGAAGGCACGCGCAACAGCTCGCGCAGACTCGCACCCTCGCCGCCGCCGAGTATCAGAGCGCGCTTGGGCGCGCCCGCGTGCGCGCACGCCGGGTGCACGAGCGCCTCGTGATAGATGAACTCGTCCAGGGCGGCGCTTTGGGTGTCGCCGTCCAGCACGAGCATTTTTCCGAAGAGGGAGCTTTGTACGACCGCGTAGGTCTGATAGATCGACTTGCCGGAGACGAGGGTTTCGGTTAGGGCGTGAGCGTGTATCTCTCCGGGCGCGACTTGCTCAACGTACCACTGAAAGTTTTCGGTTTTTGGCAACTGGCTCCACTCCGGTCGTCTTACGGCCGACGCTGTGACCGTACACACCGGCTTCGTCGGTCATCCCCCGGCGCACTTCCGTGGTGAGCATCTGCTTGGCTTGGAACTCGGTCGCCGCGTAGCGGCAGGCCCGCCAAGGATCGGTGGTCTCTCCGCACGTGTAGATGTCCATGGCGGCGTAGCCATATTCGGGCCACGTGTGGATGGAAAGGTGCGATTCCGCAATAACGACGACACCGCTCACCCCTTGCGGGTTGAAGCGGTGAAACGTGGTCTGCAGAACTTCGGCTTTTGCCTCTCTTGCCGCTTGAACGAGTATCTTTTGGACTTGGTCGACGTCGCTCAGGATCGCTGGATTACAATCCGACAGTTCGACGATGATGTGCGTCCCAAGTGCCTTCAATAAACCGCCCCCCACGAGCTTGCGAGTGAGGAGATCCCACCTCCATTGACGGATGCCACGTGGCTAATCCACGTACCAAGTTTGAATATTAGGGCATTTAACATCAAATGTAAATACTTTTGCGGGACTTCAATTGCGGGACAGAGAAGTTTGACGTCCGCAGAGGCCGCGTGGTACGATTCTCGCTTCTCGCTTCCGTCTCAATTGGAAGGTAGTCACTCACAGCATGTACGCCGTCATCGAAGCCAACGGCCGACAGATCTTGGTGCGCGAGGGCGAGGTCATTCGCCTCGACCGGGTCGCCGGCGACGCGGACGCAAAAGTCGTCTTTGACCGGGTGCTGCTCGCGCATGACGGCAAAGCGCTGCGCCTCGGCACGCCCCTGGTGAGCAAAGCCAGCGTGACCGCTCGGGTCGTCCGGCAGGGGAAAGACCGCAAGATCATGGTCTTCCACTATAAGCCCAAAAAGCGCATCCGCAAACGCTACGGGCACCGGCAGCCGATCACCGAGCTGCGGATTGAAAAAATCTCCCTCTCGTCATAAGCCGAACCTCGCAGTATCGATCGAGCGGCACGCGGGTCGCGTTGTCGGCCTGCGCGTCACCGGTCATGCCGGGTTCGGGCTTTCTGGAAAAGATATCGTGTGCTCGGCGGTCAGCGCCCTTGTGCTGTCGGCGGCCAACGGGCTGAAGCAGCGCGCCGGAGCGGACGTACGGGTCCTGGACGATGCGGACGGGGAGTACCGATTGGACCTGCTGCGCGGAGACGCCCGCGCGCAAGCGATCCTCGAAAGCGTGGTCGACGGACTGCGCGCGATCGCCCGTTCCCATCCAGGCCACCTGAAAGTCGCCTCGCTCAGGCTTCGCGCGCGGCCTCCAGCGCCTCGTCGACCGTCGCGTGCATCTCAATAACAAGACCAAGCCCGGCGATGCTCAAGATCCTCTCGGCGCGGCTGCCTTCCGGTGCGACCAGCGAGAGCCGTTGGCGGTTCGTGAGCATGCGCTTGGCGAAGTCCGCCAAAGCGGCCACCGTCCGGCTATCGAAGTACGTGACCTGGGCGAAATCGACGATGATGCCGCCGCGGTCGGCGGCGGCGGCCCGCTCCAAATACGTCCGGAATTCGGCGACGTTGACCAGGTCGATCTCTCCCGCGACCTCGACGACGTTGACGCCGGCGCGCTGCGCCATGCCGAATCGAGCTTGATGGCTCATGCCGCAGGGCCGGCGATAGCGTGCGTGAGGCGCACCATCGTGCCTTTGTCCGAGTTGTTGAGCTCCACTTTGTCCACGAGGGCTCGCATGAGCATCAGTCCGCGGCCGCGCGCATCTTCTCGTTGCCTGCGCCAGTGGCCAGAGTCCTCGACCTCGACGACGACGGAGCCGTCTCGCACGAAACCGCGCACGTGAACGTTTCCTTGACGCACTCCATAGGCATGTTCGATTACGTTCATGATCGCTTCGCCGGATGCGACCTGAAGCGAATACGCGCGATCTTCATCGAGACCGGCTGCGACGTAGAGCCGGCGCAGCGCCTCTCTCAACGTCCGGCTGTTGATCGGGAGGGCCTCCAGCACGAGGTCGAGCTCGGTGAGGGGTTTGGCCGCCAAAGCCAGCGTGAGAATGGCGATGTCGTCGCGCGCGGTGGTGCCTACGATGCGCGAGCAGATCGCCTGGGCGGGGTTTCGCGAGTCGGTCCCCAGCTCAAGCGCGATCGCTTCTCTGAGCTGCTTCTCGCCCGCGAGCACGTCGCGATCCTGCTCGATCAGGCCATCGGTGTAGAACACCAGCAGCGCGCCCGGTGACAGGACCACGCGTTGTTCCGGGAAGCGCGCCTCGTGAAAGACACCGAGCGGGGGCGAGGACAGGGCTAGCGGGCGCACGCCGCCCTCTGCGTCCGCCAGCATCGGCGGCGGGTGACCGGCGACCGCCCAGGTGAGCGACGAATCGATGGGATCGAAAACCGCGTAGACCGCCGTCACCATCTCCGGCTTGTCGTGGAGCAGCAGGCGATTGACGCGCTCGAGCACGCGCGATGGCGTCGCGTCCTCGAAGGCCGCGCCGCGCACGGCTTGGCGCACCGATCCCATCGCGGCAGCGGCCTCTAACCCTTTGCCGGCGACGTCTCCGATGGACAAGCCCACGCGGCCATCCGGGAACTGGAACGCGTCGTACCAATCGCCGCCGATCTCCGCCTCGGTCATGCCTGGGATGTAGTACGCGTTGATGGCAACGCCGGGTATTAGCGGCAGCGTCGCCGGCAAGGATACGCGCTGCAGCGTATCCGCGACCCGATGCTGGCGTTCGTACAGAAGAGCGTTGTCGTACGCCAGCGCGACGCGCCGGGCGATGAGGAGCGCGAACTTCAGGTCCTCGGAGCCATAACGCTTGCGCGACTCCGCGGCGATGAACGTCAGCGCTCCAAGCGTTCGACCGCGCGCCAAGAGAGGCACGATCATGACCGAGGTCATGTTCAACGAGCGCAGCATTTCACGCGCACGGGGGTCGGGCAGCACGCCCAATTCTTCGTCGGTGATCTCCCCGTAGAGTTGAGGCTGCCCGGTACGAATCACCTCGTTGGGACCCTGCGGGCTGTTGGGATCGAGCGGGAACTCTTCGCCGAAGCGGCGCGCTAGATCCAGGTGCGCAGGATTGTTGTGGCGGATGACCATCGTCTCGACGCTGCCATCGTCTTGAAGGACGTCGATCGTGCACCAGTCGGCGTAGCGAGGCACGATGAGGTCGGCGACGCGCTCGAGCGTCGCCGCTGAATCAAGTGACGTCGACAGAGTGGCGCTCAAGTCGGCCAGGAACGTCAACTGCTCTTCTGCGCGCTTGCGTTCGCTGATGTCGAGGTTCATGCCGACCCAACCTCGGGAGGCGCCGTCCGGCCCCGCGATCCGCACGCCGCGCGCGAGGATGGTGTACACCTGGTTGTCCACGGCGCGCACGCGAAATTCTTCCTC
This sequence comes from Candidatus Tumulicola sp., assembly GCA_035601835.1. Classification (NCBI taxonomy): domain Bacteria; kingdom Bacillati; phylum Vulcanimicrobiota; class Vulcanimicrobiia; order Vulcanimicrobiales; family Vulcanimicrobiaceae; genus Candidatus Tumulicola; species Candidatus Tumulicola sp. Next base: position 165,699 of record DATNNM010000011.1, on the reverse strand, counting down.
CCAGATGCCCTCCGCCGTATCGCGCTTCTTCCACGACGCCTCTAGGCGCTTCGCGTCGTCCGGACTCAGGCGACTGAGCCAGCCGAGGCCTCGGAACTCGTCGATCGTCTCGATGCCGATGAGCTTTTTGAATGATTCGCTGATGAACGTCGTCTTGCCGGCGGCGTCGGTTTGCCACGTTCCAAACGGGATCGACTCGCCGATGCCGACGTAACGCGCGTGCGTCTCGGCGAGCGCCTCCTGCGTGTCGGCGAAATCCTTGAGGCGGACGTTCTCGCGTTGGGCGTCCTTCAATTGTACCGCGGTCGCGGATGCTCGCGCGGCGCTCGTGCGGATGATGCGGACCAGAATCACGGCAGCGCTCAGCGTGAAGAAGAGGATCGCCATGGTGAAGAGATCCGCCGAGGTCGGCAACCCGAGTCCGCCGCGTCGCTCCGCTTCGGTGAAGGCGACCGCCATGAGCAGGGCCGCGATGATTCCCACGCGCAGGCCGGCCACACCGGTCAGTGCGATGACTAAGATGAAGGATAGCGGCCGAAGTTTCCAATCCGCGGGTGCGTAGTAGTCCGCTACCACGGCGAGCACGGTCATGAGCGCAAGGGTCGCCAGCAGCCACGCCCGTTGGCGTGCTGAAAGCACCCGCAACGCGGATCGATCCTTCACTGCAACGCTCTAGTATCGGAAGAGAGCAACCCTCGTGCGGTTTTACGCCTTTTCTGAGGGCGGATGGGTCACTGGTCTTGGTTTACCCCGGCTGGCGGTAAGGCTAAACGGAGCTAAGCTCCGTTGCTACATGGTGTGAAGGTCCGTTGCCACAAATTCGGCGAACTCGGGGGTATGGATGCTTCTCCCAACGGCGCCGGAGGCGCCGACCGGCCCGGCGGCGAGGGCGGCGAACTCAAAGCTACGCTGCTTGCCGGTCTCATCGGTGCGGTTGTCGGCGCCGCAGGTTATTTGATATACAGCCGGCTCGAAGACGACCAGAAGAGCCAGATCCGGACGTCGGTCTCAAAGTTCTTCGAGGATAAGATCTCGGATCTGCGCACCCAGATCAAGTTGTAACGCGGGTCCCGGATCGGCCGCCTGTGGGCGGCCATTTCATTTTACCGCGCCAAAAACCGATAATTCTCTTATGAACCGGGTCGCGGCCATCGTGCTTTGCTCGGCTGCCCTTCTCTGCGGCTTGGCGCCGGCGCGCGCCGACGACGATGTTACGCTGTATCATCGCAGCGTGGCGGCCGGCGGCTCGGACGCAATCGCGTCAACGGGCAGAACCGCGATGCACTTCCACGTGAGTTCAGCCTATGCGATGCGCATCTACGTCCAGGCGATCCGCTATTTCAATCCGGGGATCGACGAGGCTGAGGCCCAGCAGATCGTCTACGCCATCGTCAGCGAGGCCCGTTCAGCGGGCATAGACCCGCGCTTGGTCGTGGCCATCGTGGCAACGGAAAGCGCCTTCGACCGGACCGCGCGCAGTTCCGCGGGAGCCTTGGGGCTTGGGCAGCTGATGCCCAGCACGGCCGCGGCGGATGGCGTCGGCGACACCAGCGACATCAGCCAGAACATCCATGGAACGGTGCTCACGCTCAAGGGCAATCTGGAGCACTACGCCGGGTTGGATCCGCAGCGTCAATATGAGTTCGCGATCGCGGCGTACAACGCCGGCACGGGGGCTGTGGATCGCTATAACGGCGTGCCTCCGTACGACGAAACGATCAACTACGTGACCAAAGTCATCGCGCTGTGGCGCCGTTTCTATGGCAAGTCTTCTTCCTGATCTAAGCCGTACCTGACGGTCCGGTTTCCCGCGACGAGCCTGCCGGACCGGACGCGTCTTCTCCCGGCGCCGGCGTCGCCGTGTCGGGCAGCTGCTCGGGTATGACCGCGGGCGCCGTCTTGATCTCGGCGGCGACGGCAGCGCGGTCCATCTCCTGCATGAAGGCATGGGTGGTGTTCTGGACGTGACGCATGGCTTCGCCCAACTGCTTGGCGATGCGCGGCAAGTGTTCGGGGCCGAAAAGCAGCAGCGCTGCCACGAAGATGATGATGGTATCGGAAGGGCTGAGCATGGTTTTGCCGGTTGCCGGGCAAATCTTAGTACGCCGCGTGTGGAGCAGGACCTTTAGGTCCTGCGTGCGGCTTTTCAGGAACGCCACTCTCGCTTGAAGATCTACTACACGAAGAGCCAGCGCGAAGAGGCGGTCGCCTCGATCGCGACGCTCAAGAAGATCCTCTCCCGGTTCGCGCATCACCACGTCTTTTATGAGATGTCGGCGCGCCACCGCCGCGCGCGCCAACTGTACTCCGTGAAGAACTCATTTTTGGTGAGCGAAGTCGAGGTCACCGGCTCGAGCGAAGTGATCATCACCATTTTTGACGGAGACAACCCGTCGCATTCGATCGAAGTCGTCAACCCGTATGCCATGCGCGTGTATGATGACAGTCCGGCCAAGAATTTCGCGGTGGCGCTCTATACCGAGGAGGCTGCCGACTTCGATGTGCGCTATTACCTGCGCGATGAGGGCGAGGGCGGCAAGACGCCGAAACGCACCGCTTTGGAACGCATCACGCTGCCGCAGCTTTTCGAATACCTTGAGGAGATCACGGACGCTGAAGTCGTCGAGGTGGTCGAACCCGCCAAGAAATAATGTGGTATGCCAGACTTTAGTCTGGCTATCGCCGCTTCCCCGATAACCACTCCAAGAACGTCAGCTTGCCGCGGTTTTCGTATTTCGCGGCAAGGCGCAGCTCGCGCACGCTCTCGGCGAACTTGCCCTCGCGGCGCAAGAGCACGGCGTAGTTATGATGGGCAGGCGCGTACGTCTCGTCGATGAGGAGCGCAGCCTCGAAGCGCGCGCGCGCCACGTCGGTTTGGTCAGCCTCAAGCGCGAGGTTTCCCAGATTGGTGAGCGCGGCGACGCAGCGAGGGTCGATTTGGAGGGCCGCGTTGAAATCGCGCGCGGCCGCACCCCGGTCGCCAAGACGCAGCCTGCAGACGCCGCGCTTCGAAACCGCGTCGGCCGCCCTATCGTCTTCGTCCGCCGCCTGCGTGAACAGCACGATCGCCTCCTCGAATCGCGCTCTGCCGAACGCGCGCAGCGCGTGTTCGAACGTCGAACCCTTGCTCATGCGCGGCACCGGTTCGCGCAGGTCGGGCCGCGTGGATTCCACAATTGCAACCGTCCGATGCAAATCGACATCCTCACGCTTTTTCGTCCGTTTTTCGAACCGATCATCTCCGGCAGCATTCTAGGACGCGCGCAATCGAAAGGCCTCGTCAGCATCGCGCTTCATGACCTATGGGAGTTCGTCCCCAAGGGCGAGCGCGCTGACGACGCGCCGTACGGCGGCGGACCGGGCATGGTGATGCGCCTGGGGCCGCTGATGGCGGCGATGGAACACCTGCTCGGCGCGCAGCTCGCTATGCCCGCGAATTGCCGGATCATCGTGCCCTCACCAGCGGGAAGACGTTTCGATCACGCGCTCGCAGCCGCTCTCTCCACGCAGTCGCGCCTCATCTTCGTCTGCGGGCACTACGAAGGCATCGACGACCGCTTCTTCGACCTCATCGCGGCGACGGAGATGTCGCTTGGCGACTTCGTGCTCACCGGCGGCGAGATCCCGGCGCTCGCGTTCGTCGACGCTGTCGTGCGCCTGCTTCCCGGCGCGATCGCGTCCGAGAGCGCGTCGGACGAGTCGTTCGCCGCAGGCGGGCTCGATTGGCCGCACTACACGCGCCCTGCGACTTTTCGCAACGTCGCCGTGCCGGAGATACTGCTGACGGGCGACCACGCTCGGATCGCGCAATGGCGTCGCGAGCAGGCCAAAAGCCGCACCGCCAAGCGGCGCCCAGACCTGGCCCCCGGCGACAGGAGCGAACGGACGCAGGGTTGAGTCCGCCTCTGCAATTGCCTTGCCGGCTTGCCTTGTGCTATACTTCTAGACGTTCCAATTTCGGCATTTGGGCGCCATGGCGCCGGGCCTTGAAAACGCGAGGCCGGCGCTTTTTTAGCGACCCGTAGGAAAGCTACGTCATCATGGATCTTGCCAAACTTATCGGCCCCGGCCACGCCAAGAAGCGCTCCGTCGAGTTCTCGTCCGGCGACACGGTCAAAGTCCATTCGCGCGTGACGGAAGGCAACAAGGAGCGCATCCAGGTCTTCGAAGGCGTCGTCGTCGAGCGCCGTCACGGCGGTCCAGCGTCCACCTTCACCGTGCGGCGCATCGCCCACGGCGTCGGTGTCGAGCGCTCGTTCCTCGTCCACTCGCCGCGCGTCGAGAAGATCGAAGTCGTGCGACAGGGGCAAGTCCGTCGCGCCAAGCTCTTCTACTTGCAAGAGCGCATCGGCAACAAAGCGACCCGCATCAAGGAAAAGAAGTAGCGCCTTTCGATGAGTCCCGGCGCCCTCTTCATCATCATCGGCGTCTTAGTCGTGGCGCGCGTCATCATCGGCGTGCGCCCGTTGACGGTTCCCGACCTGAAGCACCGCAACGTCATCAGGGAATATCTCGACGCATTCATCGTGGCGGGCATCGTGGCGCTCGTGCTCATGCAGTTCGTCATCCGCACGTTTTGGATCCCATCGGGCTCGATGGAACCGACGCTCGATATCAACGACGTGCTCCTGGCCAATGAGATCCAGTATCGTTTTGGCGACCCGCAGGACGGGCAGATCGCGGTCTTCGCGCCCCCGCCCGCGCTTGGCACCACCGACTTCATCAAGCGCGTGATGGCGCAGCCGGGCGACCGTTTTCGCATCAGCAAAGGCGTGGTCTATCGCAACGACGCGAAACTCGACGAGCCGTACATCCCGCCGGGCCAGCGCCCTGATTACGAGCTTGAGATCAAAAACTACGCCATCTATGTAGAGGGCGTGCCGCTGGATGGTTCTCGCGCCCAGGTCCCACCAAGGTCGGACTGGCAGGCCCCGGATCGCGTGCCCAAGGGCTACTACTTGATGCTGGGCGACAACCGCAACGATTCGGACGACGGTCACCTTTGGGGCTTCCTGCGGCGCGAACAATTCGTGGGGCACGCCTTCTTCGTGTTCTGGCCGCCCAAGCACGTCAAGGTTTTGCGCTAAAGCGCAGCGGGCATACTTAAGATTGGGTGCCGGACTCTCGTCCGGCTTCGCTTGGGAGGTCTATTCATGCGTTCTCTTATCATCATCGCCGCAATCGCCGCCGTGCTGTCGTGCGGCTTGTTCGCGCCCGCGCCGGCGCAAGCCAAGTCGGCAAATTGGGTCGGCCGGGTAAGCCACGTGTCCATCAACAACATCAAAGTCGTGGACGCAACGGGCAAGGAGCTCAGTTTCCTCATCCTGCCGAAGTTCAACAAGCTATTCTCGGACGACGGCAAGACGACGTATCAGATGACGTCGCTGCACAACGGCATGCGCGTCAAAGTCGTCTACGATCAGAAGGTGCTTGGCGCGCGCCATGCGGACAAGATCTACATCCTTGACCCACACGGTTATCCGCTGAAAAGATTGTAAGCGCCCCGGGGCTAAAGCCCCGGCACTACAAAGCTGGTTTGCGGAGTTTCCATATGTTCTCCGCGGGCCAGCGGCGAGCCCAGTCGACGTCCACGTAGTCGCGGTACGTCGACTGCGCGTTTTCCGGCGGTCGGAGTTCGATCAGAGCCTCGACCTCCAAGCCGGCTGCTCGGAATAGCCGGATCCATTCGCCATACGGGCGTTGGAAGACGATCGTCTCATCGTCCTCGCCGCCGCGCATGCCGAAATAGGTACGCATCAGGCGTTCGCGCACGACGTCGTCCTCGTCATCCCAACACAGCTCCATGAGCGGGCTCGTCATGTTGAATGCGAAGAGCCCGCCGGGCCGCAACAAGCGCGCGGCCTCCGGCACGGTCCGCTCCGGATCGGCGAACGACATCGCGCCGTGATCGCAGAACACGATGTCGAAACTCGCGTCCGGCAGCGGCACAGCCTCGGCACTTGCGAGCAGCAGCGGAAACTCAACACCGCGCTCGCGCATGAGCCGGCGCGCGTGATCCAACTGCGTCTGCGAAAAGTCAAGACCCGTGGGCCGAGCGCCGGCGACCGCGAGAAAGATAGACCACTGCGCCGCGCCGCACCCAAATTCGAGCACGTCTTTATCGCGCACGTCGCCCAGCACGTGCAGGTCGGATTCCGGGATGGCCCACACGCCCCAGCATTGCGCCTTGTCGTTGAGCTGCGACGCGTGTTTGGCCTGGTAATCGGCGCTGGTGCGCTCCCAAAACTCGAGGTTCTTGATCTCATGCCTGCGCATGCTTTGCAGCCTAACGTTTGTCGTTGCGCAGTGCCGGCACTGCAAAGGCCACCGAAGCCAGCAGGAGGTAGCCGACCGCGGACACCACGATCGGCACGCGCACGCCGAAGTGGTCCGCTAAGTAGCCGCCGCCGATCGTGCCGGGCACCACACCGATGAGGGCGATGAGGCGGGCGACTCCGAAGACGCGGCCGACCTTGTCTTCGGGGATGACGCGCATGCGCCAGCCTAGGATCTGCGTCACTTCAAAAGATGCGGCGATGCTCGCGAGCGACCAGAATCCGATGACCACCCAAAGATCGTGCGCCCAGATCACGGGCATGAAGATCAAGCCGTCGATGGTGTACGCGATGCACAGCGACAGGCCGTAGGGCCAGCTGCGGCCGACCGACCCGGCAAGCACCGAGCCGAACAACGAACCGACCGCGATGATGCCGAAACTCAACCCCACCTGCGCGTCGCTCGCACGGAATTCGCGCTTGAGAAAGGCGATGAACACGGCCGTGGCCATCATGCCGAACATGTTCAGCCCAAGGCTCATGAGCGAGACCGTCCGCATGGCGACGTCCGCGGTCAGGAAGCGAAAACTCTCGCGGATGTCCGCGACCAGTTCCTTCAGCGTCGGCAGCCCGCCCGGAAATTCCGGCCCCATGGTGGGCACGAGCGCGATCGATATCTGCGACGTGAGATACGTGAACGCGTTGACCACCAACGCGGGCAGCGGCCCACCCAGCGAGAACAGCAGGCCACCAAGGGGCGGCGTGACGAGGTTCGACGTCTGTTCCGCCGCGATGAGCGCGGCGATCGCTTGGCTCGCGCGCTGTTTGCCGAGGAGATATGGGATGCTCGAGGCTTGCCCGCCCATGAACACAGCCGCGGTAGCTGAGACGAGCACGATGCCCGCGTAGAGCATGGTCAGCGAGAGAAATCCTCGCCAGTATGCGAGCGCGAAAAGTCCTATGATCGCGAAGCGCACGAAGTCGCATCCGATCATCAGCCGGCGTCTGTCCAGCCGGTCCGCGAGAGAGCCGCCGACGAGCCCGAACAGCGCGAACGGCAGGAATTCAAGCGCGTAAGTGATGCCGAGCGACAGCGCGGATCCGGTGAGTTTGAAGACGAGGAGCGGAATGGCGAGCGTGCGCAAGCCGTCGCCGACGAAGCTCAACGCTTGGCCGGCGAAATAGAAACGGAAACCTCGCTCTGCGAAGATGCTTTTCATAGATGGGATGCGCCTTATACTGTGGGGAGGGCGCACTCGCCTGTTTCCTGAACCAGTGAGTCCGTGGCGTTGGAAAGCGCGCTCGAAGGTCCCCGCGCCGGCAGACTCGACCGCTTCAAGCGGATCGCGAAAGCCGCGGGGAAACTAGCTCTCGAACTCGCCGCGTTGTGCCTGTTGGCGCTCCTGTTCTTCTTCCGCGCGCCGCAGGTGACGGGTCACTCAATGGAGCCCCAACTGCTCGCCGGCGACCACGTGCTCATCGACACGCTGGCGTTCGATTTCAGCGTCCCCGCGATCCACGTCCGCTTGCACCAGCTGGCCCGCGGCGAGGTCGTCGCGTTCGTCCACGGTGCAGGCGACGGCAAAGAGTCGTACGTCAAGCGCGTCATCGGAGTGCCCGGCGATGCGGTCGCCATCGTCGGCGGCCAGGTGCTCGTGAACTCAGAGCCGCTCGCCGAAGCATACGTGAGCTTGCGCGACCGGGCCAACTTCACGGAGATCGTGGTACCCACGGATTCCTACTTCGTGTTGGGCGACAACCGCGGTGAGTCGGACGATTCCCGCGCCTTTGGTCCAGTCCCGCGCAGCGCGATCACCGGTCGCGCCGACTTTGTCGTGTGGCCGCTGAATCGTGTCGGCCGGATCCGCTAAGCCCAAAGCGCACGCGTCATGGTTCCCCGGCCACATGGCCGCGGGGATGCGCGCCATCGACGAGATCGCGGCGGTCATCGACGTCGTGGTCGAGGTACGAGATGCGCGGCTGCCTGCCGCGACCGCCGTCGCCCATCTGCATCCAAAGCTCGGCCGTAAGCCGTCGCTCATCTTGCTCAATCGCGAAGACCTCGCAGATCCGCGCGTCACCGGCCTGTGGCTTTCAACGCTGCGCCAGTCCGGCCGATCCGTCTTCGCCGGCGTCGGCACTCGAGCGTCATCACTGCACGGTCTGCGTGACGCGATCATCAGCCGGCCGCGCCGCGCCGGGCGGCTGCGGGTCGCCGTGATCGGCGCTCCGAACACCGGCAAGTCGTCCGTCATCAACGCGCTTGGCCGCCGCAAGCGCGCGGTCGTGCAGGATCGCGCGGGCGTCACACGTCATGTCCGCTGGCTGCCCGTCAGCGACGGCGTCGAAGTGCTTGACACTCCGGGCGTGCTGCCGCCGCGCATAGCGAGTCCGGACGCCGCGTGGCAACTCGCCGCGTGCGGGTGTTTGCCGGAAACGGCCTACGATCCCGAAGACGTCGTCGAACGCCTGGCCGCTTGGGTGCGCACGCAAGGGTTGGTCCAGGCAGATCGCTTCGAACTCGATGCGTTTGCCCGCGCGCACGGGATGCTGCGTAAAGGCGGCGAACTCGACCGCCCAGCAGCGGCGCGCAAGCTGCTCGCAACGTTTCGCGCGGGAGCTCTGTTGCACGTGACCTTTGAACGCCCGGTCGTGGAAAAAGCGTGAAGCCCAGGGAGCGCCGGCGCCTCAAACGGCTGCACGCTTTCGAGCGCGCGGCGTGGGAGAGCGGCGCCCACTACGTGTGCGGCGTTGATGAAGTCGGCCGCGGTCCGCTCGCAGGACCCGTCGTCGCCTGCGCGGTCGTCATCGATAAGCCGCTCGAGCTCGAGCATCTCAACGACAGCAAGGTCGTGACGATGCTGCGCCGTCAGGAGCTGGAAGCGGTCATCCGCTCGCAGGCGGTATGCGTCTCGCTCGGCTGGGCCGACGTGGAAGAGATCGATCGCATCAACATCTTGCAAGCATCGAGACTCGCCATGGCACGAGCTCTCGCGGGCTTGAGCGTGCCGCCCTGCCGCGTGTTCGTCGACGCGGTCTCGATCCCAGGTTGTCCTTACCCGCAAGAGTCCATCATCGACGGCGACGCCAAATCAGCGGCGATCGCGGCAGCGAGCATCGTCGCCAAAGTGGCGCGCGACGCGCACATGGCGCTGCTTGATGCGCTATTCCCGGAATACGGCTTTGCGCAGCACAAGGGCTACGCCACGCTCGAGCACCTGCACGTGTTGGCTCGACTCGGTCCCTGCGCGCACCACCGGCGCAGCTTTGCGCCCGTCATCGCGCCCCCGTTCGATTTCGTCTTCGACCGCGGCGCCCCGTGAAGCGACGGCCCCGAGCGGGCTTGGCGGCCGCCGGCGGCGCCGCCGAGCGAATCGCCGCCGCTTTTCTGCGTGAGCGCGGGTATCACGTGCTCGAGCATAATTTTCGCTGCCGCGGCGGCGAGATCGACCTGGTCGCGCTCGACGGCAGCACGTTGGTATTCCTCGAGGTGAAGATGCGGCGCACTCTGGCCCGCGGCGCGCCGATCGAGGCCGTGACCGCGCTCAAACAAGCGCGCATCCGACGGGCCGCGCAGTCGTATCTCGCATACTGCGGCCAGGTGTTCCATCGCATCCGCTTCGACGTGATCAGCATCATGAAGACCGCGCGCACGACGGATATCACGCATTTGAAAGCGGCATTCGAGGCGCCGCCGGCATGAGTGTTCCCGCCAACACGGTCCTCGCCAACCGTTACCGCATCATCGAGCGGGTCGGCGGCGGCGGCATGGGTGAAGTGTTCCGCGGCATGGATCACGTGCTGGAACGAGAGGTGGCGATCAAGCTGCTCACCGAGCAATCGGATGAGGTCAACCGGCGTTTCTTGGTCGAGGCGCAATCCATGGCGCGGCTCAACCATCCGAACATCGTGAGCGTGTACGACGTCGGCGTCGATCGAGAATTCTCGTACATCATCTTGGAGTACGTGCGTGGCCGCACCGTGCGCCAACTCGACCGGACCGCGCTCGGCATCCACGGAACGATCGACCTCGCGATTCAAATACTCACGGCGCTGCAATACGCGCACGAACGAGACGTGGTGCATCGCGATCTCAAGCCCGGCAACGTCATCCTCGCAGACGACGGCACGCTGAAGGTGATGGATTTCGGGCTGGCCCGGCGCCTTTCGGACGTGACCAACCTCGAGCAGAGCGGCGAGATCATCGGGACGATCGCGTACCTCCCGCCTGAGCGCTTCCTTGGGAAGCCCGGCGACCGCTCGAGCGATCTCTACTCGGTCGGCGTGCTGATGTACGAGCTGCTGTGCGGCGTCTTGCCGTTCGCCAGCCCTACTGCGGATCTGGCCGAGGTCATGCGACTGCGGGTCAGCCAGCCTCCGCGACGTCCACGGGAGATCAATCCGCGCGTGCCCGAAGCTCTGGACCAAGTCGTGATGCGGCTCCTTCAAACCGATCCGGCAAAGCGTCCGCACGACGCCGCCACCATCATCGCCCAATTGCGCTCGATCCGGCACGCGACACGCAGCGCACCCGACGAGCGCCCGGCGGGGCGAGAACGCGGCGAGCCGGCAGAGCGCCTGCGCGTGGCGCGAGCCCTCGACTTGATGGTCGAGGGCAGGCGGCAGGGCCTGGGCGGAGGCGGGCGCGGGGCAAAGGCGCGCTACCTCGCGGCGCTCAAGCTTCTGCGCAAGCCATTGTAGGCCTGAGGCTCGACGCATCCGAATGCCTCAAGCCTTGAACAATCCGAAGTACCTTCGCTTCAAGGTGGCGTCGTCGTTCATAATCGCCGCGCTTGCGACGATCGCCTTCGTGCGACTCGCGCTTGAAGCGCCGCCCTCGCCGCAGACATTTGCGGCATACGGCGTCGCCGCGGTCATCGCCGCAGCCGGCATCTGGCGCGGTTTGATCTACTTGCGCGCCGCGCGGGCCGCCCAGCGCGCTTGAACCCCGCGTTCGAGCCGGCCGGCATCGTGATCGGCCTGTTGATCATCGGCGCCGTCGCATCGAGCATGTACTGGATGCTTCATGCGCCGTCGTCGCGCACGACGATGATCGCCGCATCGGCGTCCGAGCACGCGACCGAGATCTCGGGCAAAGTGCTCGTGGTCTTTTCGGCGGACATCCAGTCCGAAGTGCTGATGGCACTGGCGGCGCGCATGGCGGCGCGGCAGCACGCGCAGGTCCTGGCGATTTACGTCATCGAGGTGCCCTACACGCTGCCGATCGAGGCCGAGTTGCCGCAAGCCGAGCGCACCGCGCTCGAGGTGCTGACCGCCGCGGAGGAGATCGGGCGCAAAGTCAACGTGGACATCCAAACGCGCACCATCCGAGACCGGCAGGCCGGCCCCGCCATCATCGGGGCCGCGCGAGAGGAAAACGCGAGCCTTATCGTTATGGGTACGTACCGCGAACACGGCTACACGGGGGCGCCGCTCGCGAAAACCATCGAATTCGTCACCACGCACACGCAGACCGACGTGCTCATCGGTGTGTCCAGTATCGATTCGGAGAGCATGCTCAGCGTAGGCCCCGCAGATTTCACCGTGCAGCTAGGCAGAAGGAAAAAATGAACAGACATGCAGCCATCGGCGCGGGCGGCGTAAGCGGACTCATCGCAGCGGCTTTGATGGCGCTCGCGGCGCCTACGAGCGGCGCGATGCCTCCGCCGCCGCTTTCGCCCGCGCAGCGCGCGCTCGCAAAGTTCGAGACGGCCTGGAACGCGCTCAAGACGTACTCGTGCACGCTCGACGCGCACGAAGTTCAAGACCGTAACGTGCAGGATCGCACCTATGAGTTCTGGTTTTCAAAGCCGTTCGACACGCGCATGAACATCGTCGGCGGCGCCGGACGCGGCGGCGCGGCGGTCTGGCACGGCGGCGATCGCGTGACCGGGCATCAAGGCGGCATCGTCTCGTTCATACACCTGACCTTGAACATCCACGACGGCAGGGCGACCTCGCTCCGCGGCATCACCATCGCCGAGGCCAACTTCGGGGCGTACCTTGACAAGATCCACAACGCGAAATTCAAGTCGATCGACGCGGTCCCAGATGGTGACAAGTGGACGATCACGCTCGTGCCCGCAGATCCGGCTACGTTTCAGAACATCACGAAAGAGACGATCGTGCTCGGCGCGAGCGGCTTGCCGACGGACATCACGATGTACGTAGGCGAAGGCACGTTGGCGGTCCACAACGTGTACAAGAACACGAAGATCAACGTCGCGATCCCGCCAAGCACGTTCAACTTGTAGTGCCGGGGCTTTAGCCCCGGAAGACCTACGCTTCGCCCGTGAGTTCCCGGTCCTCGAGCTCGGCCTTAGCGTCCTCGCACGCCTGACGCAACGCTAGCAATCCGCCGTGACGCTGCGCGTCCTTGGGATCGGGCGTCGCGTCGGCTCCGATGTCGCCGGTTTCGAACACCCCGTACTTCTTCTCCAGCGCAGCGATGTATGTGTTGACGTCGAGTCGTGTTTCGTCGAACTCTTTGACGAAGCGCTGCAATTCAGGAGTCAGCGAGTGCTCGACAGCCGACAGCCGCTCGGCGTCATCCGCCATCGTGAATTTTTTCCAAAGTGCGACCATCGGACCGAGTCGTTCCCAGATGTCCTCGGGCATGCTCCTTACCTTGGGGCGAAAAAACGCCTGCGGACTGCGTCGAGCAGCAAGGCGCTCAAGATTACCGCGCCGAGGACGACTTCCTGCGCGTACGATTGGACATTCAGAAGATTCATCAGATTGTACAGCACTCCGATGAGCAGCGCGCCTACGAACGTTCCACCCATCGACCCGCGGCCGCCGAAAAGGGACGTTCCGCCCACAACGACGGCTGCGATGCACTGGAGCTCGTATCCCTCGCCAGATTGGGGGATGCCGGAGTTCAAGCGTGCCGCCAGCAGGAGGCTGGCCAGTCCGGCGAGAGCGCCGGAGATTATGAAGACGCCGACCTTCACGCCGCCCACGTTGATGCCGGACAGGCGCGCCGCCTCTTCGTTGCCGCCGATCGCGAATACGTAACGCCCGAAGCGTGTCTGCGTAAGTACGAAGTGGCCAGCGAGGATGATGGCGAGCATGATGATGACCGGCACAGGGATGCCGGGAATGCCGAAGATGTGGCCGACGCTGATCAGCCCGGCTCCGGCGAAGTTGAACATGTCGTTGTTGATCTCGATCGGCCGTCCGCCGGTATAGAGAAACGCTAGGCCGCGCGCCATGAGCATCATCGATAGCGTCGTGATGAAAGGGGCTAAGCCCAGTTTCACAACCGGCACGCCGTTGATTGCGCCGGCGATACCGCCCACACCCAGTCCGACGGCGATAGCCAGGAACAGCCCGAAGATTGGCGACGGCTGACCCGACAGCGTCCCGGCCATGAGCACGCCGGTCAGCGCGATGAGCGACCCGACTGAGAGGTCGATGCCGGCGGTTATGATCACAAAGGTTTGCCCGGCGGCGAGAATCGCGTTGACCGAGATCTGGCGCAGCACGTTGACGACGTTGCCCGGCGCGAGGAAATCGCCGTGGGTAAGGCCGTTGAGGACCCCTAACAGCACGACTAAGCCTGCGACAAGACCTGCGGTGCGCAGGGCCGAGCGGCGACGTTTCTTGGCCGTCTCAGCGGCGGCTGCTTGGGTTTCTGCCGTAGCCTTGGCTTGCAGATTCGCCACGCTAAGCGGCCGCCGCCCCGGTCATGAAACGCGCGACGGCGTCTTGCGTCGCTTCCCCGCGCTTGAACTCCGCCACCACGCCTCCTCCGCGCATCACGACCACGCGCATCGACATGCCCAAGACCTCGGGCAGCTCGGATGACACCATGATGATCCCGGTGCCGGCTTTGGCCAAACCGACCATGAGGTCGTAGATCTCTGCTTTTGCGCCGACGTCGATGCCGCGCGTCGGCTCGTCGAAGCAGATGAGCTCGGCGCGTTCGAGCAGCCATTTCGCCAGCACGACTTTTTGTTGATTACCGCCGGACAGGGCGCGCACGATCTGTTCGATGGATGGGGCACGGATGCGCAGCTCGGCTGCTAGTCTTGAGACGGCGGCGGTCTCCTCGAGGCGGCTCACGACGCCGTGGTGCGTGAACTCCGCGAGATGCGGCAGCGTGACGTTTTCTCGGATCGTCATGCCCAGCACCAGGCCCTGGGTCTTGCGATCTTCCGTGACGAGCGCGAGGCCCGCCGCGATCGCGTCGTGCGGGCTGCGTGGATGCAACGCTGCTCCTTTCCAAAGCAGCGAGCCGGAATCGAAGGAATCCGCGCCGCAAATGGCCCGCAGCAGCGATGTGCGGCCCGCGCCCACCAATCCGGCGATGCCGAGGATCTCGCCCTGATGAACATCCAGACTCACGTCATGCATGCGGCCGGCCGTCGTGAGATTGCGCACCGAGAGCAACGGCACACCGGTGCGGTCCGGTTCCAGCGGCAGCGTTGGAAAGTGCGCCTCTAAGGTCCGCCCGACCATCAGCTTGATGACGGCGTCTTGCGTGAGGTTCTTGGCGTCGTCGGTGCCCACCAGCCGCCCGTCACGGAACACCGTGATGCGGTCGGCGATCGCGAAGACCTCATCGAGCCGGTGCGAGATGTACACGATCCCGACGCCTTGTTTCGTGAGCGTGCGGATGATCTCGAAGAGGTGCTCGACCTCGCGCCCGGACAGCGCGGCCGACGGCTCGTCCATGAAGATCACGCGCGCCTTCACCGATAAGGCCTTGGCGATCTCGATCATCTGCTGCTGGGCCACCGACAACGTGCGCACGAGCGCGAGCAGCGGCACGTCCACGCCGAGCCGAGCGAACAGCCCCGCGGCCTGCTTGTAGAGCTCTTTCCAATCGATCGCCGGACCGCGCGTCGGCTCGCGTCCGAGCATCACGTTCTCGGCTGCGGATAGCTGCGGCACGAGATTGAATTCCTGATGGATGACCGCGATGCCGAGCGCTTGCGAGTGTTTGGGAGACGCGATGATGACCGGCTTGCCCTCGACCTCGATCGAACCGCCATCCGGGTGTACCGCGCCGGCGAGGATTTTCACCAGCGTCGATTTGCCGGCGCCGTTTTCGCCGACCAGCGCATGCACCTCGCCGCACCGGACGTCGAAGTCGACGCCGTCGAGCGCGCGCACGCCGGGATAGGATTTGGCGATGCCGCGCATCGTCATATAGGGCGATTCGGCGGGAGCGTCAGCGGGCGGCATACGGTTGTTAGTGGGTCGGCTGCTTTCCGGTGTACGAACCGACCTGCACCGGCACTCGCTTGGGCGGCACCTTGCCGGAGAAGTAGTCGTGGATGGCGTCGATGGTCAGCTTACCGATGAGATCGGGGTGCTGCTCCGGGTCGCCGACCATCTGGCCGGCGTCGATCGCTTTCTTGGCTTCGGGGTTGGCGTCGTATCCCACGATCTTGATCTTGCCGACCTTACCGGTGGATTTGATCGAAGCGAGAGCGCCGAGCGCGGAGTCGTCGTTGATGCCGAACACGCCCGAGAGATTTGGAAAGCGCTGCTGCAGATTGTCCATCACAGATGCCGCCTTGGCGCGTTCTCCGCCGGCGGGCTGATCCGCCACGATCGTGACGTTTGGATATTTGGCCTTGAGCTCGTCCTTGAAGCCCTTCACGCGATCTTGGACGGAGGTCACTTCCGGCTCGTCGATGATGGCGATCGTGCCTTGGCCGTTGAGCGCTTTGCCGAGCAGATCGGCTGCGACCTTGCCGCCCTGAACGTTGTCGGAGGCGATGTGGCTGATCACGTCGCCCTTGCTGGCCGTGCTCGCGATGTCCGCGGTGAACACGGGGACTTTTGCGGTATTGGCCTCGACGATCGCCGGGCCCACGGCTTTCGAATCGGCCGGCGACAGCACGATCGCGTCCACGTGCTTGCTGATGAAGTCCTCGACCTGTGACGTCTGTTTCGCTTGATCGTGGTTCGCATCGGTGAAGGAGATCGCATAACCGTACTTGCCGGCTTCATCCTTCATGCCTTGTTCCATCGCCTGATAGAACTGCGCTTCGAGATCGAGCAGCGACACGCCAATCGTCTTGCCGCCGGCGGGTCCCGCCGTGCTGCTCGCGTTGTTGGAACTTTGCGTGCACGCCGAAAGCGTCAGAGAAGCCGCGATCGCGGCGCCGACAATCATCGAGAACGGCCGATTTTTCAAAGTTTCCTCCTGGGAAGCGTCGTTTCACTTGCTGGTACGAACGCCTGCATCGCATGCATGTTCGAGTGGAAGGTCCTCGCTCCTATCCACACGGTTTCGCCGCATTTGTGTGGATATGTGGATAGAATTTTCCCCATCCTTAAGCCTGGCTCAAGGGGCCCGCGAGCGGTTTCAAGAGGCCGTTTCTTACGAGATTGCCGAGCGCTTTTCCCCGCCCGATGGACGAATTTCGATACCGGCTAGTAGTATGTGACGTCGAGTGTTTCTGAAGAGAACTGTGTCAGGCACGTGCTCGATAGGATCACCATCTGATAGATCACCTCCGGCTGATCGCCGTCCAAGACGATGCCTTTGTTCGCCGCAGGTGAATTCGCCCACGACTGCACGATCGGCGTGACGTCGAGCTGTATGTCTGGGCCTTGGATGCGCGAACCTCCATACGAGGCCGTGCGCGCGACTCTCCCGCCCGGATACCAGACCTGATTCGCGGGCCCGTACGATGACAGACATGTGGTTCCTCCGCCGATTCCTTGCGTCGCGCCCGCCACCAAGTGCAGTTGTGCTTTGGCTATGGTCCGCCCGGTGAGGGCGCCGGTGTTGAAGTGCACGTAGCCTCGGAACAGGCTGTTCATGTAGCCCGATATATCCGTGTGCGCATTATCGCGAAACATGTCGGCGATGTGCGTGAAGCCGACGCTGAGGCTCAGCAGGTCTCGCACGTTTCCGTTTTGGTTTGATTGCTTCCACACTTCTATATAGGTGATGTAGAAGTAGTCGACCACCATCGTGCCGATGGTATCCGGATTGAACGACATCGTCTTACCGATGCCGCCTTCGCCGATGCACAGGCGTACGCTGCGGTTTGATTCGTCATTCCCATGGAAGGCTGTGACCGCGAAGCAAGCACCTGCTCTGGGTTGATCAAGCACGATCAGGTGAACGCTCGGATCATGCTGCGTGGCGACCGGCTTGATGGCGCCGAGCATATGAATGGCGGTGGCGCCGGAGACGCCTGTGTCCGCCGTGTAGACGTTGTACCCGTCGATGTGCGCCGGGAACGGATAGTCCCACACCAGCACGAGCTTGCCGGCCGGCAAGGCGATGTAGCACGCGAACGAGCCCGCGCTACCGCCATGCGACGCGCACGCCGGCGGCGGCACCTTCGGATCCGGACCAGGTAGCACTTGGGCTAAGTTGATCGGCGGCTGCAACGGCGCCGGGAGCGCGCTGATGTTGGCGATAGTAGCGCTGCCGGGTTTTGGCGTGGGTGTGGCGTTGGGTTTGAAAATCGTGGACGGGCTGACAATCGAGAGCTTTGGTGTGGGTGTAGGCGTCGGCGTGGGATTGACGCAGGTGACCGAGACCTTGACGCTCGCGCTCACCGGACCTTGCAGAACTCGCAAAGCCTCGGTCTCGATGCCGGCCTGCGCGGCTGTGACGGTGATCGAGTCGGTGACCGTCAGCAGTGCCGGCGACAGTGGGATCGTGCCGACCGTCCAGGGCGTCATTGAGGGCGAGCCGCCCACGACGCGAGCGAATTGATAGGTCGGTTTCAAACCGGCTTTGCCTGAGATCCCGCCGGTGAATTTGATCGTGACTGGGCAAGGCCCGGTGTAGGCCGCCACACTCGGCGTCAGGGTGACGCTGAAAACCTTCGGCGCGGCGAGCGCTGGCAAACTCAATAGCGAGGAGCCGACGAGAAAAACCGCGAGGCCGGCAATGGCCTGTCTTAGAGTCATCGTTAGAACCTCAAAAGCCGTCTTACACCCCGGTCTTATTGTAACTCACCCACGTCCGACGCCCGTCTCGCCCTTGCGACGCGCGAACACAATTCTGGGACGGTTGCGGGACATTTACGGCTTAGCTCCACTGCGTGACATAGGGGATATGTTGGCCATTGGATACTCGGCGGCGCTGCGCGGCATCGACGCCTATGTGGTGCGCGTGGAAGTCGTCGGCGTGCCCACGACCGACATCAGCATCCACATCGTCGGGCTTGCAGACCGCTCCATTCAAGAGTCGAAGGAGCGCGTCAACGCCGCTGTGCGCTCGTGCGGCTATCTCTTCCCGACCTACAAGGTCGTCGTCAACCTGGCGCCGGCCGATATCCGCAAAGAGGGCGCCGCGTTCGACGTGCCTTTAGCCTTGGCGATCTTGGCGATGGATGGCCAGATCGACGCGAAGAATCTGCGAGGCGTCATCGCTATCGGTGAGCTTGCGCTCGACGGAGCGGTGAAAGCGGTTGGGGGCGTGCTTCCCATCGCGATCGGCGCCAAGCGCGCCGGCTTTACGAAATTGATCCTGCCCGCTGATAATGTAGCGGAAGCGGCGCTCGTGGATGGACTCACGCTGTTTCCAGTGCGCACGCTTCCGCAGGCCGTTGACGTGGTGCTCGGCCGGAGCACGTTAGGAATCGCGTCGACTGGGAGCCGAGAAGAGCTCGCCGTCGAGCCTACTCATTACTCTGAAGACCTCGAGGACGTGCGCGGTCAAGAGCGAGCCAAACGTGCGATGGAAGTGGCGGCGGCGGGCGGCCACAACTTGTTGTTCGTGGGCGCACCGGGAAGCGGCAAGACGATGCTGGCGCGGCGCATCCCGTCGATCATGCCTTCGCTCACCGCTGCCGAGGCGCTCGAAGTAACCAAGCTCTACAGCGTGAGCGGTTTGCTGCGCAACAAATCGCGCTTGGTGACCTCGCGCCCATTTCGGGCGCCACATCATACGGTGAGCGCCACCGCGCTGGTCGGCGGCGGTTCGTTGCCGCGGCCCGGTGAAGTCTCCCTGGCCCACTGCGGGGTGCTGTTCTTAGACGAGTTGCCGGAGTTCCCGCGTTCCGCGCTCGAGGTATTGCGCCAACCGCTTGAAGATGCGACGGTCACCGTGTGCCGCACCGCCGGCACGGTGACGTATCCCGCGAAATTCATGCTCGTCGCCAGCCTCAACCCGTGCCCCTGCGGCTACAGCGGCGACAAGTTGCGCGGCTGTTCGTGTTCGCCGCACGCGATCGCGCGTTATCTCTCGAAGCTTTCGGGACCGTTACTCGATCGCGTCGATATCCACGTTGAGGTGCCGCGTCTGCCGTATGAAGACATGGCGCGCCGTACGCCTGCGGAGCCCTCGGGTGCGGTACGGGCGCGTGTCGAAGCGGCGCGCCGGCGCCAGCGCGAGCGGCTCGGCAGCGCGGGCTGCAACGCGGCGATGCCAGCCAAGTCGCTACGCCAGTATTGCGCGCTCGAGGATCGATGCCGCGGACTGCTCGCGGCAGCCGTCACCAAATTGCACTTGTCGGCGCGCGCGCACGATCGCATCTTACGCGTCGCCCGGACGATCGCGGACCTCGCCGGCGCGGACGCGATCGCCCCGGCGCACTTGGCCGAGGCGATCGGCTATCGAAGTTTGGATCGCTCGCTGTGGGCGAGCTGACGGCTAGTGGATCGCGAAGTCGACGGGCGATCCGCCACCCGGCAGCGCATATGTCGTCCAGTTCGTGCCGCTCATGTCGTCGATGCGCACGATGCGGTTGTTGCCCTCATCCGTCACGTAGATGCGTCCGGAGGCGTCGAGGTTGACCTTCCCCGGGAAGCTGAAGTTCCCGACGCCCGCACCCTGGGTGCCGTACGCCGTCCAATTCGCACCGCTCATGTTATCGATGCGCACGATGCGATGGTTGTTGTCGTCGGCGACGTAGATTCTCCCGGACCCATCCACGGCCAAGCCGGTCGGAAAATTGAAATTAGCAACGCCGCTGCCCGACGTGCCATAGGTCGTCCAATTCGTGCCGGTCATGTCGTCGATGCGCACAATGCGCCCGTTGCCTTCATCGGTGATGTAAATGCGGGTGCTCGCATCCAGCGCAAGGCCGCGCGGGAATCCGAACTGATTGGTACCCGCACCGGCCGTGCCGAAGGCCGTCCAACCCGTTCCCGTCATGTCGTTGAAGCGCACGACGCGATCATTGCTGCCATCGGCGACGTAGATGCGGTTGCTCGCGTCAAGAACGATGCCTTCGCCGAGGCTGAACTGGTTCGTGCCGGCGCCAAGCGAACCGAACGTGGTCCACCCGCTGCCGGACATATCGTTCATCCGCACGATGCGATTATTGTCCGTATCGTCGACATAGATCTTGTTGTCGGGTCCCACCACAATGCCGCTCACGTCGTTAAAATTCCCAACGCCGGAACCGAATGAACCGTAAACGACAAAGCCTGCGCCGGTCAAGTCGCTGATGCGAATGACGCGCGAGTTCGTACCATCCATGATGTAGAAGCCGGCGTTGGGCGGCGGTCCGAAGAACGGCGCCGTGCCGGCGCCATTACAGGCGACCAAAAGCAATGCAATCGCCGCGAATAGAACCGTGCCACGTCTCATCATGTTATGTCCCTTCAGCGTCACGTTTTGCGGACGATCATCGAAACCACCGTGCCGAGGATGAGCGCCGCGATGAGCTCATAGCCGAGCTGCTTGAGCAGCAAGATCGAGGGCATCGGCTGCACCGCGTACACTATCACGAACGGCGGCAATTTGGCGAGGAGCCACGCGAGAAATCCAAAGGTCAGGCCTTGCATGACCGGCGGCTTATCTTCGACGCCCTTCGAGTAGATCCACACGAACGCGATCGCGTAGGCCGCATACGCGAGAAATATCAACGGGAACAACGTGCTGGCCGCCGGCCGATAAAGCGTCGCAACGGTATTATAGTCCGATGCCAGTAAGAAGGCGTGGATCAGCGTTCCCAACCCCGCCATGAGTATGAAAGCAACGATCATAGCGATCAACAAGCGCGCAGTGCTCATGGTCCCCTCCAAACGGCTAAGCGAGCGCAGCTCCGTGCGAGAAGCGCCCGTGGCCGCATTCGGATGACGGGGGTCGTACCCTCCTAGCGCGCTCTAGTCCGCCGGCGCGGGGTGGGCGGCGTTGAAGCGCGCGACACCGTCAGCAGCGTGCCACATCTCCTGAAAGCATGCCGAAAGGGACTCGTAGCGGTACAAACCGGATAGAACCGCCAAATCGTCGATGTCGTTGCGCAGCACAAACGTCGGTCGGATCGTGCCGCCGAGCGCCTTAAATTCGGCGGTCGCGTCATCGATGCGCGCCATCGTCGCGGGATCGTCCATCGCGCGCTCCAGCGCCGCTGGATCCAGCCCACCGGCGCGTGCGGCGATTTCGGTCGCGACATCGCGTCGCGCCAGTTTCTTGCCGTCGTTCATCGCCGCTCGTGCGAGCGCGAGACGTACGCGATCGTCGCTGACCCCGAGCGTGCGCGCCGCTTCAGCCGCAAGATTGGCCGGCACGGTCGTGTCGGCGACGCTTTCGCGCCACGCGGCGTTGAGCTTCGTGCCGGAGATCGACGCGGTGCGCGAGTAATACCAGTCGCAGGTCTCGCGCGAATAGCCCATCGCTTGCTTCTCGAAAAGGATTGCGATGCGCCAATCGTAGGCGAGCCGCTCGCCGCACTCTTGGCGCAGGCGTGCAAGCGCGGGTTCGGCGACCAAACACCATGAAGACAGAACGTCGAGATAATAGGTGAGCCGCACGGTCGTCATGCTCGGCCTCTTGCCTTAGCGCATGCCTTCGAACCTGCCAAGACACACCGGGGCTAAAGCCCCGGCACTACAAGCGCCTGGCAGGCAACCCAGGAGCGTTCTTGCGAGCGTCCGAATCCCGCCAGCCTTGATCCAGTTCGAGAGCGCCAATAAATGGTTCGGGCAGAATCACGTTTTGCGCGACGTGACGCTGCGCGTCGACGCAGGTCAGCGCGTCGTCGTATGCGGGCCGTCGGGCTCGGGCAAGTCCACGCTGATCCGCTGCGTCAACGGGCTCGAAAAATTGGATTCGGGGAGGTTGATGGTCGATGGCGTGGGCTTGAACAATGGCAAGGTCGACCTGCCTGCGCTGCGCCAGCACATCGGCATGGTCTTCCAATCGTTCAATCTCTACCCGCACAAAACCGTGCTCGAAAACGTCAGCATGGCGCCGATCCTCGTGCAGCGCGTTCCGGCGGGCGAAGCTCGAGATCATGCCCGCACCTATCTCGAGCGCGTCGGTCTCTCCGACAAGGCCGGCGCATACCCCGCGGAGCTGTCCGGCGGGCAGCAGCAACGCGTGGCCATCGCACGCGCGCTCGCCATGCGGCCGAAGATCATGCTCTTCGACGAACCCACGTCGGCGCTAGATCCGGAGATGATCCAGGAGGTGCTCGACGTGATGACGAGCGTCGCGCAGGAGAACATCACGATGATGGTCGTCACCCATGAGATGGGATTCGCTTCGGCGGTCGCGGACCGCATCGTGTTCATCGACGCCGGCGAGATCCTCGAGGATCAACCGCCGGCGGAGTTCTTCGCGCATCCTCGCTCCGAACGGGCACGCGCGTTCCTCGGCAAAATTCTCAAACACTAGGTGCTTGCACCACTTTAGGAGGAGGCTCTATGCTCAAGCGATTCGGCTTCTTCGGCATGGCGGCGTTCGCCGCGCTCGCCGTGTTCATCGGCGGGGTCGCGCGCGCCGGTGCGAACGTCATCCCCGACATCAAGTCGCGCGGCACGCTCAACGTCGGCGTCAAGGCTGACGTCCTCGCGTTCGGCTACAAGAACCCGCAGACCAACCAGTTCGAAGGCTACGAGATCGACATCGCGCACGAGATCGCTAAACGTTTGCTCGGCGACCCGAACAAGATCAACTTCACCATCGTGACCGCCAAAACGCGCCAAGCCATGCTCGATAGCGGCGAGCTCGACGTGATCACGGCGACCTTCACGATCACGGACGCGCGCAAGAAAGTGGTCGACTTCAGCCCACCCTACTACACGAGCGGCATCGCGCTGCTGGTGCTCAGGGATTCCGGCATCAAAGGGCTCAAGGACCTGAACGGCAAGACGATCGGCTTCATCAAAGGAGCCGACACGGCGCAGCGTTTGGCCGACAGAGCTAAGGATTTAGGGGTCACCTTCGATGCGGCGGCGTTCGAATCGTATCCTGAGATCCTCGCCGCGCTTGAGGCCGGCCGGGTGCAAGCGTTCTCAACGGACGGCTCAATCCTCCGATTCTATGAGATGCAGGATCCCAAGACGGTCATTCTACCTGATCGCTACAGCAATGAAGACTACGGCGCCGCCACCAAGAAGGGCAGCGACGACCTGCGCGACTTCGTAGCCGGCGTCATCACCGACATGCAGAAGTCCGGCGCCTTGAAGAAGCTCCAACAGAAGTGGGGTATCTACAGGGAGAACCAGGCGCACTAGGCCTTCCGTGACGCTCGACGCCTGGTCGCAACTCTTCGCCGACTGGCGCATCTTCGCACTCGGGCTGGGGCACACGCTCTTCGTAGCGGCCCTAGCCCTCGTTTTTTCCACGATCCTCGGATTCGTCTTCGGCTTGCTGGGCGTGGCGCCGTCCGGCTTCTTGCGCGCGCTGAACCGCGTCTACGTCGAGGGCATCCGCAACACGCCGCTGCTGCTGCAGGCGTTCTTCCTCTATTACGGCCTGCCGCGCGTCCACATCGTGCTCCCGGTGCTCGCGGTCGGGGTCGTCAGCCTGTCGATCTACACCGGGGCGTTCATCGCGGAGGTCGTGCGCGCCGGGATCCAGTCGGTCGCTCGCGGGCAGCTCGAAGCGGCCTACGCGCAAGGCTTTGGGTTTGCCGCGGCGATGTGGCACGTCGTCCTGCCTCAGGCGTTCCGCGTCATCCTGCCGCCGTACACCAATCAGTGCGTGAATCTGATCAAGAACACGCAGATCCTCTCGTTGATCGCCGGCGCCGATCTCGTCTATCAGGCCGACACGTGGTCCTCCGAGACCTTGCTGTACGGGGTCGCGTATGTCACCGTGGGCGCGCTCTATCTCATCATCACGCTGCCGCTTGCGACAATGGCGCGCTGGCTGGAGCGGCGTACCGGCGCCGCCCTGGACATCGGACGGGTCGCGTGACGCTGCGCGGCTTCACCGTTCTGTTCGATCCCGCCAACCTGCGCTTCTTATGGTGGGGCTTCGAGGTGACGCTGCAGATCGCGGTGTGGACGATCGCGCTGTCGTTGGCGGGCGGCCTGGTGCTGGGCGTCGCGCGCTTCGCCGGCGAGAACGCGCGCGGCAATCCGGCCTTGCGCATCGTGGGAATCCTGGCGGGGTTCTATATCGAGCTCTTCCGCAACCTGCCGATGCTGTTGATCATGCTCGCGGCGCGTTTTTGGAGTCACCTGCATCCCGTGCCGGCGGCCATTGCCGGCATGTCGCTCTACACGGCCGCCGTGATGGCAGAGATCGTGCGCGCTGGGCTGAACGGGGTTGGCCGATCGCAATGGGAAGCGTCAGCCGCTCAGGGTTTTACGTACCTGCAGACCTTGCGCTATGTCATTTTACCGCAAGGTCTGCGCAAAGTGATTCCGCCTCTGGTCGGTCAGTTCATCACGGTCGTCAAGGACACGTCGTACGCGTGGGGCTTGGGCGTGCAGGAGATCACCGGCTCCGGCACCATCATCTTCGCGAAGTACCTCAACCCCATGGAGACGTTCACGCTCATCGGCCTAGTGTATTTCGTCACCAATTTCTCGATGGCGCTCGCGGCCCGCGGGCTGGAGCGGCGCCTGGCGAGGCGTACCTACTAAGACCTAGGCCGCCATCTGCATCAGGTTTTGCACCGACTTCTTGATGTCAGAGACGTCGGTCTGCGTACGCTCGGCTAGGCGCATCAGGATCTCTTCCTGCACCTCCTGATGATGGAGCAGCCGCGCTATCGAATCGTGGTCCGATTCGGCGCGAAGCTCATCGTGCTGGCTCGATCGCTTTTGCGACACGGCGATCACGAAGATGAGGATGAGCTGCAGAATATTCGAGCATGTCAACAGGAAGAGAAAGGGAAAGGGGTCCCAGTGCGTGATGATCCCGACCGCGACCCAGCATAGTTGAAGGACGATTGCGAGCAGCAGCGCAAGCGGCGCACCGGTCAGGTCCGCGATGTCCTTGCAAACCGTCTCGGTCTTCGACAAGTTATCGCTGTGCGCCTGATTGACGTCCATGACGGCCGGGTGTTCCGTTGGATCCGTCTGCGGATCGGAAACCATCGTAGGTACTTGCGCAGGTGCTTGTGGCATGTGTATCTCCCTCTTTTCGCAACAGCGACAGCAGCGAACGATCACGGCGCTCGCTGCGGAATGTTTCCGGCTGAACATCGGACCGACCTTTGCCCTAGTCAGACGCGGCATTGCGCGTGATAATTGCGATGCGTGGAGCAGCTCTGGTTCGTAGCGCTCGACACTGCGCGGCTGCGGCCGCTCTTGCTTGGCGCGCGACGACGGGTCGCTTCGCGTGCGCTCGCTTCGGCGTCGTCTGATGCAGGCGTGAGGATCGCGGATGCGGCCGTGGCGCCCTGCGGCCTTCGAGCCATCGTCGCCGGCGGTTCCACAGAGGTGAAAATCTTCGCGAAGCGCGTGATCGCGCTAGCCGCTGGCAACGGCGCGCTGTGGCGCTATCGTTCAGCGCGCGCAGCGCGACTTTCGCGCGATGGGCTGTGGGCTTGCCGCCGTTATCTTGCTCGAGCGCGCTGGGTTTGGCCAGAGGATCGAACCATGAAACACACCGGGATTCTGAAGCGCGCGTCCGTCAAGCGCGCCGCCTCGCTCATGCGCGCCGTCGATGCGGCCGTTGACACGACGCTCGGCTCCGAGGAGGTCGCAGCTCGCGTGCGCCGTTACGTCGCCGATCACGACGCGCCCGCCGACGATGCGGTGGCTTTTGGCCGCCTGTGTCTGGTGGTATTCGCGCAGGGGATGCAGTGGGCCATCGTCGAGTCGAAACGCGCCGCGCTCGAGTCGGCGTTTTGCGGCTTTGACCCGGCGGCTGTGGCCGCATTCGACGACGCTAAGATCAGGCAGATGCTCGCGCAGCCTATCATTCGAAACGAAACCAAGCTGCGGGTATGCGTGGACAACGCGCGCCGGTGGCGCGAGCTTGCCGCCGGCGATGGCACGTATCTCGCTCGGCTGGCGAGGTACGCCGTAGGCGATCAGCCCGAGCTCGGGTGGCCCGGGCTCGCCCAGATTCTGTGCGCCGATTTTTCCCGGATGGGCGCTATAGCGACTCGACAGACGCTCAAGCGCTGGGGGTTCTTCACGGCCTTCGCGCATCCGGGCGCGCGGCGCGTGCTCGAACGGCTCAACGTGATCGACGCGGCCAAGGAACCGGAAGCGGCGCAGCTCGCGATCGGCGCGATCGCGCAGCAGCTTGGGCGAGATCCCTACGCGGTCGAGGCCGTTCTGGCGCTGTTCGCAGCGCTCGGTCCGTGCCGTGTGAAGCCGCAGTGCGACGAATGCGCGTTATCCGACCGCTGCCCTTCCGCCGCCGCAGCCCAGGCGTCGTAGATCAGGAGATCGCAGCTGCGAGCGCTTCGGGCTTACCTCGGTAGAGGTCCCAGTCGATTTCGTTCGCGGCGATGCTGCGCAGGATGCGAGTCACCGCCGCGTTCGCAGGCGCGGCGACGCCGGCCGCGGACGCGCGTTGCGCGACCGCGCCGTTGAGCGCTTCCACCTCGAGCTGCGAGCGGTGAGCGCGCAGATCCATCAGCAATGACGGAAGCTTGCCGCCGCGACCGCCGACGACGCGACCGGCGAGCACGGGTCGCAACACGGCGGAAGGCAGCGCGCGCACCGCGCCTATCAAGAGCGGCACGGGAAAATCGATCAGACCGACAGGTGAAAGATTCAGCGCTTCCATCGCAGCGATGGCTTCGAGCAGGCAGCGCCGTTCGATCCCGAACGAGCCGCGGTTGCCATACACCTGCTCCGGGGTCCAGTCGAGGATCGCGCACACGGCGTTCGCCATCAAGTTGATGCACAGTTTAGACCACTTCAAGGCGCGCCAATCGGCGGCGGCGGCGACTTTCATGCCGGTCGTTTCGAAGGCGGCGATGAGCCAATTGTGCGCCAGTTGCCCGACGGGCGCGATCGTGAGCCCGCCTTTGGCTGATGCGATGACGCCGGATTCGCCGAAGCGGTCGACGGCGGTGGTCAGCGCCGCCGCGACGACGCGATCGGCCCCGAACGCGCTCGCGCAAAGCTCTTCATTTCCTAAGCCGTTTTGGACCACGAGCAGCGAGGCTTCCGAGCACGCCGGCAAGGCTTTGATCGAATCGATCGCCCCGAGGGTCGCATACGACTTCACCGCCGGGATGACGAGTTCGAACGGGTCGCGTAGGATCGGGTCGGCAAGATCCGACGTACCGCTCACCGCTACCGCTTGCGTGCGCCCGTCCGCGCGCAGCGTCACGCCGGCTTTTTGCAGCGTGGCTGTAGTTGCAGCCCGCCCCAGCAGCACCACGTCGTGGTCGCCTGTGCGCAGGCGCGCGGCGAGGTACTGGCCGACAGCCCCTGCCCCGACGACCAGCGCCCGCACGAACGTCAGCTCGCGTTCTTGTCGGTCGAGCCGAATCCGCCGGCGCCGCGGCCGGTGACGTCGAGTTCGGCCACGCTCGCAAACGAAGCGCGCGTCACGCGCGCGACGATCATCTGCGCGATGCGATCGCCGCGGCGGATCAAAAACGGCGTGTCGCCGAGATTGACCAGGATCACGCTGACGGGTCCGCGATAATCGGCGTCGATCGTCCCCGGTGAGTTCAAGATCGTGACGCCGTGTTTCAGGGCCAGCCCGCTGCGCGGGCGGACCTGCGCTTCATAGCCTGAGGGTATGGCCATCGAGAATCCGGCGGAGACCAACGCGCGTTCGCCGGGCTGCAGCATCAGTTGATCGTCGACCGCCGCGAACAGGTCGCAGCCGGCCGCGTCGGCGCTCATGTACGCGGGCAGCGGCAGGCCATCGCCCTCCGGCAGCACGGTGATCGCGATGCGGACCTCTTGGTTCACTTGTTCTTTTTCTGCAGCTGCGCGAGCTCTTCTTGAAACGAACTGATGTCGGTGAAGGATCGATACACCGAGGCGAAACGGATGTAGGCGATCTCGTCGAGCGTGCGCAGCGCCCGCATGACCAGCTCGCCGACCGCGCTGGACGCTACTTCGCTTTCGCCGCGAGCGTAAAGCTCGCGCTCGACGGTGTCGGCGACTTCCTGCATGACGGAATCGGATATCGGACGTTTCTCGCATGCCTTGCGCAGCCCGGAGAGCACTTTGTCGCGACTATAAGGCTCGCGACGGCCATCTTTCTTGACGATGAATAGCCGTGCTGCTTCGATGCGCTCGTAGGTGGTGAAGCGGTGGCGACATGCTTGGCATTCGCGCCGCCGGCGGACTGCGCTTTCGTCATCGCGGCTATCGACGACTCTCGTGTCGCCGCTGCGGCAGGCCGGACACAACATGGATCAGCACCGCCGCTGCGAGCCGGCGGTCCCGGCTCGGCGAAGAAAGGTTATGCGGATGCCCCTATCTTGAACAGCTTGGTCGAGCACACCGGACACTCGCCCTGCACCGCAGGACGGCCGTTCTTCATGGTGATCTGCTGTGGGTTCTTGATCTCTCTCTTGGCTTTGCATTTCACGCAATACGCTTCAGGCATTTGGTCTCCCTTAGTGGGCGGACGCTTCGCCACGTGCGAAGGACCACCCGGCTGAAGTTCGAAGGCCCCGCCAATGGCCCAGGATGTACGCGCAGTCTTTTTCGACGCAGGCTACACGCTCCTTTGCATGGAGCCCGACCAAAAGACCAACTTTTTGCAGGCTTGTACCGATTTGGGCATCGATATCGACCAAAATCGACTCGCCGGCGGCATCGCGCGCGCCAACGTCTTGCTCGGTCCGCGCCATCCCGAGGCCGCCGCGCAACGCTTTTCCATCGAATTGGTCGATCAGTTTTGGATCGAATACAATCGCGTGCTGTTGTCCGCATGCGCGGTCGATCCGGCGGACGCCGCCCGCGCTGAAGCGGTGTACCGGCGCTTCCTCGAACGCCTTGGGTGGCGCGTCTACGACGAAGTCCGGCCGCTGCTTCTCGCGCTGCGCGCGCGCGGCATCATGCTCGGCGTGATATCGAATTGGACGGGCGATCTCGAGGAGGTGCTGCGCTCCGTCCAGCTGCGCGATGCATTCGATTTCGTTTTGGATTCGGCGCATCTCGGGTTTGAGAAACCGCACCCGCAGATCTTCCATGAGGCGCTGCGGCGCGCCGGTTCGGCCGCGCAACACGCGCTTCACGTCGGCGATTCTCCGGAACACGACGTCGAGGGCGCGCTTGCAGCCGGCTTGCGAGCGGCACTGCTCGATCGCGATGAACGCTTCGCGGATTTCGATCGCGCCCCGCGCCTGACGAATCTAAAGCAAGTGCTTGCGCTTCTCGATTCCGCTTGAGAGGACTTAACGACCGCGCTTGGATGCGTGATGCTAGCAGCGATGGACGACCTCGAGCTCGGCTACCTGCTGGCGGTCGCCGGTGCCGGCGCCTGGGCGCCCCGGCCGCTTGCTTCGTGGCTGCGGGCGCTCGGTTCGCCGCGCGCGATCGTCGACCACATCCGCACCCATGAGGGCGCGCCGCCGGACGGCGCCGAAGCGCTCTCGTTTGACGCGCTGACGCGGCTTGCGCAAGTGGATGAGGCGGCGGCGGCTGGGGCTCTCGACGAAGCCAGAAAAGCCAAGGCGCGTATCGTGTTGCATTCTGACGCGGCTTATCCCACGAAGCTGCGCGACCTGTGCGACCGCCCACTGGTGCTGTATTGTCGGGGCGATCTCGGCGCGTTGGAACGCCGCTGCGTCGCCATCGTCGGCAGCCGCGCGGCGACGTCGTACGGGCGCTTGGTCGCGACCGCCATGGCTTCCGATTTCGCGGCGTTCGGCGCGACGGTCGTTTCGGGCCTCGCGCGCGGCATCGATGCGGCTGCGCATCGCGGCGCGATCGAGGCGAACGCGCCCACCGTTGCGGTGCTCGGGTCGGGCGTCTGTGCGCTGTATCCGCCATACCATGCGCTGCTCGCCGAAGAGATCGTCGACGCAGGCGGCACCGTGCTCTCGGAATTTCCTCCGAGCATGACCGCTCGCGCGCATCAATTTCCGATGCGCAACCGCGTGGTCGCGGCGCTGGCCGACGCCACGGTGGTCGTCGAGGCAAGCAATCGCAGCGGCGCGCTCATCACGGCGCGTCTTGCCGATGAACTCGGCCGCGCGGTATACGCCGTCCCCGGCGATGTGACACGCCCGACGAGTTGCGGCACCAACGCCCTCATCGCCGACGGCGTGGCATTGGTCACCGGTGCCGCGGACGTCGCCGCGCTTTTGAACTGGGAACCGCTCGGTTTGCATTCACCGAGCGCGCCGAGCGGACCCAAGGAGGATCGCGATCTGCTGAAGCTGCTCGATGGCGGCACGGGCATCGACGAGCTCAGCGCTCGCATGGGGGCTCCTGCTGCGGACGTCGCGGCCCGGTTGACGCTGCTGGAGCTGCAAGGCATCGTCGAACGCAAGCCGGGCGGGAACTACGCGCTGGTGCGCGGTGGTGCCGCGTCGAAGGCGGCTGCGAGATGAATCTGGACGTGATCGCGGTCGACAAGATGCGCGAGAGCTACCTGCGCGATGGCTGCGCCATGTACCGCAGGCGTCTTGCGCCGTACATCTCGGTCAATGTGATCGAGGTGAAGGCGCAACCGAACGACCTCGAGAGCGAAGGGCGCGCGCTGCTCGCGCGGGTTGCAGCCGGCAGCGTCGTGTGGGCGCTCGATCGCGAAGGCACGCTGCTTGATTCGCTCGGAGTCGCCGGCAGACTCGCGGCGGTCGAGCGCGCAGGCAACCGGCGCCTTGCGCTCGTCATCGGGGGGCCGGCTGGACTTCACGACTTGGTTCTCAAAATAGTCGACTTCCGCTGGTCGCTCTCTCCGCTGACGTTTTTGCATGAGATGACGCGACTGCTCGTTTTCGAGCAGCTCTATCGCGCGATCAAGATCAATCGCGGCGAGCCGTATCACCGGTGACGTCTCCGAGCTTCGCTCGGAACACTACATTTCAGTTACAGGCGCGCCGCGACGCTTCATCCAATCAATTGATATGACGACCCGCTACCGTGAAGCTTTGACGGCGGTCGAGCGCGCGTTGCAGCGCCGGCTCGAGGCGACCGTTGGAGCGGATCCCGGCAGCACGCCGACGGTAGCGCTCTCGCCCGCGCGCGATCCCGCGCACGGAGACTTCGCCACCGCCGCCGCGCTGGCGGCCGGGAAGCTTTGGAAGCGCAACCCGCTCGAGGTAGCGCAAAGCGTCATCGCGTCGGGCGTTAAGGGCCTCACCGGCGTCGCCACGATCGACGTCAAGGCGCCTGGCTTCATCAACCTGCGGATGGCACCGGCGTTCTGGGGCGACGTGGTCGCAGAGATCGTCGCGCTCGGCGCGGCATACGGGAAGTCGGATGCGTTGAAGAGCGACGGTCCGATTCTCCTCGAGTTCGTGTCTGCAAATCCGACCGGCCCGCTCAACGTGGTTCAGGGCCGCTCGAGCTCCATCGGCGCGACGCTCGCGGCGTGCCTGCGCTTCGGCGGCGCGACCGTCTCGACCGAGACGTACGTCAACGATGCCGGAACGCAGCTCGATCTCTTGGCCGACACGCTTTTCGCTCGTTACGCGACGCTGTGCGGAGTTCCGACGCCGCTGCCGGAGGACGGATACCAGGGCGACTATCTCGTCGACGCCGCGGAACGATTGCGCGCCCGCGACGGCGACAAATGGCTGCATGCGCCGATCGAAGAGCGTCGCCGGACGCTTCGGACGTTCGGACGCGACACGATCGTCGACCAACAGCGCGCGGACCTGGAGTATTTCCGGGTCCGCTTCGATCGCTGGTTCTCGGAAGCGTCGCTGCACGAGTCTGGCGCGGTGGACGACGTGCTCGAGGATTTGAAGCGCCGGGGCGTGACCTACGAGCAAGAGGGCGCGCTCTGGTTGCGCTCGACGCAGTTCGGGGACGACAAGGACCGCGTGCTTCGGCGAAGCGACGGACGGCCGACGTACATCGCCTCGGATGCGGCATATCATCGCGACAAGCTCGCACGCGGCAACAAACGCCTCATCGACATCTGGGGTCCCGACCATCACGGTTACATCACGCGTCTGAACGCCATCGTGTCGGCCCTCGGCGCGCCCGGCAGCCTCGAGGTGCTCACTGCACAGCAGGTCACGCTCAAGCGCGCCGGCGAGGTCGTCGCCATGAGCAAACGCGCGGGCAACATCGTCACGCTGCGCGAGGTGCTGGATGAAGTCGGCGTCGACGCTGCCCGCTTCTTCTTCTGCATGCGCGCGCTGGAATCACCGCTCGTGTTCGACCTTGGGCTCGCCGTCGCGCAGTCGGCGGACAATCCCGTCTACTACGTTCAGTACGGACACGCGCGCATCGCCTCGATCCTGCGCAAAGCCGCAGAGACCGGGCGGGAAGCGCTGCTCGAACGCGCGCAAGCCTCGCGCGACATCGCGAAACTCGCGCAACCGTCGGAACTCGCGCTCGTCCGCCGGCTGGCCGATTTTCCGCGGACGGTGGTCGACGCCGCCAAGGCACGCGCACCGCATCGGCTGGCGGAGTACGCGCGCGACGTCGCGACGGACTTCCATGGCTTCTACACGGAATGCATCGTGTTGAGCGACGACGAGGCGCTCACGAGCGCTCGCCTCTCGCTATGCATCGCGACCAGGACCATCATCGCCTCAGCGCTGGACCTCTTAGGCGTCTTGGCGCCCGAAAAGATGTAGGCTTATTTGCCGAAGGGCTTCGCCAGCACGAGTATGCAGACCGCCGCTGCGACCGCGTGCATCGCCATGAGCGTTCCGACGTTCGCGAGCGTCGCGCCTTTATACATGGGCCACACGAGCAGCGCGATGTCGGGAAGCCACGACACGACCAGCGCCACGAGGGCGATGCGCAAGAACCAGATGCCGCCTGCCGGTGAGCCCGCCAGGGCGACGCGCACCACCGTAGCCCCCACAACCCCGATGACCGTGCCCGTGGTCACCGCTGACGCCTCGAGCGGTAGGAAGGTCCCGGCGCCCGGAAGCAACGCCAGAGCGAGGGCCCGCACCCCCAGATTGGCAGCCGCGGCTAGGACCAGCGCGATGGACCCCGCCAACCACACACGGGCGGGTGCGACCGATGTCTTCATGGAGAACTCCTTGCCTTTAAGAGACGGCTTCGAGTTCCTCGTCGGAGATCGGCGCCGGCTTGCCGGTCAGCCACGGGTGGATCCACAGCGTCCAGACGACTTTGAACAACGCGGCGCCCGGAATCGCCAAGATCAGCCCCCACAGACCAAAGAGCTCACCGCCGGCGAACAGCGCGAAGATGATGGCCATCGGGGAGATGCCTACGCTCTCGCCCATGACCTTGGGCACGAGGAAGTCGGCGATCTTCGTGACGACGAAGATCACGACGACGATCAACAACGCGACTTTCCACGATGTCAGCAGACCGAGCAGCCCGCCGATGACGATCGCGATCAGAACGCCAAGATAGGGAACGGCGTAGAGCACGCCGGTGAGAACGCCGAGGAGCAGCGCGTAATCCGGCGTCAGGCCGAGCAGGATCAAAAAGGTCGCCACGGCGCAAAACGTCGACAGGATCGCCTGACCAAGTATGTAGCCGCCGACCACGCGCCCGACTTCCTGCGCGAAGAAGCGCGCAGCCTTTTGCGCGCGCTCGTGGAAGAGGCTATAAAATGAAGAGCGGATGTCGTCGACGTGCGCCAACAGGAAGTACGACAACACGACCGCCATCACGCCGACGAAGATGCCGTTCGCCACGTTGACGATGACCGATCCGACGCCGGACAACGCGACGGTGAACATCGACGAAAGTTTGCCGATCACCTGGGCTTCGATCCCCTGCACTTGGGCCGGCAAGATGTGCTCGCCGAAACGGGTCCGCAGACCGACCGCTGTTTGGTCTATGAAGCGCTGAGCGTTGGGCATGTAGGTCGCGCCGCGCGCAAAGACCGACTGCAGCTGTTCGACGGTGTTCGGAACGATGATGATGAAGCCGATCGCGGCGAGCAGCAAGAAAAGGGTGTAGGTGGCGGCGATCGCAGCCGGCCGGGGGATCCGCCGTGACATCCATCGGACCACCGGGCTCATGCCGTACGCGATCAGCGTCGCAAGCACGAACACCTCGACGGTTCTCGGGATGAGCGTCAGCACGTAGGCAACAGCTGCGACAAGCGCGACCAGCAGCGCCACGCGGCCGACATGGCGCCAATTGATCCCGGATGAGATCGGCGTGGCGGGCATTATCCGGCGCCTTCTTGCATCGGTTTGGTCATCTGCACCCGTTCTTCGACAAACCCCGCGCCGCCATACAGCGTCCTCGCGCGATGGTTCGATGCCGTCACCATGAGACTCAAGTGCGGCAAAGCCCTCGCCCTGGCCTCGTTCTCAGCGGCGCGGAGCAGCTCGCGCCCGACCCCGCGCCGGCGCGCGCCTTCTTCGACCGCCATGTAAGCGACGAAGGCTTGCTCGCGGCGCGTCACTTCGTCGGGCACGGAGGTCAGCAGGATGAGGAAGCCGGCCTGGCGGCCCTCGTGTTCGGCGACGAGCGTCACCGTGCCGGGTTGCTCGAAGCAAAATGCGGCGAGACGGCGGAACGACTCAGCAGGCACCCCAGACGCTGCGGGCCGCAGGATCGAAAAGCTCGCCGCCGCGCTTAATTCACCCAAGCTATCGATGAAGGCGCGATCCGATGCCCGCGCAGGACGCACGACGGTCGCCATCAGTCGGGCATCGCGATCGTCCGGTTGCGGCCGGCGCGTTTCGCCTCGAGCAGATAATGGTCCGCGGACGCTAGGAGTTGCGCCGGCGTCTGCACGCTCTCGGTCAACGACGCGATGCCGCATGAGATCGTCACCGCGATCGGCTTACCGCCCGCCGAGGAAAGGCGCAGTTTCTCCACGGCGCTGCGCATCCGCTCGGCTATTTTCATGGCTGCGCCCGACGGCGTGCTCGGCAGGATGACGGCGAACTCATCGCCGCCGAGGCGGGCCACGAGGTCGATGCCGCGCGTGGCGCCGCTGATCGCGCGCGTGATCGCCTTCAGCACCCGGTCGCCCTCGGCGTGGCCGCCCTCATCGTTCACGTTCTTGAAGTAATCGACGTCCAAAACGATGACGCCGAGCGGCCGGCCCGCGTTGCGCGCGCGCGTCATCTCTTCGCCGAGCCGGCGGAACAGGTAGCGCCGATTGAACGCGCCGGTCAATTCATCCGTGGAGCCGAGCGAAATGCTTTGCGTGAACAGCGCCGCGCCCTTGAGACTGCGGCCCGCGATTTCGGCGACTTGCATGAGCACGCGCAGGTCGTCGCCGCCCAGACCTTCGTCGCTGATCTCAGACAAAACGATGCAGCCCGCCGCAGGATCTCCCTCGCCGCTCGTCAGCGGCAGCACCGCGAAGGCCGGCGTGCGCTTACCCCCTTCCATCTGCGCCGGCAGGGAGAGCAGGGCGCAATGTTCCACGCTCGATTCGATGATCTCGCGTTTGTGGCGCAAGAATTCATCGCCCCCAAGGCGATCAATCCCGTGACCGCCGTAGAACGAGAGCACGCCCTTGTCGGCCATCGCCACGAAAAAGCGCTTCACCTTTGGGCGAGCGACGGACGCGATGGCATCGATCACCGTTTGCGCGACCGTCATGGGTTCGATGGAGCCCGCGAGCAACATGCTGGTGTTGTACAGAAATGACAGCTCGAGATTCTTGCGCTGCAGCAGCGTTTTGGCGGATTCCAGGCTGGCGACGCGCGCGCGCAGCGCTCGTAACGTCGCCAGCTCGGCTTCAGCCTCGCCGCTGGAGATCAAGGCCCGCTCGGGGCTGATAGCCACGCTTTCGACCTGCTCGGTGAAGTAACGCGACAAGCGTTCGAGGATATCCAAGAAGCCGTCGGCCAGGCGCAGGGTGTAGCTGACGCCGATGTCGCCCTCCGGTCCTTTGCGCTCGACCACGCCCAAGCGCTCGAGCGCTTTGAGCAGTGAGATCGCGTCGGCGCGCGTGACCCCTGCGCGGATGGCGATGTGCTCGACGCGCAGCGGATGCAGGGGCTCCTCGGAGAAAAGCCTCACGATCCGGGCGGCCGCCTCGATGTCGAGGACGAGCATACCGGCTTGCGCGCTCTCCCCCTCATGCGGGTCAGGTGGCAATGGCGGCGTTCCTTATGGCACGGCTATGGGCTCGCCGGCAAAGCCCAAGCGGGCCGACAATTTCGCGCCGCAGTCGAGGATCTCCGACGTGAACGTCGCCACATGCGCGTCATCCAAACGTGTCACGGGACCCGAGATGGAGAGACTCGCGACCACTTGCCCGGACGCGTCGCGCACCGGAACGGCGAGGCAGCGCACGCCCTCCTCGTGCTCCTGATCGTCGAGCGCGTACCCGAGTTTGCGCACGCGCCCAAGCTCGGCGGCGAAGCGTTCCGGTTGCGTGATCGTGTTGGGGGTGCGAGGCGTCATGCCATAACGGCGCAAGACGCCCAACACCGTATCCGGCGGGGAGAATGCGAGCAGCGCTTTGCCGCTGCCGGTGGAATGTGCGGAAACGCGGTTGCCGAGCTGCGTGAACATCCGAAGGATGCGCGAGGATTGCGCTTGATCGATGTATACGACCTCGCCGTCGTCGAGCACGGCGAGATTGGCGCTCTCGCCGCTGCGCTCCACGAGACGCTGCAAGAACGGCCGCGCTTCGAGCCGCAGGCTGAAACGCTGGCGCATGTCGTTGCCCATCTGGAGTGCGCGGAAACCAAGTGAGTATTTCCGGTTCTGCCGGTTCTGCTTCACATACCCGCGGCGGATCAACGTGCCCAGAAGCCGGTGCACGGTCGCCAGCGGCAGCCCGACGGTTTGGCTGATCTCGACCAGCCCTACTTCGGACCCGAACTCGACCAGCGATTCGAGAATGTCGAGGGTTCTTTCCACGGACTGAACGCCCGGCCGCTCACGAGGGGCGCCCACCTCGGCGCCGTCTGCCACTTTTGACATGCGGAAATAGCCTAGCACCAGAACGGAAAACCTGTCAAGAAATTGTGATGCCGTCCCGCGGTCGGAGCGCGGTCAAATCCCGAGGTACGCCGTCTTCACGTGCGGGTCGGCTGCGATCTCAGCAGCGGGCCCCGAAAGCGTCACTCGTCCGGTTTCCAGCACGTAGGCACGATCGGCTGTTTCAAGCGCCACCAGCACGTCTTGCTCCACGATGAGCAAGGTCGTGCCCTGCTTTCGCAGCGACGCCAAGACCTCGAGCAATTGCTCGACCACGATCGGCGCCAACCCGAGCGAGAGCTCGTCGACGACAAGCAGCTTGGGCTTGCCCATCAAGCCGCGCCCGATCGCGCACATCTGCTGCTCGCCGCCCGACAGCCTGCCGGCCAACTGGCCGCGCCTTTCGCTCAGGCGAGGAAATAGCGCAAGGACGCGTTCGAGATCTTCGCGCACACCGCTCGAGTCGGAGCGATGAAACGCTCCCATCAGGAGATTGTCGAGCACGCTCAAACCGCCGAAGAGGCGCCGCCCTTGAGGAACGTGTCCGATCCCGCGCGCGACGATGCGCTCCGGGCTCCAGCCTGTGATGTTCTCGCCATCGAAGGTCACCGAGCCGCGCCGCACCGGCACGAGTCCGGTTATCGCCGCGAGCAGCGTGCTCTTGCCTGCGCCGTTGGCGCCAAGAATCGCCACGATCTCTCCGGAGCGCACCTCGAGGCCCACATCCCACAGCACTTGCGCCTCGCCGTAACCGGCGTCGAGGTTATCGACCGCCAGCATCGGTGCGCGCTCCCGCGTAGCGCTTGCCCAGGTACGCCTCGATGACGCTCGGCTCGGCCACCACGTCCGCCGGAGCGCCTTGCGCGATGATGCGACCTTGGTGCATCACCACGATGCGCTGCGAGACGCCCATGATCGCTTTCATGACGTGCTCGACCACCACCAGCGTCATTCCCGCCGCATGCATGCCGCGCAGCAGCGTCATGGCGTCGTCGATTTCGCGCGCGTTCAGACCGGCCATCACTTCGTCTAGCAAGATGATCTGCGGATCGGTCGCCAGCGCTTTGGCGATCTCCAGCCGCTTGCGCCCGGCCAGGGTCAGTTCCGATGCGAACTTGCCCGCTTCGCTCGCCAACCCGACGCGCTCCAGCACCTCGTCGGCCGCCGCGAACGCGGCGCGAGCCGATCGGCGGGAACCGTGGCGGCCGAACAGCGCACCCACCGCGACGTTTTCGCGCACGAGCAGGTTCGGAAAAGGTTTGACGATCTGGAACGTACGCGCCAGCCCGAGCCTGGCGATCGCGTAAGGCGCGCTGCGCGTGAGGTCGACGCCCTCGAGCTCGATCGAACCTGACGTCGGACGCTCGGTGCCCGAGATCAGGCTGATGAGCGTCGTCTTGCCGGCGCCATTGGGACCGATGAGCCCGAGGATCGCGCCGCGCTGAACGTCAAGGTCGACGTTGTCGACGGCGACGAGGCCGCCGAAGTGCTTGCTGACGCCGCGTAGGCTGAGGATGACGTCGGCAGTCATATCCGGCTCGCTCTGAGCTGATCTCCGATGGCGCGCGCGTTCCACATGCGCCGCCCGGTGAGATACGGCATGATGCCGCGCGGCAGCACGATGACGACGAACACGATGATCGCACCGAGCGCCACGGCGTGCCATGGCGAGATCGATTGACTTCCCAGATATTCGGAGATGGTGTAGAGGATCGCCGCGCCGATGGTCGGCCCGGCGACCGTGCCCGCCCCTCCGATGATCGTCATGATGATCATCTGCACGTTGAAATTGAGATCGAACACCGTCGACGGATCGATGAAACTCGTCCAATACGCGAACGTGGCGCCGGCGGCGCCGGTCAGCGCCCCCGAAACGCCCCACGCCGCGACCTTGGCGACTGCCGTGTTGATGCCCAGCGCCGCAGCCGCTTCTTCGTTCTCCCTGATCGCCGCAAGCGCAAAGCCGAAGCGCGAATTGGCCACCAGATATGTCACGATGATGCCGGCAGCGAGAATCGCGAGCATCGTCCAATAGAAGAAATGGAAATCGCTGTTGAGCGGCAGCGTCATGCCGCTGCCCTGGCCGAAAGCCGGGACTTGTGCGACCAGCGCCTGCGTGCCTATGCCCAAGCCCAGCGTTGCGATGGCGAAGTAGTGCCCGCGCAGACGCAAAATCGGCGCGCCGACGACCAGCGCAAGGGCTCCTCCGACGAGTATGGCAAACGCGAGTGCGACGAAGAACGGCCAGTGAAATTCGTTCATCGCGTACGCGCACGCGTAGGCGCCCGTGCCGAAGAACGTGACGTTCCCGAAGCTCACGTACCCGGCAAAGCCGCCGATGAAGTTCCACGCCTGCGCAAGGATGGCCATGGTGAAGAACAAGGTGAGGATGTGGACGTAGTTGCCGTTCAAATGATTCGGCAGAAAAGCCGCGACTGCGAGCGCCGCGAGCACTACTGCGGTGGTCACGACCCGGCCGGCTCTCATACCGTCGCCCTGCCGATGAGTCCGTACGGACGGAACAAGATCACGAGCAGCAAGACGACGAGTGCGACCACGTCCTTGTAGCCTTCACCGAACACCAGCGCGCCGAACGACTCGATGATCCCGTAGACGATTCCGCCCACAAGAGCCCCCGTGACGTTACCGAGCCCGCCCAGCACGCTGACGACAAAGGAGCGCACGAGAAAGGAGTCGCCCATCGTCGGTGTGATCGCGTATGAGACGCTGGCAAGCGATCCGGCAGCCGCCGCGAGCGCTCCGCCGATGGCGAACGTCAGCGCGTAGATGCGAGCGACGTTGACACCGCTCAGACGCGCCGCGTCGATGTCCATGCTCGTCGCCCGGATCGCGCGCCCGATCTTGCTCTTGGCCATGAACAAGCTGAGGCCCAGCGTCAGGAGCGCCGCGAGCCCAAGCGTGATCAGCTTCACCCATGGGACCACGAGCCCGGCGACTTCGAAGTTCCCTCCGGAATACGCCGTAGTCACGGAGCGGATGTCGGATGACCAGAAGAGCAGCGCGAGATTCGTGATGAGGATCGCCAGGCCGAAGGTGAGCAGAAACGTCGCAAGGATCGGTGCGCGGATAACCAGATTGACGACGTAGCGCTGCAAGACGTAGGCGATCACGAACACGACTCCCATCGCGAGCGGAATCGACAGGAACGGATCCAGATGCAGGGGCCCGACGAAGAGCCAGTACGTCACGTAGGCGCCGAGCATGATGAACGCGCCGTGCGCGATGTTGATGATGTTGGTGACGCCCCAGACCAGCGAAAAACCGAGCGCTGCGGCGGCATAAATGCCGCCGATCAGCAGCCCGTTGACGAGGACCTGAAGCTGGAGCGTAGAGGGTCTACCGGCGCTGCGCCCAGGTCGGGAGCGGGTACACCGGTTTCGCGTTGGCGACGTCCGGCGTCCAGACGGTGACGTGCTGGCCGTTCTGGATCTGTTCCACGTACATGGGCTTGTACACGTTCACGCCGCGGCTGTCGAACTTGATCTGACCGTAGAAGGTCTGGACGTCGAGCGCGGCCAGCGCGTCGCGCACTTTTTTGGGATCGACGTCGCCCGCTGCTCTGAGCGCGAACTGGAAGGCCTCGCAGGCCGCCGTCGATTCGGCGTTGTGGTAATCGGGGATATGATGGTAGCGCGCCTGGAATGCGCGCGTGTATCGCCCCGCGTTGCCGAACAGCGGGTCGATGCTCTTCAGAACGGTCGTCCACTGCGCGCCGCCCACCACGCCGTCTGCGTCCTTGCCGAGACTCGTTATGAAGTCAGGCGTCGACGGCCCGACCGAAAACCCGATGACCTTCGGATTGACGTTTTGTTCCTTGGCCGCGCGCATGATGAGCAGCGAGTCCTGCAAGTGCCCAGAACCCAGGATGATGTCAGGATTCTTGGCTTTCACCTGCGTGATCAACGTTGAGACGTCTTTGGTGTCGGGCGGATAGTCTGAATAGAAGACTTCATTCATGCCGTTAGCCTTGGCGAAGTCGCGGATGCCGACCGCCACTTCAAGCGAGAACTGGTCGTTTGCCGCGAGCACGGCCACCGTGTTGGGTCTCGGTTTCAGGGTGAGCGCCATCTCCAGGATGCCCTGCAGGTACTTCCTCGCAGGGCTCAGCACCGCGAACGTGTACTTGAATCCGCGGCTGAAGATCTTTTCCGCGGCGCCGTTTGGATCGACCATCGGCACGCCGTACTTCTCCGTGACGACGCTTGCGGCGAACGTCCCTGCCGAGCCGTATGGAGCGAGGATGAATTTCACGTTGTCTTGGGTGATCAGCCGCTCGACGAGCTTGGCTGACGTCGCGGCGTCGCTGCCGTCGTCATAGTACTTGATGTCGACTTTGTACAGCGTGCTCCCGACCTTGATGCCGCCCTGTGAATTGACGTAGTCCTTCCAGAAATCATAGCCTTCTTTGGTCAGCGCGCCTTCGCGGGCGTCGCGGCCCGTGATGGACAACGGGGCGCCGAAGACGATGACCGGCGCGTCTGCAGAGGCCGATTGCGGTGCGAACGCGGCGCCGGCTGCGATGAGCGCGATGGCGAACGCGACCGAAGCGGTGAATGCGAAGATGCGGCGGTGAGCGCGAGTAAGCACGATAGCGGGTCCTCCAATGGGAAAGGTCCGCACGGGCGAAGCCGGCGGGGGGCTTTCCTTACTTCCGGTCGCGGTCTATGCCTGCTTGGTGCGCCGCGAAATCGATGCGCTCGTCGAGCGGCGGGTGCGTGTAGAAATACCACACCACGAGCGGCTGTGGGTGAAGGCTGAGCAAGCTGTCGCTGCCCAGTCGCGCGAATGCGCGCACCCCGGCATCGCCGAGCTGCGTGTTGGCGGCGGCGAACGCATCGGCCGCGTGCTCGATGGCCCGCGAGCCTGCGTTGAGAGCGGGCTGCTCGACGAGGTTGACGCCCACGGCGAGCAGGGCGATCAGAGGCAGCGCAGCAGGATCGCCCAGACCGCGCAAACGCCGGTCGCGCCGGACGAGCGCTCCCCCAACGACAGAGATGACGGCGATGAGGCCAAGCGTGCCCAGCCAGCCGTACCACGAGCCGAGCCAGAGGTGGCGCAGAATGTAGTGGCCCATCTCATGCGCCACCACGTACAGCACCTCGTCGGGCTTCATCTTCTTCAGGAGATTGTCTGCGATGGCGATGCGGGTGCTCGGCCCCAAGCCGCTCACGAACGCGTTGCTCGTGGTCGTCTGCCGGCTGGCATCGTACACATACACGGCTTGGGCGTTGATGCCGTGCGAATTTGCCAGACGGAGAATGGAGCGCGTGAGTGGGCTCTCCGGCAGCGCCTCGTAGCGGTTGAACAGCGGTGCGATGAAAACAGGAAAAATTGCGGTCCCGAAGAGGATGACCGGCGCGGCGAGCAGCGCGGCGACGATCGGCCACGTCCGTTCGAAACGGCGGGCGATCTGTAAGAAGCCGGCGCTCACGGCCGAACCGATGAGCACCGCCAGTCCGAGTTCTACCGCCCAGTCGCGGAACCACTGCGCGTTGGATTCGACGCTCAGTCCGTACCGGTGGAGCACGATGAAACCACCGTAGTAACTGAGCGGCAGCGTGACGAGCGTTACCGCAAGGATGAGCAGCGCGGGAACGCACACGTCCACGAGCAACGGGCGGCGCAGTGCGTTCTCAAGCTTGGTCCTGATGCTCAGCGCCACGCCGCTCGCGTAGATCGCCCACAATATGAGCAACTCGACGCCATTCTCAATGAAGAACAATCTTCGACCCGTGGCGGCGAGCTCGGCGGCGATCGCCTGGCGCGCCGGTGGGTAGATGGCATTGACGAGATGTTCGACGCCCGGCGATAGCTCGATCACGGCGCTATCTCAAGGTTTGATCGGGGTGAGCTTCACGTCTGCGAGCCCTCGGTTGTACGCCGCCAGGTCTTGCGCCACGAAATTATTGTAGGCGCTCAGCGCGGCTGTCATCTCCGGCTGGACCTCGTCGTACTGCTCACGCTGCGCCGCCGTCGGCGGCCCCAGCGACTCGCCTAACTGATCGATCAGCCCCTTGATGCGTTCGCGCACCTTGTCCGCATAGAGGATGCTGTCTTCGTCGTTTTGCGGATTCGATGTGATCAGCGCTTGGATCCCGTCCGCACGTTTGATCAGAGCGTCGCTTTGCGCCGCCACGCCCGGCGACCCCGCGCCGGCTGACTTCGAGCGCTCCCTCGCCTGCCTGCGGATCGCGTCCAGCGAGTTCAGCGCGACGTTGAGACGCGAATACTGGCTGAAAAGCGTCGTAAGGAAGTCGTGGCGCGCCTGGTAGTCGGCAGCCGTCCACGGCGCTCGCGGATCGGGCTTGACTTCTACCGTGCGGCTGTAGTTGCGCCCATCCGCCTTCAGCTGCAGCGTGTACGTGCCCGGCACCGCCTCTGCGCCGCCGTCGGGACCGCGGTACGTCTTAGCGGCGCCCATCCATTTCACGGGTGCGTTCTCCAAGAGATCCCACGTAAGCCGGTTGAGCCCCGCGTGATTGGTGAGGTAAGGTTTTGGTTTATCATCGACGTCGTGCGTGCCGGCGAGCCGCCGCACGAGCCGGCCGGCAGGTCCGACGACATCCAACTCCGGCCTTTGTTTTGCGGGTTTGGCGAGGTAATACGTGAGCATCACGCCGACATCGGGATTGCTGCCCGCGAACTGGTTATCGGGAGCCTTGTTGTCGTTGGTCTCCTCCGGCGACCATTGCCAGTGCCAGTACGTCGTGCGCGGTTGGAAGAGAAACGTTCCGGCGGCCTGCGCGGTGCGCAACTGCTGCAGCGGTGTGAGGTCGTCGAAGATCCACAGCGAGCGGCCGTGGGTCGCGAGGATCAAGTCGTTTGCGCGCGGCTGCACCCGCAAATCGCGTATCGACGTCGTCGGCAGGTTGTTCTGAAGACTCGACCACGAACGCCCGCGATCGAAAGATATCCATATACCCTGCTCCAGTCCGGCGTAGAGGACATCCGGATTGCGCGGATCTTGACGCACCGCGCGCACGTATTGGTCCGCGGGCAGATTCGCGGCGATCGAACGCCATGACACGCCGAAATCATCGGTCTCGAACAGATACGGCGCGCGGTCGCCCATGAAATGACGGTTGAGCGCCACAAAGGCGGTGCCTGCGCTGTGCGGTGAAGCTTCGATCGTCTCCACTTGCCCGAATTCGGGGAGGCCGGGCATGCTCACGTTCTTCCACTGCGAGCCGCCATCGGTGGTCAATTGAACGAGACCGTCGTCAGTGCCCACCCAGATCACGCCCGCCTGCACAGGGGAAGGAGCGATATCGAGGATGGTGTCGGAGATCTCGGCGCCCGAAACGTCGAGTGTGATCGGTCCGCCGGACGCGAGCTGATGTTCCTTGATGTCGCGCGTGAGGTCGGGACTGATGCGCGTCCAGTGGCGCCCGCGATCGTCGCTGCGGAAGACCACATTCGCGCCGACGTAGGCCACGCGCGGATTCTGGGGCGAAAACGCGATCGGCGAGTCCCAGTTCCAGCGATACTTGAACTTGTCGACCGCCATGCCGTTGAAGTCGCGAGGATATGGCGAAACATCATAATTCTGCTGCGAGCGAACGTCGAAGATGCCGTATGTGCCATTTTCCGTGTTGTTCCAAAGCAGGTTCGGATCGAGCGGGTCGGGCCACACGAACATGC
Source organism: Candidatus Tumulicola sp. (assembly GCA_035601835.1). Taxonomy (NCBI): domain Bacteria; kingdom Bacillati; phylum Vulcanimicrobiota; class Vulcanimicrobiia; order Vulcanimicrobiales; family Vulcanimicrobiaceae; genus Candidatus Tumulicola; species Candidatus Tumulicola sp. The sequence goes on along the minus strand of DATNNM010000011.1, from coordinate 120,706 downwards.
CGTCGCCGTAGTTGATCTCGAACCAGTCGCGCGCGAGGATGCCGGCCGCGTTGCGGCTGTCGTTTGGAGCGCAAAACGACGCGTTGTCCTGAAGGCCGGCGCACACGCGATACGGCACTTGCAAGTCGTAGCCGACGTGATAGAACTGGCCGATATCGATGTTGCCCGGCCAGATCCAGGTCTTGCCGCCGTCGTGCGAGAGCACCACGCCGCCGTCATTGCCGACGATGAGGTGCTTGCCGTCGTGAGACCACCAGATGGCATGATAGTCCACATGCACAGACCTGGCGATCTTCTTGAAGGTGCGGCCGCCATTGGTGCTCTCGGCAAGGTCCTCTGACAACGCCAGCACCCGGTTCTGATTGGTCGGGTCGACGGCGACGTGACTGAAATAGAACGCGCGCTGATTGACAAGACTGTTCGACGATACGAGCGACCACGACTCGCCGCCGTCGTCGGAACGCCATAGCACGCCTTGCTTTGACTGGATGACCGCGAAGACGCGTTGCGGTTTGCCCGGGGCGACGGCCACGCCGATGCGGCCCATCAAGCCTGAAGGCAGACCGTGCCCTTCGATCTTGCGCCAGGTCTTGCCGCCGTCGCTCGAACGATACAGGCCGTCGTCCGGACCGCCGCTCGTCAGATTCCACGGTACCCGGCGATACTGCCACATGCCGGCGAACACGACGCCGGGATGGGCCGGATCCCAGGCCATATCGGATACGCCGGTGGAAGGGCCGACATACAGCGTTTTCTCCCACGTCTTGCCGCTGTCGCTCGTGCGATAGACGCCGCGAGCTTCACTGTCCTTATAGGGATCGCCGAGGGCGCCGACCAGCGCCGTGTTGGAATCGCGCGGATCGACGAGGATCTTGGAGATCTGCATCGTGTCGTCAAGACCACGGTGCTGCCATGTCTTGCCCCCGTTTGACGACAGCCACACGCCGTCGCCGTACGAGACGTTTTGGCGAGGATTCGCTTCGCCCGTGCCGACCCAGACGACGTCCTTGTTGGAAGGGGCGATCGCGATCGCCCCGATGGCGGCGACCGGCTGCTTCTCGAATACGGCCTGCCACGTTCCGCCCGCGTCGATCGTCTTGAAGACGCCGCCATCCGCCGCTCCCACGTAATAGAGGAAAGGATCGGCGTCCGTTCCGGCGGTCGCAGAGACTCGCCCGCCGGAAATCGCGGGCCCGATCTGACGCCACTCGAGGTGCGAGTAAGGCTCGGCGCAACGTCCAGCGCTCGACACAAACATGACTGCGAGCACCACGAAGCTCGCCGGCACATAACACAAATGCTTCATGCCGCGCATCTTCGCGCGGGGCGGAGCCCGCCCTTCGCGGGGCTTGGTTTGCGCCGCTTTTGTTGACAGCGATTCGTTTGGCATGGTAGCATGGGGTTCTGTACCGCATCGAGCCCTCAGGCGAAGCGGGACGTCACGTTTCAGGAGACGGATTTTTTTGAGCAAGAATTTTCTGACGGCTTTGAATCTTGGCGATCTCCCGTTGGGGATCGCGCGAGTTGCCGTTATGCGCGGAGGGGTTGAGCGATCGCAGACGAGGTAGGCTTGGAAAAGCCTACCAGGTCTAAAGTGTTCGAGGCCTCCGCGATGCGGGGGTCTCGTTTTTTTGCGGCCCAATGTAGTGCCGGGGCCGCTTTTAGATGTAGTGCCGGGGCCTTAGCCCCGGATCGTTAGGGAGGTGAGAGCAATGAACGACTGGGTTTCGTTGGACGCGGTTCGCCAGCGTCAAGGCGAAGTACGCGATGATGTCGCGAGACTGCGGCTTGGCGCGTCCGCCGATGAGCGGCGCTACAACGCTGCCCGCCGCCGCTACGCGCGCTGGCTCGTGGCCGCCGGCAGGTTCCTCGTCAATTGGGGCGAGGCGGTCGGAGGCGACAATGCCGGAACGCAAGACGGAGCGTCACAGCGGTGCGTCTAACGCGCATGAGGCATTTCGAGGCAACATAGAGACTCGAAGTGCCTCAATTTATTCGCGCGCGGCGATCGGTCTGGCGCGCACGAACGACAGCGTATTGCGGCCGGCGTGTTTGGCTTCATACATCTGCGCGTCGGCGGTCTCCAACAGCCGATCCGCGGGCTGCCGCTCATCGGGATCGACGTCTTCGGGATACTGCGCAAGGCCGATGCTGATCGTCACGTGCGGCGATCCGTCGCGCGACGTGAAATCGGCCGATGCGATGCGCCGGCACAGGTCCTGTCCGAGCCTGATCGCGTCTTCTTTGCGGCCATCGAGAACGGCGATGCAGAACTCGTCGCCGCCGTTGCGGCCCGCAAAGCCCTCGGTGCGGGCGGCCAGCTCTTTGAAAGTCGCGGCAAGCCGCTTCAGCAGCGCATCGCCCGCTGCGTGGCCGAAGCGATCATTCCACTGTTTGAAGAGATCCGTGTCGATGAAGTACAGCGCCACGGACGATCTGCCCGAGCGGCGACGCCGTGTCTCGACCTCATCGCGCAAACGCCTCCGGAAACTCACCGGCGTGAGCAGCCCCGTGAGCCCGTCGATGTCGGAGGTCCGGCGGACTTGATCCGTAAAGCGCGCGCGTTGCAGCGCGTCACCGGCCAGCTGCGCGATCGTCGAGAGCGTGAGCATATCGTCCGTCGTGAACGGGCTCTTGCGCGGGCGGTCGGCGTACAGCACACCGACGACTTCGGCGCGCCGGCCTTGCGCTTGCGGACGCAGCATCGGAACTGCCGCGGCCCACAGCGTGTCGCGGCTGCCGGCGATGGGACCGATCTCGAGTTTCGCGCCCGTCGGTGATGCACCGAGATCGATCGCGTCGATCGGGCCGACCGTCGCGTACGGGCCAGGTCCCGTGATGGCCGTGCGCGCCTCGCGCTTCACCCAGTCGACGATCGTATCGCCGTCGTAGGGCTCGCCTTCGCGCAAGAATTCGATATAGGCCGGGCCGCGTTTGGCGCCCAGCATCAAATGGCCGCCGTCCACGTAAAAGCACAGGAGCGTCTGAGCGGGCACGAGCACGGCGACGCGGTCGAGAATTCTGGAGCACGTCGCTGCGGTAGACTCCATCGCGGCGTTGGTCAACGCAGGAGCGATGTTCTCCAATTCGGCAAAGCGCCGCTCGGCGCGCTCGGCGCGCAGACCAAGCGCTCTCGAGCGCAGACTGAGAAGAACGATGACCGCAACGGCCAACGCCGCACTCAGCGCGGCGAGCGCTAGCGAGATGGGATTATCAGTTACGATGTTGCGCGAGGCTCCTTGACATCGTTCGTTTCGCCTGGGCCGCCGGGGACCCTTGAGCCACCATATCACACTTTTCTGAGCTGCCGGAAAGTGCGGATGTCCCGGGCTAGATCTTGAAACGAGCCTCGAACGCGGCTTGGAACGGCAAGGTCGTGCCGACGAAGCCGGTGTTGTTGTTGTTCAGCCACATCGCATATGGGAAGCGCAGCGGCGCCGGCGCGCTCGCCGTCGGAGCGAAGTTGCCGACCGGCGGCAAAATGCTCGAGGGCAGCGTCGAGTAGACGCAGATGTTCGGGTAATCCCAAGCATAGCCGCGCTGATGGCAGGTATCGACGAGATTGGTCAGCGTCAACGTATAGCTAGCGCGGTCGGTCGCGCGCAGCGTGATCTGGGCGTTGACCGTGATGCGCGACGGTTCGTTGAAGTCCCCGAAGTTGTCAAACTTGCCGGTGTAGACGTCTGGGATGAGGATGTTGCCGCCAAAGCCGGATCGGTCGGCTGCGCTGCACGTCGCGTTGGTGCCGCTGACGCACGCGGATGGATCGTAGCCCGGCCATACCAACGGCGAGCCGTATTTCGCACCGGAGCTGTACGCGAGGCTGGGCGCGAAGCTCCACTTGTCGTGCTTGAAGTTGAGGATGAGCGAGGCGACGCTCGGCGTTTCGAAGCCATTGCCCCCCGCGAAGGGCGCCGGGATCAGGTCGTACGTCGAGTACCAGCCGTTGCGGTCGAACAGCGGCTGCGGCATCTGGCTGAAATACGGGTTGACCACGTCACCGGCACCGCACGCCCCGAGCGGGGCGTTGGTGGTCGCGCTGAAGCACGGCGCCGCATTGGCGCTCGCGATGCCGTTGCCGGTGCACTGCGGGCTCGTGGAAGCGGCGCAGGCCGACGTGAAACCGTTGTACTTCTGCAGATACGTATTGAGGTTGTCGATGACGTTGCGGCCGTTGGCGAAGTTCTGGTATTGGATGCGGCTGCGCGTGTACGTGTACGCGAGCTTGGCCGCAAAGCCGTTGCGGTCGAAATCGCCGGCGTTGAACGCGAACTCGACGCCGCTCGAGATCTGATGGCCGGCATTGAAACTCGCGAACAAGCCCGTCAGCGGGTTGACGATGAGCTGCTGCAACTGGTCTTGCGTGCTGCGATAGAACGGCGTGAGCTTGAACGATTTGAGCGTTCCGGGGAAGTGGTGCTCCCACGACAGATCGAAGTTCGTCGACCGGTCGGGCCGGACGTCATGCTCGGGCGTGCTGAAGCCGTATTGCAAAAAGTCGGCGCCGAGCAGCACCGGCAAGTTGGGTTCTACGGTGTTCCACGACGCCTCGCGCGTGCTCGCGGGCCGGGCATACAAGCCGGCTGAGAATCGCAGGACGTTGTCAGGATTGGCCTGCAGCGTCACGCCGAAGCGCGGCTGGACCACCGTGTGCGAGAAGCTGCCTCCGCCCGATGGATTCGTCAGGCTGACCGGCGCAGTGGCCGGCGGACACGGGTTGAGCACGCCTGCGGTGTAGCCGCGGTTGACCGGAGCCAGCAGGCCGGGGCCGAAACAGAACTCGCGATTGTACGCGGCAAACCAAAACGCGCGTGCACCGACCGTCAGATCGGGATACTGAACCGCGTAGCTCTCGCCGCGAACGCCGATGTTGAACGTGAGTCGATCGTTGGGTTTCCAGGCGTCGTTGACCGACAACGCGGTGAAGGTCGGCTTGACATCGTTGAGGTTCGCATGATACCCGGCGGCCGTGGTGAGCCACTGGGCGTTGGCGGCCAACGCGCTGCCAATCGCAGCGTAAGGCATCGGGCCCGCACCCAACCCTGGGAAGCGGCCGCGGTTCGCGGTGCTGAAGCAGGTGTTTTGCGCTCCTGTGCTGTCGTAGCAGTTGCCGCCTGAGTCCACGAGATTGGTGATGAACGAGGCTTGGCCCGAGGACGAGCTGCAGTCCGCGGAGCACGGCGGGAAGCCGCCGGTGTTGGAGTAACGCGTCGATCGGCCTCGCGAGTAATATGCCCCGAGCGTCAACAGGTTGTGATCGTTGAACTGGTTGGCGTATTGTGCGGCGCCGCCATACTGATGCATGATGTTCTCGTAGTCGCTGATCTCAGCGCCGAACGGCAAGAACGACGACAGCGGACCGTAGATGTACCAGCCCGAGTAGATGCCGAATCCGAAGATGCGGAAGTAAGCGTTGTTCGATATGTTATGCTGCCAGCCCAACTTGTAGATGTTGACGTCGTTGACGTTGCTGTCGCGGATCTCGAGCGGGAGCGACGTGCACTCCGGGTAGCACGAAGCCGACGCCGACGGAACGCCGTGCTGGCTGCTCGGGAACGCGTAGTAGGTCACGCCGGCGGCGCTGAACGGCGCGAACAGCTGGCCGGTGTACACAAAGCCGTCTTGCCAGGGGATCGGACTGCCGCCGTTCGTCGCGTACACAGCCGTCGGTCCGCCCAAGTCGTTGATCGAGCTGTTGTACGTGCCGCTCAGCAAGGCTCCCAGAACCAGCAACTGCAAATCGTCGGACTGGGAGCCGTTGCCGTGCCCGAGTCTCCAATGAAAGTTGGCGATCGTTTCGCGATCCTGCGTCTGCGCAAAGCCATACGATTGGCCGGGCGCGGCGCTCCATGTCGCTCCCCCGCTGCCATCCCAGATCCCCGAATTAGTGCCGCAGCAGTTCAGAGGATAGAAGTAACCTGCGGCACCCGCGCCATTGGTCTGGTTGATATAGCGGTAGCCGGTGCTGGTCGCCAGCGTCGCCACGTAATAGCTGAGCTTGTTGCTGGGCGTCGCTCCGCTGATCTCGATCGTGCCCTTGTTGTACAACGAGGGCCAACCGATGCCCAAGGTCACCGCGTTGGAACCCGGGTATGAACCGCGCTTGACGATCTGGTTCACGTAGCCCGAAATGCTCGAGGCATCGGACGTGGCAAGCGTGCCGCCCGTGTAGACCTGCAGCTCTTGTTGGCCGAGGTTGGACAGAAACGTCATGGGGGCGTTGTCATACGACCGGTTGACCGGAATGCCGTCGAACTCCCAACCGATCTGATCTTGGTCGCCGCCCCGGATGTAGGCCGTCTGATACCAGCCTTGCTGGGCCTGCGGCAAGTTGACGCCCGGCACCGAGACCATCGCGGCGTAGGCTTGGTTCAGGTTGCCCGGGCCGCCGAGCGGCGTCGCCGCCAGCGCTGCGGAGGAGTTGATGGAATAGACGTCGCTCGTCGTGCCGGGTTTGACGAGATCGCTGGTCGCGCGGACGACGACTGTTCCGATCGTGGTGAGCGCCTTGACCAGCGCGACCGAAATGCTTTGGGTTTGGTCGGCGAGCACCGTGACGCCGCTTTGCGTGGCCGTGGTGTAGCCCGGTTTCTCCACGCTGAGGACGTATGTGTCTGGCGCGAGCGAGACGAACACGTAGTTTCCGGTCGCGTTGGTCTGCGCGGTCCCCGACTGTGACGCGGAAACCGCGCTCACCTTCGCGTCCGCTATCGGCGCGCTGCTGGCGCTGTCGTAGATCCTGCCGCTGATCGAGCCGGTCGTGCCGGCGAGCGCCGGCCCAAACGCAAACGCGAGCAGGCCGCTCGCGAAAACCAATGCCGAAAGACTGCGACGGATGCCTTGCATTGAGGAGTCCCCCTGTCAGCTCGAGCGGCGATACGCTGGCGACGTATTCTTAAGACGTCTTAAGGGACCTTTTGGTCTTTTTTCGGCAGTGGTTTGGCCGGGTTGCCTGCGACCCGTTCGCCCGCGGGCACATCGCGGTTGACGACCGAGCCCGCGCCGGTCATCGCGCCCTCGCCGACCTCCACGGGCGCCACCAGCGAAGAATTCGATCCGATAAATGCACCGGACCCGATTTTGGTCTTGTGTTTGCGCCGGCCGTCGTAGTTGCAGGTGATCGTGCCGGCGCCGACGTTGACGCCTTCTCCCAGTTCCGCATCGCCGAGATACGTGAGATGGCCGGCTTTGGTGCCGCGCCCCATCTTCGTGTTCTTGAGTTCGACGAAATTGCCGATGTGCGCGCCCGCTTCCACCGCCGAGCCGCCGCGCAGGTGCGCGAAGGGTCCCACCGTCACACCGGCGCCGACCGTGCTCTCGCGAACGACGGAGTTGAGGACCTCGGCGCCATCGCCGATCTCGGAATTCACGATGGTCGTGCCCGGCCCCAGCACTGCGCCGCGCCCAACGCGCGTCGAACCGCGCAGGTACGTTTGCGGGAATATGGTGGTGTCGGGCTGGATGGCGACGTCGACATCGATATAGGTCGAGGCGGGGTCCACGATGGTGACGCCGGCGAGCATGTGCTCTCTAAGGATGCGCCCTTGCATCGCCTTGCGGGCAGCGGCTAGCTCGACGCGCGTGTTCACGCCCATGACGTCGAGCCTCGAGCCGCAAGCGATGGTGACGATCGTATCTCCGGCCGCGGCTGCCACGCCGATGCAGTCAGTCAGGTACAGTTCTCCCTGCACGTTGTTCGCCCGAAGCGACTTCAGATACGCGCGCAACCGTTTGGGTGCGAAGCAGTAGACGCCGGCGTTGACTTCATCGATGGCTCGGATTTCGGGAGAGGCGTCGGCGACCTCCACGATGCGCGCGACCTTCCCGCCCTGGCGCACGACGCGGCCGAAGTCAGAACGCGGCGAAACGCGGGCCGTGGCGAATGCGACGGCGGCGTCCTTTTTGTCGCGCGCTTGGATCACGGACCGTAGAAGGGCCGCCGGCAGCAGCGGCATGTCGGCGCTCACGATCAGCACCGGCGCTTCGCCTGTGACGGCTTTCATCGCGAGCTGCACCGCGTGACCGGTGCCGTTTTGCGGTTCTTGCACGACCGTGCGCACGCCCAACACTTCGACGGCTTCGGACAGCTCCGGACCCACGACAGCGATGATGTCGCGGGCACCCGCCGCTTGCGTGACAGCGAGCGCGTGCTCGAACATCGTCCGTCCGCACACGTCATGCAGCACCTTCGGCCGCGCGCTCTTCATGCGCGTTCCTTTGCCCGCAGCGAGGATCACGGCGATCGGGCGCGCGCTCACTGCTCTGCTCCCACCGCTTGGGCGCGACTCGCCAGGCGCGCGATGAGCGCCTCAACGCGCGCGAGGACGACGTCGCGGCCGAGGATGCGGCAGACGTCGAAGATGCCCGGACTTACCGGTTGACCGGTCACCGCCACGCGCAGCGGGTGGATGTAGACAGCGGCTTTGACGCCGTGCCGCTCGGCAAGCGAACGGATAGCATGCTCGACTGCGGCAGCGCTGAATTCCGGCGCATCCGCCAACGCTTCGCGCGCCTCGCGCAGTCGCTCGAGCGTTTCCGGCGCGGCGCAGTGCTTGGCCAGCGCCTCCGCGCTCGGTTCGATCGCCCCCGACGTGAAGAAATACGCGCCCTGTTCGATGATCTCGCCGATGGTCCGCGCGCGCTCTTGCAGCAACGCCGTCACCTGCTCGACGTGCGGCTTGTCGATCCGGTCCGGCGCCGGCGTGCGCGACTCCAGCATCCGCTGCACGCGCGCTGCGAGATCCGCAGGGGCCAGCGCCTTCATATACTCCTTGTTCATCCACGCCAGTTTGTCGCGATCGAAAATAGCGGGATGCTTGACCACGCCGTCAAGCGAGAACTCCGCGATCATCTCATGCCGCGTGAGGATCTCGCGATTGCCGCCTGGCGACCAGCCCAGCAGCGCCATGAAGTTCACGAGCGCCTCGGGGAGGTAGCCCGCCTCTTCGTATTCGTTGACGAACGTGGCGCCGTCGCGCTTGCTGAGTTTGCGGCGCTCCTCGTTCAGGATGATCGGGACGTGCGCGAACTGCGGCGGCGTCCAGCCGAAGGCTTCGTACATCAGGAGCTGCTTGGGCGTGTTGGCCAGGTGCTCGTCGCCGCGGATGACGTGGCTGATCTGCATGGCGTGATCGTCCACGACCGCCGCGAAGTTGTAGAGCGCGCCGCCGTCGTTCTTCACGATGACGAAATCGCCGATGCTTTCGGCCGGGAAGGTGACGTCGCCGCGGATCAGATCGCGGACGAGGACTTCGCGCTTTGGATCCACGCGCATGCGGAGCGCAGGCGACACGCCCGCGGATCGTTTGGCGGCGACTTCCGATGCGGTCAAGGCGGAACAGCGACACTCCGCCGCATTGGCATCGCAGAAACATTCGTAGGCGGCGCCTTTTGCCAACAATTCTCGCGCGGCAAGGCGGTGCTCGTCTGCGCGCTCGCGCTGACGATAGGGACCATACGGCCCGCCGACATCAGGGCCTTCGTCCCAATCGAGATTGAGCCAGCGAAGCGCGCGGAAGATCGCCTCGTAGAAGTCGTCGGAATAGCGCGCGGAGTCCGTGTCCTCTACGCGCAGCACGAACACGCCGCCGGTATGACGCGCCAGCAGCCAATTGAACAGAGCCGTGCGCGCGCCGCCGACGTGCAGATAACCGGTAGGACTGGGTGCGAAACGTACCCGGACGGGTTGCACCCCCACAGTGGATCGCTTTCCCGTTACGATGCGGCGACGCGCTTGCCGCATTCGCGGCGCACGAAGTCGACGATTTGCGCGATGGGCGTGCCTGGCGTGAACACCGCCGCAACGCCGGCATCCAAGAGCGGTTTGATGTCCTCGGCTGGAATCGTGCCGCCCCCGAAGAGCACGATGTCGTCAGCCTTGTTCTCTCTGAGCAGTTCCTTGATGCGCGGAAACAGCGTGAGATGCGCGCCGGAAAGAATCGACAGGCCGACGCCGTCAACGTCCTCCTGGATGGCCGCTTCGACGACCTGCTCCGGCGTCTGGTGCAATCCGGTGTAGATCACCTCAAAGCCGGCGTCGCGCAGCGCGCGAGCGATGACCTTCGCGCCGCGATCGTGCCCGTCGAGTCCGGCTTTGGCGACGAGAATGCGGATCGGTCGCGCCATTTAGATGAACGCCGGCTCCCGGTAACGGCCGAAGACGGGCTCGAGCGCCGCAGAGATCTCGCCGAGCGTGGCTTTGCTCTTGACGCAGTGCAGATAATGGGGCATGAGGTTCTCATCCGTCTCGGCTGCGCGCTTGAACGCTGCGAGCGCCGACTCGACCTTCGATCCGTCGCGCGCTGCACGGTACGCCTTGACGCGTTCGCATTGCTCGACTTCTATGGCGCGATCGATCTTCAAAAGCGAGATCGGGTACTCTTCCTCGGTCACGAACTCGTTCACGCCGACCACGATGCGCTCGCCGTTCTCGACCTCGCGCTGGTAGCGGTACGATGCGTCGGCGATCTCGCGCTGGAAGAAGCCGTTGTGTATGGCCGGGATGACGCCGCCTTGCGCGTCGATGCGGCGGAAATAATCCTCCGCAGCCGCCTCAATCTCGTTCGTCAGGCGTTCGACGAAATACGACCCGCCGAGCGGATCGATGACGTTGCCGGCGCCCGTTTCGTAGGCGATGACCTGCTGCGTGCGCAGCGCGAGCTGCACGTTCTTCTCCGTGGGCAACGCGAGCACTTCATCCAACGAATTCGTGTGCAGCGATTGCGTCCCGCCGAGCACCGCGGCAAGCGCTTGGAAAGCCGTGCGCATGATATTGTTCTCGGGCTGCTGCGCGGTGGCTGAGCAACCCGCCGTCTGCGTGTGAAAACGCATCATCCACGAACGCGGGTTCTTGGCGCCGAATCGCTCGCGCATGTGGCGCGCCCAAATGCGGCGCGCGGCGCGGAACTTGGCGATCTCTTCGAAGAAGTCGGAATGGGAGTTGAAGAAAAAGGAAAGGCGCGGGGCAAAGTCGTCGATGTCGAGACCGGCTTTGATGCCCGCCTCGACGTACGCGAAGCCGTCGGCGAGCGTGAAGGCGAGCTCCTGCGCGGCGGTCGAGCCCGCTTCGCGGATGTGATAGCCGGAGATCGAAATCGTGTTCCATTTCGGCACGTTCTTGGCGCAGTAGCCGATCATGTCGGTGATGATGCGCATCGAGGGCTCGGGCGGATAGATCCACTCCTTCTGCGCGATGTATTCCTTGAGCATATCGGCTTGCATGGTGCCGCCGAGTTTCTCTTGCGGCACGCCTTGGGCTTCCGCGGTCGCGATGTACATGGCCAGCGCCACCGGCGCGGTGCAGTTGATCGTCATCGAGGTCGTGATCTTGCCGAGGTCGATGCCCTCGAAGAGGTCTTGCATGTCTTGCAGCGTCGCGATGGCCACGCCGCACTTGCCCACTTCGCCGAGCGCCCGCGGATGATCGGAATCGTAGCCCATGAGCGCGGGCATGTCGAACGCGACCGAAAGTCCGGTCTGCCCTTGTGCGAGCAAGAACTTGTAGCGTTCGTTGGTCTGCTTGGCGGTGCCGAACCCGGCGAATTGGCGCATCGTCCACAAGCGCCCGCGATACATCGTTGAATGGATGCCGCGGGTGTAGGGATACTGCGCCGGGTATGACAGATCGCGCTCGTAGTCGATGCCCGCGAGGTCTTCGGGCAGATACATGGGCTTGAGCGGATGGTCGGAGATAGTCCGGTCGGTGGCGCCCGGCAGTTTGGCGGCGTTATCGAACTCGGCTTGCCAGCCCGCCTTGCCCACGGCGGCCTTCGCCGGCCCGTTCTTAGCCCTCTTGCCCTCGCCGTTGATCAGTTTAGCCACAGTCAGTCCTCTCTGACTTATCGTTTCGCCCTGCGGGCTTGGCACGCCTTCGGTCGGGTTTCGGGCGCGACAAGGATAGACCGTCCTTGACCGCGCGAAGGAACGCCTGATATAATCCGGGGGCACTAGCGACTACCCTTCGCACCGAACGGCGCCATGCGGCTGCCAGTCCGGTCGCAAGACGAAGGCTCTAAAAGACCGACCGAATCCGTTCGCAATTTGTCTTTGAGGGTAGCCCTGCATCAGCGGGCTTTTTTTGTTGGCGTCGCCCGCACGTCATGAGGAGGCCGGACACGACTACCGCGATTTCGTACCATTAGCAAAGCGCTACGCGTCAATGAGCAGATCCGCATTCCCCAAGTCCGCGTGATCGCGGACGACGGCACCCAACTCGGAATCATGGCGACCTTCGAAGCGCTGCGGCTCGCCCGCGAGCGCGGGGTCGACCTGATCGAAGTCTCGCCGACGGCCTCACCACCCGTTTGCAGGCTCGACGACTACGGCAGACTCCGGTACGAGCAGGACAAAAAAGATCGCGAGACGCGCAGGAAAGCGCACAAGATGGAACTGCGGGAAGTCAAGCTCCGTCCGAAGATCGAGGAGCACGACTACGCGACCAAATTCCACACCTGCGAGCGCTTGCTCCACGACGGCGACAAAGTGAAAGTGACGATCATGTTCCGAGGTCGAGAGATCTCGTACGCGCAGCAAGGACGTAAATTGCTGGATCAGATGGCGCAAGATACCGCGCCGATCGCGATCGTGGAGCGCGAACCGCGGCTGGAAGGCCGCAACATGTTCATGATCTTGTCGCCGAAACCCGAGGTGGTCGCGGCTCACGGCGCGGCCAAAGCGGCGAACATCGCTGCAGAAGCGGCGAAACACCATGCAACGAAGCCGATCGAGGTCAAAAATGCCTAAACTGAAAACGCATCGAGGAACCGCCAAGCGCGTGAAGGTCACGGGCACGGGTAAGTTCATGCGCGAGCGCCAGTTCTCCGGATGCAGCCACATCCTCACGAAGAAGTCGCCCAAGCGCATCCGCAAGTTCCGCAAACAGGTGGTGGCCGACAAGACCGACGTGCGCAAGCTGCGACTGAAACTTCCGTACGCGTAGGATTCCGGGGCTAAAGCCCCGGCACTACAAGATTATGTTGTCGTAGGTAAGGAAACAAAATTATGGGACGCGTGAAACGCGGTATGATGTCGCTCAACAAGCGACGCAAAGTGTTGAAAGCCGTCAAAGGCTTTCGGGGCGCCCGCGGCCGGAACTACAAGGCAGCCAACGAAGCGCTGCTGCATTCGCTCACGTACGCGTTTCGGGATCGCCGGCGACGCAAGCGCGATTTCCGTTCGCTGTGGATCGCGCGCATCAACGCCGCAGCGCGCCAAGAGGGGATCACCTACAGCCGCCTGATGAGCGCGCTGAAGAAAGAGGGTCTGTCCATCAATCGCAAAGTGCTGGCCGAACTCGCGCTCAACGACCAGCCGGCGTTTGCGCGTTTGCTGGAGGTCGCCAAGAAACACGCGCCGGCGCCGGTCGGGGCGTAAAACCGTGGCGAACGGATCGGTGGGTTTTCACAGCCCGCAGATCCGAGCTGCCCGACTGCTGCATCAAAAGAAGCACCGCACGCTAAAGCGGTGCTTTCTGATTGAAGGGCCGACGCTGATCGAGGCCGCCCTCGAGGCGGGTGCGCATCTCGAAGCGGTCTTCGTCGTGCCGGAGCGCCACCCAGCCGTCGATGCTGCAGCCTCCCGAGCGCGCGAGACAGGTGTGCCGGTGCACCCGGTCGAGCCGCGCAGCATCGACGCGTTAGCGCAGACGAAGACGCCGCAGGGCATCGTGGCCGTGGCGCGCTTCTTCGATCGGCCGCTGTCGGCGCTCGCCGAGCTGCTGCCCGAGAAGGGACCGGTGCTCGTGTTAGCGCTCCACGACCTCGACGACCCCGGCAACGCCGGCACGATGGTGCGCAGCGCGGAAGCCTTTGGTGCAGCGGCGGCGTGTTTCGGGCCGCACTCGGTCGAACCGTATAACGATAAGGTGGTCCGCGCCGCCATGGGGTCACTCTTCCGCCTCCCGATATTCCGGTACGAGCGCTGGGAAGAGATGCTGAGGGCGTCGGCCCAGAGCGGGCTTTGCCTCGTGGCAGCCCAAGCCGGTGCCCCGGACGTGCGTTCAATAACCCCAGGACCGCGCATCGCGCTGGTGGTCGGCAACGAACGAAGGGGACTTGAAGGCATACCTCCGGACGACATCGCCCAGCGGGTCGGCATACCGCAGTCGCCCCAGGTCGAATCCCTCAACGCAGCGATCGCGGGGTCGATTTTGCTCTATGAATTGGCTCGTTCGAGCGGCCTTCTGAAGGCCAAAAAATGAGAACAAATAACGACGAAAAGTCAAGCCCCCTCCCCGCCTTGTTCTCATCACACCCGTGTGCTATACTCAGGTTCGAACTAACGGAGTAATACAAGGAGGTCAGGCATCCCAGATGCTTTCTCCCGCGTTATTTTGGAAGCTTTTCATGGCGACCGGCTCCGTAAAAGCCTACATCGTGTACAGACTGATGGCGCCATCAGGATCAGCGAACTAGATAGCTCAAGGTAGGTTTTGAGTAGCCCGGGTGGCCGCAAGCGTTTGCGGCCATCTTGCATTTAGGAGCGGCGTTGAGCGACCAACTCCAGCAGCTCGAAAACGAGGTCATCGCGCGCGCGGCGGCCGTGACAAGCCTGGACGATCTCGAGGCGTTGCGCACCGAGGTGTTAGGCCGCAAGGGCGGCAGGCTCTCGCTGGTCATGGCGGGCCTGGCCAAGATGCCGCCCGCCGAGCGCGCGGCCTTCGGGCGTCTTGCAAACGATGCCAAGTCGCGCATCGAGAGCGCGCTCGCCGACGCGCGCTCTCGTCTCGAGAACGCGGCGGTCGAGGGAAGCTTAGCTCGCACCTACGATGTGACCCTCACCGCGGGCCCGCCGCGCACCGGCAGCGTGCACATCTTGCGCCGGACCCTAGACGACGTCGTCGCGTTTTTTCGCTCGCGCGGCTTTGCGATCGTCACCGGGCCCGAGGTCGAGACCGAATACTACAATTTCGAAGCGTTGAACATCCCCGCCGACCACCCGGCGCGCGAGGGCCTCGACACATTCTATCTCGACCCCGGCACGCTGCTGCGGGCACACACGTCACCGGTGCAGATGCGCACGATGGAGGCGTACCCGCCGCCGATAGCGATCCTCGCTCCCGGCAAGTGCTATCGGCGGGATTCGCTCGACGCGCGCCACTCGTTTCAGTTCCATCAGATCGAGGGGCTCCAGGTCGATCGCGGCATCACGTTCGGCCACCTCAAAGGCTTCGTCAGCGATTTGTGCCGGCATCTCTACGGCGAGAATCGGCGCACGCGCTTTCGGCCGTCATATTTCCCGTTCACCGAGCCCTCCGCGGAGGTCGATGTCTCGTGCGGAGTGTGCGACGGAAACGGCTGTCGCACGTGCGGCGGGTCGGGTTGGCTCGAGATGGGCGGCAGCGGCATGGTGCACCCCAACGTGCTGCGCATGGCGAAATACGATCCCGAGATCTTCACCGGCTGGGCCTTCGGCCTCGGCGTCGAACGCATCGCTATGGTGCGGCATGGCATCGACGACATCCGTCTGTTCGTGGAAAATGACCCCGCCTTCTTGGAGCAGTTCGCGTAGGTGCGCGCGCCGATCTCGTGGCTGAAAGATTTCGTCGCCGCTGACGTGCCGGCGCAGACCATCGCCGAGGTGCTCACGGCGCGGGGACTGACCGTCGATGATATCGTCCCCCAACCCACCCCGCAGCACATCGTCGTGGGCCGCATCGAGAAACTCGAGCGGCATCCGAACGCCGACCGCTTGCTCGTGGGAAGCGTCGACGTCGGGCGCGAGAAATTGCAGATCGTCACCGGCGCCGCGAACGTCGCAGCCGGGAATAAGGTGCCGATCGCGCTGGTCGGCGCTTCCGTCTTCGAGCACGGCTCGAGCGACGCCGCGGCCGGGCACGGGCGCATAAAAACGATCCTCAAAAGCGCCCTGCGCGGCGTCGAGTCCAACGGCATGATGTGCTCGGCGACGGAGCTGGCTTTGCCCGGCGAATTCGACGACGGCATCTTGATCATGGAGGACAGCGCTCCGGTCGGCGAAGATTTTTGGCGCGTGGCGCGATTCGGCGATGCGCTGCTGGACGTCGACGTGCCCGCAAATCGGCCTGACTGCCTGTCGATCATAGGGCTGGCGCGCGAGCTGGCCGCAGGGCTCAAAGTCGCATGGCGCGAGCCGGATTACCCGCCAGGCATAGGCGAGGCGCCATCTCCGCTCGGCGTCGAGATCGCGGATCCGAGCGTGTGCCGGCGTTTGCTCGGCCAGACGTTCACCGGTCTTCGCGGCGGGCGGTCGCCGATGTGGATGACGCTGCGCCTTCACGCTGCCGGCGTGCGTTCGCTGAACTACCTCGTCGACGTCTCCAATTTCGTGCAGATCGAGACCGCTCAACCGCTGCATTTCTACGACGCGAAGCTCGTGCGCGGCAAGGGCATCGTCGCGCGCGCGGCGCGTGCCGGCGAGAAGGTCGTCACATTGGACGGCGTCGAGCGCGAGCTGCTCGAAGGCACGCCCGTCATCGCCGACGGCGAGGGCGTCGTCGGGGTCGCCGGCATTTTCGGCGGTGTGCGCTCGGCCGTGACCGAGAAGACCACCGATCTGTTCCTCGAATCGCCGAATTTCGTCGGCGCTCGCATCCGCAGGGCGTCGCTGGCGCTCGGCTTGCGCACCGAGGGCGCAGCGCGGCATGAAAAAAATCTGCCGCTCGAGCTGCCGGAATTGGGGCGCCGCGCTGCCGCGCGCCTGCTGATGCAAGCCGGCGGACGGCCTTCCGCCGTCGTGGATGTCGGCGAAAAACCGGGCGCGCCCCGCACGATCAGCGCCCGGCCCGCGCGCGTCAACGCCCTGCTCGGAAGCGACTACACCGCGCAGCAGATGAGCGCGGCCATCGCGCCCATCGGATTGCGGAGCTCGGGTGGTGCTTCGCTGAAAGTGGAAATCCCCTGGTGGCGCATCGACCTCGCCGACGAGACCGACGTCGTCGAAGAGGTCGCGCGCGCGCTCGGCTATGACGGCATCAAGGAGCGCCCCTCCGTCGCCTCTCCGCAGACGATCGACGAGAGCCTCTTCGATCAGGAGAGCGCGTTGGCGCAGACGCTTGCCACGCTCGGCTATCACGAAGTCGTCACGCTGGCGCTGCAGGGGACTCGCGTCATCGCCGATTGGGAACGCTCGGGTTTGCCGTTCTGGCCCAAGCTGGTCGGCATCACCAATCCGCTTTCAGACGAGCAGCGCTTTGTGAGGCCCAGCCTTTTGCCCGGGGTGTTGACGATCGCGGCGCGCTGGTGGAAAAAGACGCCTGCACCGTTGCGCCTCTTCGAAACCGGCCACATCTTCCGCCCGCTCGATTCAGAAAAAGCCAAATGTAGTGCCGGGGCTTTAGCCCCGGGTACGGCCCCGGACGGCGCCTATTCGGAAAACGGCGTGTTTGAATGGCCCTCGCTGTGCGGCGTGGCAGCCTTCGCGGAGCTCGAGGCGGATGCTGCGATCGACCGGCACCTGCTCGCGGTCAAGGGCGAAGTCGAATCGGTCATCACAACGCTCGCGGGGACGCCCGGCGAGACAACGCAGCATCCGCGCTTCTATTTCCATCCCGGCGCTGCCGGCAACGTCACGCTCGAGGGGAAGGTCGTCGCCAAATTCGGGCGGCTTCACCCGCGCCTGGCGCGTGCCTACGAACTGCCCGAGGCATCGTACGCGTTCGTGCTCTACCTCGAGAACCTGCCGAAGACGCGACCGGTGCTGCCGCTCAAAGCGCTTCCGCGTTTTCCGGGGACCAAACGCGACCTTGCGGTGGTGGTCGCGGAAAACGTGAGCGCGGCCGACCTCATGCAAGCCGCGCGCGGCGCGGGCGTCGCGACGTTCGAGAGCGTCAGTTCTTTTGATGAGTACCGCGGCCCGCAGATCGGCGCCGGCAAGAAGAGCGTGGCCCTGACCGTGAGCTTGCGCAAGGCGGATGGAACCATCACCGATGCCGAGGCAGACGCAGGTCTCCGCGTCATCATCGAAGCGCTTCGCGAGAAGTTCGGAGCCCATTTGCGCGAGTGAGTTGGCCGGATGTCTTCGTCGCGCTCACGCTCGCCGTCACGTTTTGGGGCGGGTTCCGCTCGGGATTCGTCCGCGAGGCGAGCGTCTTGGCCGCGATCGCCCTTGGGTGGCTCGTGGCGGGAGCGCTTTCGGGCGTCGTGGCGGCGGTGTTCCCGTTTTGGCGAAGCCTGTCGGACGCCGCCATGCACCTCATCGCGTTTTGGCTGATCTTCTTGATCGTCTTCGCGGCCGTGCGCGCGCTGGGCTACATGCTCGAGCGCATCCCGCTTCCGCCCATCCTCGTGTTCTTCAGCCGTATCGGCGGAGGACTCGTCGGCTGCGCCAAGGCCCTGTTCGTGCTGTGGCTGATCCTCTTCATCGCGCTCTTCTTTCCTATAGATAAGGATGTGCACGCCGCGCTGCGAGCTTCGCCCAGCGCGAGAGCGATCGACAGCCTGAACCAGCCGGCGAACGCCTTCATCGAGCAGTCCACCCCGTCGCTCGTCCGTCCGATCGCGACCTTCGTGCTGAAGCACCACCGGATATAAAAAAAAGACCGGGGCTACAAGCCCCGGCCCTACATAACCCGTGCTACGATTAGTGTATGGGGATCCGCGGCCCGGCCGGGACTGAGAGCGGATGCCGAGCTACGGAGAACGTGGGGCTATACGTGATGGTGGTCAGCGGCGTCGAGTCGGTGGCTAGGATCTGGCTTGTGAACGTGATATTCACGGTCGTTCCCGACACGAACCCGATCGGTGGCCGAAACGTCAGAATACTTCCGCCGGCATCGAAGAGCTGGCTGTTACCGCTGAACTGAGCCATCGTCTGCGTCGGGCCTTGCTGGACACCGCTCACAAACGTCGTCACGAAAATCGTGCTCAAGTTGCCGAAATTGAACGTCGCCGCGCCTTGCACGGGCTTGGTGAACGTGCACGTGAAGTTCGGCGGATTGCTGGTGTCGTGCACGCACCCTACGGCGAATGAGCCCGCGGTCGAGGTCGGCGCGGGCGAGCAGCCGACGCCGCACGCTATCGTCGGCGCCTTGCTGTGATTGGATAGACCGAGAATCGCGGCCGCCGCCCCGAGGATCACGCCTACGACCGTGAACCCGCCGTTGCCGCCGCCGCTGCCAGGGACCGGTCCGGCCGCCGCACCGGCGGCATCCTGAGACACCGGGTCTTGGCTGATCAGCCTGTCGCCGATCGCCGGCTTGTAGCCGCCGCTCGTGTTGGAGATCACAACGATCGCGTCTTGATCGCTGATCTTTGAGATCTCGGCTTCTGCAGTTTTTTGGCCGTTGCGAACGACGTTGAAGCGTTGTCCGAGATGGAATCCCTCGATCAGCCCGAGATCGGCGTGCAAGCCGCCTTCCATAGACCAAATCGTGCCGACGCCGCTGCGCGGCGCCTCAAGGGTCGCGACGTCGGATGAGAACTTCGAAACCAACGAGCGGTAGTCGTTGGGGGTGAAGCTTTGCGTGAAGAACTGCGAGCGCATGGCCTGCACCGGGTGTACGCGATACAGCTGCAATCGGTACGAGATCTGACCGCTTTGATATTTGACGAGGTCGCCGATGATGACTTGGCCGGCTTGCGCGCCGGATGCGGCGCCGAGCGCGGAAAGCATGATGTCGCCGGTGAGCGCAGGCTTGACGGCCAGCGGACCGCCGCCGCGCATCTCGAAGCGGCCGCTTGAGGCCGCGCCGTCGTACAGCGCTTGGCTGAGGTTGTGTAGCACGTCCGCCGGCGCGTTCGCCGAATTCTCCAGCGTTGATACCGCCAGCGCTTGCGACGAGTCGCCGCGCGCGGGCATCGATTGCGGAAGCGCCACCATGCCAACGCAGGCAAGGGCGACGACTATGGCGAGACAGCGCGAAAGCGTCGAAAGACGAACGAATCGATTCACTGCGATTGAACCCCCAAGTTTTTCGTCCGAGGCGCCTACGCTCGCGCGGCAGCGCTTTCGATCAGGACCTCGGTTGCCGCGTTGATCCCGGCACCCGGCGAAACCCGGAGACCGAAGTCGCGCAAGACCATTTCGAGCGCGCCCAGCGCGGCGATGATGTCTCTTGGCCCGATGGCGCCCATGTTGCCAATGCGGATGACCTTGCCTTCCAGCTTGATCTGCCCGCCGCCGACGACCACTCCATACCGCTCGCGCAGCGCCTGCTGCAAAGCCTTGTGGTCGATGCCGGGTCCCGCGCTCACCGCCGTCACCGTATTCGAATAGGATCCGGGACGAGCGAAGAGCGAGAGTCCGAGCGCCGTGCAACCCGCTCGAATCGCCTGAGCGAAGAGAGCGTGGCGGGCAAAGGCGGCGTGCCGCCCTTCCTTGGTATAGTTATCGGACGCACGTTCGAGAGCCAATAGGACGTTGAAGGGGGGTGTCCAGGAGGTCTGCCCCTTGGCCAGGGCGGCCCGAGCATGCCTCAAATCGAAGTAAAAATGCGGCATGGCGGCGGTTTCGGCGGCATGCCAACCGCGCTCCGAAAGCGCGATCATCGCCGCTCCGGGGAGGCCGCCGAGAGCTTTTTGCGAGGCCGCGACCAGCGCGTCGATATGCCATTCGTCCATGCGCACGTCCAGCGCCCCGACGCTGCTCACCGCGTCCACGACGAGCAGGGCAGGATGATCGCCGCGCGCGCGCGCCAGCGCCTCGAGATCGCACGCCGCGCCGGTCGATGTCTCGTTATGCGTGACGAGAACGCCTTTGATCCGGCCTTCTCGGTCTCGCGAAAGCCGCTCGCGCAGCCGCTCGGGGTCGACGCCCGCGCCCCACTCCGTGTCGATCACCTCGACGTTCGCGCCGAAGGTCCGTGCGATCTTCAGCGCGCGGTCGCCGAACGCGCCCATCGGCATCGCCAGGATCGAGTCGCCGGGAGAAAAGAGGTTGACGATCGCCGCCTCGAGCCCGCCCGTGCCCGAGGAGCCGAGCAACAGCACCGGTTGCTTGGTCTGGAAGACGTCTTGGAGCTGCTCGTTGAGCTTGGCGTACAGTTTCGCGGCCGACGGGCCGCGATGGTTTTGCATCGGACGGGCGGCCGCCGCCATGACGTCGGGTGCGACAGTGACCGGACCGGGTATGAGCAGCAGTTCCTCCATCGTCGCTCCATTCGCCGCATTTTCGCGCGGTCCTTATACGAAGGGCGCGCTCAGCAACAGACTGAACTCGAAAGGTTGCGAGGCAGCGGAAGGAGGTGATGGTAAGGATGACGCGGAGCGACATCACGCGCTTGACGCACATGGTCTCCTGCGCCGGTTGAGCGTCCAAGGTTGACGCGAGCGTGCTCGCGCAAGTCCTGGGCGGACTCCCCCGCATAACCGATCCGAACGTGCTGGTCGGCAACGCATCGGCTGACGATGCCGGCGTGTATCGCTTGAGCTCCGACATCGCGCTTGTCTTGAGCGTTGACTTCTTCACGCCGATCGTGGACGATCCACGCACGTTCGGGCGCATCGCCGCAGCGAATTCGCTCTCCGACATCTACGCCATGGGCGCGCGCCCCGTGAGCGCGCTGGCCATCGCCGCGTTTCCTGAGGAAGGCCTGCCGCTGTCGGTCTTATCCGATATACTGGCCGGCGGGGTGGAGAAGGCGCGCGAGGCCGGCATCGACGTCATCGGCGGACACACGGTCAAAGATCCGGAGCCGAAATACGGATTGTCCGTGACGGGCATCGTGCATCCGGACCGCATCATCCGCAACTCGACGGCGCGGGCCGGCGATCTCCTCATCCTGACTAAGCCGCTGGGCACCGGGATCTTGACGACCGCGCGACGTCGCGATCTGATCGCCGACGAGGATCTCGCCGCTGCGGTGGCTTCGATGGAGACGCTCAATAGCGCCGCGTCGGAAGCGATGGCGCGGGGCCGCGTCCACGCGGCGACCGATATCAGCGGGTTCGGGCTCATCGGGCACTTGACTGAAATGACGCATGCCGGCAATGTCGGGGCGAAGATCGACGCTGCGGCCGTACCGCTTTTCGACGACGTCATCCAACTCGCGGCACGTGGCTGCGCTCCCGGCGGCACCGTAACGAACTTGGATCAGGCGCTTGCAGCAGGCGTTTTGTTCGCGGACAGCGTCTCGCCCGAGTTGAGCCTCGCGCTTTGCGATGCCCAAACGTCCGGCGGTCTCCTCATCTCGCTCGCCGAGGATTCGGCGGACCGTCTCTTGGAAGACCTTGCCAAACGCGGCGTTGCGGCTGCCGCCGTGATCGGCAGCATCACGCAACGATCCGGAATCGCGATTCGCTGAAAAAAATAGGAGAGTGCCCGTGATCCGCCAGATCCTGACGACTTTCTTGATGCTCGCCTGTCTCGCTATGCTCGGCGCCCAGCCGACGCCGGCGGCGGGCACCAAGCTCACCTATCCACCCGCAGCGCGCGGCGCCGTGACCGACACTTATTTCGGCACGGTGGTCGCCGACCCGTATCGCTGGATGGAAGACGTCGACTCGCCCCAGACCACCGCCTGGGTGAAGGCCGAAGGCGACCTCACACGCGCATACCTCGACGCCATTCCGCAGCGCCCGCAGATCCGCGATGCGTATCGCGCGCTGCGCAACTACGAGCGCTTGAGCGCGCCCTTCCACGAAGGCAAGCACTGGTTCTACTTCCGCAACAGCGGGCTGCAGAACCAAGACGTCTTATACATCCGAGATTCCGAAACGGGGCCGGCGCGCGTCTTCCTGGACCCGAACACGCTGGCGTCGGACGGCACGGTCGCGCTTTCGGGCCAGTCGTTCACGCGCGACGGGCGCTACATGGCGTACGCGACACAATCATCGGGTTCCGATTGGCAGACCTGGCACGTGCGCGATGTGCCGACCGGCCGCGATCTTCCCGACACGCTGCTGTGGACCAAATTCTCCGGCGCGGCGTGGGAGGGCGACAAAGGTTTTTACTATTCCGGTTACGACAAGCCGACGAGCGCCAACACCACGCTCGCGGCGCTCGGCGTCGAGAAGGTCTGGTTTCATCGCCTGAGCACGCCGCAATCGGCCGATCGGCTCGCATACGCGTCCACGGCGCATCCCGACGAGTTCGTCGGGGTGCAGCTGACGGAAGACGAACGGTACGTCTTCTTCTACCGCTCGAAGGGCAACGGCAACAGCCTCGCTTGGAAGCATCCGGGCGAATCCGATTCCGCGTTTCGAGAGGTTTACGCGCTCAACCCGGATGTGCAGTACAATCCGGTCGGCGACGACGGGACTCGCATCTACGTCCAAACCAACCTGAACGCGCCGCGCTTCCGCTTGACCTGGTTCGACGTCAAAGATCCCAAGCACGCGCTGCACGACATCGTTCCGCAGTCGGCCGACACCCTCCAGAACGTCTCACTGATCGGCAACACTTTCTATTTGGAATACCTTCATGACGCGCACTCCGTCGTGCACGTCGTCGATATCGCGGGCCGCTCGCACGGTGAGATCGCGTTGCCCGGCATCGGCAGCGGCGGATTGCCGGAGGCCAAGCGGAAAGACCGCATCGCTTATTACGGGTTCGCTTCGTTCACGTACCCGACGACGATCTATCGCTACGACACCGTGACCGGACAAAGCAAGGTGGCGCTCCGCCCGGCGGTCGCCTTTGACGGCTCGCGGTTCGTCACCGAATTGCTCTTCGCGACGTCGAAGGACGGCACAAAGGTCCCCGTGTTCGTCACGCATGCCAAGAACATGCCGCTCGACGGCTCGACGCCTACGATTCTTTACGGCTACGGCGGGTTCGACATCTCGCAGACGCCTTTTTTCTCGACGGGCTTTGCGCTGTGGATGAAGATGGGCGGCGCGTTGGCGCTGGCGGTGCTGCGAGGCGGCGGCGAGTACGGCGAGGCGTGGCACGATGCGGGCCGCCTCAATAACAAGCAGCACGTCTTCGACGACTTCATCGCGTCCGCGCAAATGCTGATCGACAAGAAGATCACCTCGACGCCCAAACTGGCGATCAACGGCGGCTCGAATGGCGGCCTGTTGGTCGGCGCGGTGCTCGTCCAGCGCCCGGATCTGTTCGGCGCGGCGATCCCCGAAGTCGGCGTGCTCGACATGCTGCGCTATCAGAAATGGACGGTCGGCAAGGCGTGGGTCCCCGAGTACGGCTCGAGCGAGGCGTCGGCGGACCAGTTCCGCTGGCTGTACGCATACTCGCCGGATCACAACGTGAAAGACGGAGTCCGCTATCCGCCCACGCTCGTGATGACTTCCGATCACGACGACCGCGTCTACCCCGCGCATTCGTTCAAGTTCGCAGCGCTGCTGCAGCATGCGCAGGCCGGCGACGCGCCCGTCTTGCTGCGCGTGGAGACGAAGGCCGGACACGGCGCAGGCCGCCCGACCGACAAGATCATCGAGGACGTGGCGGACCGCTACGCGTTTCTGGTGAAAAACCTGGGCTTCACACCCCAACTCTAGGACATGCGCCCGGGCGCGCCCAAGGGAGCGGCGAAACGCTGAACCACGGGCGATTTCGGATACGTATCGTTCGTAGAGAGAATGACATTGAAGCCGACCGCCACGCTCGATCGCAAGGCCCTCGACCAGCTTTGCATCAACACCATCCGAACGCTCGCCATGGATTCGGTGCAGAAGGCCAATTCCGGCCATCCGGGCACTGCGATGGCGCTCGCGCCGCTCGCATATGTCTTGTGGACGAAGCACCTGCGCTACAATCCGAAAAATCCGGCTTGGGTCAATCGCGACCGCTTCATCCTCTCCGCCGGGCACGCGTGCATCCTTCAATACGCCATGTTGTTCCTGACCGGCTACGACCTAAGCCTCGACGACCTCAAACAGTTCAGGCAGTGGGGCTCGAAGACGCCGGGACATCCGGAATATGGCCACACCCCGGGCGTGGAGGCCACGACCGGGCCGCTGGGTCAGGGGTGCGGCAACGCCGTGGGCTTCGCGATCGCAGAACGCGCTCTCGCGACGCGCTTCAACCGGCCTGAGCTCGACGTCGTGGAGCATCGGACGTACGTCATCTGCAGCGACGGCGATATGATGGAAGGCGTGGCCTCCGAAGCGTCGTCGCTCGCGGGTCACCTCAAGCTCGGCAAGCTAATCTTCATCTACGACGATAACCACATCACCATCGAAGGCAACACGTCGCTCGCCTTCGACACCGAAGACGTGTGCCGGCGGTACGACGCCTACGGTTGGCACACACAGTCGCTCGAAGACGCCAACGATCTCGAGGCCATCGATCGAGCGCTTGAAGCCGCGAAGGCGGATCCACGGCCCTCGTTCTTCCGCATCCGCTCGCACATCGGCTACGGCGCGCCACACAAGCAAGACACCGCCGAAGCGCATGGAGAGCCGCTCGGCGAGGACGAGAGCAAGTTGACGAAGCGCTTCTACGGCTGGCCCGAAGACGCGCATTTCCTCGTGCCCGACGAGGTGCTGTCGGAGATGCGCACGGCGATCGACCGCGGTGCGGCGTTCGAAAAGGAATGGAACGACTTGTGGGCCCGCTACGCCGGTGCGAACGCCGATCTGGCCGGCCAGTTCCAGCGCGAGCAAAAGGGGGCGCTGCCGGCCGGTTGGGCTGACGCGCTACCGAGCTTCGCGCCGAAAGACGGCGCAATGGCCACGCGTGATGCCTCGAGCAAAGCTCTGACGGCGCTGGTCAAGGCGGTTCCGTTCCTGCTCGGCGGTTCAGCCGATCTCGCCGTCTCGAACAAGACCAACATCAGCGCGGGCGATTTCGAAGCCGGCAACTATACCGGCCGGCAATTCCACTTCGGCATCCGCGAGCACGCTATGGGCGCCGTGCTCAACGGCATGACGCTGCACGGAGGGCTGCGCGCGTTCGGCGCCACGTTCCTCATCTTCAGCGATTACATGCGACCGCCGATCCGTTTGGCATGTCTCATGAAGATCGACCCGTTGTACGTCTGGACGCATGACAGCATCGGCTTGGGCGAGGATGGGCCGACCCACCAATCGATCGAGCAGTTGGCGAGCCTGCGCGCCATGCCGAACATGACCGTCATGCGGCCGGCTGATGCGAACGAAACATCGATATGCTATAGGATGGCGTTGCAGCACACTGACGGGCCGGTCGGCTTTGCGCTCACGCGCCAAAAGCTTCCCATCTTTGATCCGGAGGCCGTGCGCGGCGCCGAACGCGGCGGCTACGTGCTGGCGTGCGAACAAGGCGGAGCGCCGCAAGCCATTCTCATCGGAACCGGTTCCGAAGTGCACGTCTGCCTCAAGGCGCGCGACATCTTGCAGGCTGCTGGCGTCGCGACGCGCGTTGTGAGCCTGCCGTGTTGGGAGATCTTCGAGCGTCAGCCGCAATCGTATCGCGACGAAGTGCTGCCGCCAAGCGTGAAGGCGCGCGTGGCCGTAGAGGCGGCGGTGCCGTTCGGTTGGGAGCACTACGTCGGCCAACACGGACGCGTTGTCGGCATGACGCGCTTTGGCGCGTCGGCGCCCGCTGACGTGCTCTTCCAAAAGTTTGGTTTCACCGGCGAACACGTGG
Source organism: Candidatus Tumulicola sp. (assembly GCA_035601835.1). NCBI lineage: Bacteria > Bacillati > Vulcanimicrobiota > Vulcanimicrobiia > Vulcanimicrobiales > Vulcanimicrobiaceae > Candidatus Tumulicola > Candidatus Tumulicola sp. The sequence continues at coordinate 94,264 of DATNNM010000011.1, read as the reverse complement.
CTGACGTGGCGCGCGAGTTGCTCCGAAATGTAGTGCCGGGGCTTTAGCCCCGGAAAAGGATAAATCGAGATGGCGAATCCGCTCGCGCGGCTCATCGATTTCGGCCAGAGCTTCTGGCTGGACAATATCCGGCGGGGTTTCACCCGCTCGGGCGAACTCAAGCGGCTGATCGAAGAGGACGGCCTGCGCGGCGTCACCTCGAATCCGACGATCTTCGAAAAGGCCGTTGCCGAGAGCAGCGATTACGACCCCGCGATCAAAGAGCTGGTCAGCGCGGGCAAATCGGCGCAGGAGATGTTCGACGTGCTCACCACGGACGACATCCGCGAGGCCTGTGACGCTTTCCGCGAACTGTACGACGCCAGCAAAGGCGGCGACGGTTTCGTGTCGCTCGAGCTGCCGCCGTATCTCGCCAAGACGATCGAGGGCTCGATCAGCGAGGCGCTCCGGCTTTGGAAGATCGTCGACCGGCCCAACGTGATGATCAAGGTCCCGGCGACCGACGAAGGCATGCCGGTCATCCGCCGGCTCATCGCCGAGGGTCTCAACGTCAACATCACGCTGATGTTCGGCGAGGGCTATTACGAGCGGGTCATCGACGCCTACATGTCAGGCCTTGAAGACCGCCGCCACAAAGATCTTCCGCTGCACCAGATCGCCTCGGTGGCGTCGTGTTTCGTCAGTCGGGTCGATACCGAGGCCGATCGGCGCATCGAGGCGCTTGCGACGGCCGATCCTTCTAAGAAGTCACGCCTCGAGGCGCTCCTGGGCAAGACGGCCATCGCCAACTCGAAACGCTTGTATCAATTGTACCAGCGCTCGATCGCAAGCGACCGCTGGACGGCGTTGGCAAAGGCCGGTGCGACGCGCCAGCGCCCGCTGTGGGCCAGCACGTCCACCAAGAACCCGAAGTACAAGGACACGTACTACGTCGAGGCGCTCATCGGCCCGGACACGGTGGATACGATGCCGCCGGCGACCATCGATGCGTTTCGAGATCACGGCATCGTCACGCCGACCCTCGAGCAGGGCATGGACGCCGCGAACGCCGTCATCGCGGAACTTGAGTCGCTCGGCATCTCGCTCAAGGAGATCACGGACAAACTGCTCGCCGATGGCATCGCCTCGTTTGAAAAATCGTATAAAGAGCTGCTCGACGTCCTCTCAAAAAAAGCAGATGTGTTCCAGTGCGCGGCGATCGATCGGCATTCGATCGACGGCATCGACAAGGCGGCGCAGGCCGCCAGCCTTGCGCAACTCGACGCGCAGCGCTTCGTCGCGCGGGTCTGGCAACACGATCCCGATCTGTGGAAGAAGGGCGATGCGGAGCACGCCGCGATCATCCGCGACCGGCTCGGCTGGCTCTCCTCGCCCGACATGATGCACCATCGCACCGAGGAAATCGACGCGTTCGTCGAGGCCATCCGAAAAGATGGGTTGACGCACGTCGTCGTCATGGGCATGGGCGGCTCGAGCCTCTGCCCGATCGTGCTGCGCGAGACGTTCGGCACGCGCAGCGGCTACCCTGAAATACTGGTGCTCGACAGCACCGTGCCCGCCGCGATCGCCGAGGTCGAATCGAAGATCGACATCCGCAAGACCATGTTCATCGAGTCGAGCAAGTCGGGCGGCACGCTCGAGAGCCGATCGTTCTCCGAGTATTTTTTCGTCAAGGCGACGGCCGCCCTTGGCAGCGCCGCCGCCGCAGCCGGCCGCTTCGCGTGCATCACCGACCCTGGGACGTCGCTCGAAAAGTTGGCGCGGGATCGCGGCTTCCGCAAGATCTTCCTCAACCCCGAGGACATCGGCGGCCGTTACTCAGCGCTCTCGTTCTTCGGCCTTGTGCCTGCGGCGTGTGGCGGGGTCGACATCGGCGCGCTGCTCGAACGCGCGCGTCGCATGGCGCAGGCGTGCGCCGCGGGCGTGCCGGCGGCCGAACATCCTGGGGTTACGCTGGGCGCAGCGCTCGCCGATTTGGCCACAAAAAAAGGCCGCGACAAGGTGACCATCCTCGCCTCGCCCGGCATCTCGACGTTTGGTCTTTGGCTCGAGCAGCTCATCGCCGAGAGTTTGGGCAAGGAGGGCCGCGGCCTCATACCGGTATCGCAAGAGCCACTGGGGGATCCGGCGGCATACGGCGGCGACCGGGTGTTCGTCCACATGCGGCTCGGCGATGACGCTACGTTCGACGAACGGCTTGGCAGGCTCGCCCGCGCCGGACACCCGGTCGTGCGCATCAGTCTTCGCGACAAATTCGATCTCGGCGAGGAGTTCTTCCGCTGGGAGTTCGCGACGGCGACGGTGGGAGCGCTGATCGGCGTCGACGCTTTCGACCAGCCCAATGTCCAGGAGAGCAAAGACAACACCAGCCGCATTCTCGCGCAGGCAAAAGGCGGCGCGCTGCCGCAAGCGCCGGCGTCGCCGCCGCAGGATGGCGCCGCGCTGGCGGCGTTTCTGCGGGCGGCGAAGCCGGGCGATTACCTCGCGCTCATGGCCTTCGTGCAACAAACACCGCGCCGAGACGAGACCTTGCAGCGCGCCCGCGCCGCGCTGCGCGACGCCACACGCGCCGCGACAACGCTTGGTTACGGCCCGCGCTTCCTGCACTCGACCGGCCAGCTGCACAAGGGCGGGCCGAATACCGGTCTGTTCATCCAGCTCGTCGGCCGCGACGGCCCCGTGCTCCCGATCCCAGGCCAGGCGTTTGATTTCGGCACCCTCGTCGCGGCGCAATCGCTGGGAGATTTTCAGTCTTTGCAAGCGCACGGGCGACGCGTCATGCGGATCGATTTGGGCGACGCGGTGGACAAAGGCCTCGAAGCCTTGCTGGCGGCAGTCGATGCGTACTCCAACGGCGCCAGACTAAAGTCTGGCATGCCGCATTAACCTTAGCACTCGAAGAAGATAAGGCGATTTCATGCAGCTAGGAATGATCGGTCTCGGGCGCATGGGCGCGAACATGGTGCAACGTCTGCTCGAAGGCGGTCACACCGTCGCCGCGTTTGACCGCAATCCGGATGCCGTGAAAGAATCCGCGGCGCGAGGCGCCGTCGGCTGCGCTTCGCTCGGCGATCTGGTAAAGGCGTTGAAGCCGCCGCGCGCCGCGTGGGTGATGGTCCCATCCGGACCGCCGACGAATGACACGATCGCGCAGCTCGCCACGCTGCTCGAAAAGGGCGATGTCGTCATCGACGGCGGCAACTCGTACTGGAAGGACGGACAGCAGCAAGCTTTAGACCTTGCCGCCCGCGGCATCGATTTCATCGACGCCGGCGTTTCCGGCGGCATCTGGGGTTTGAAGGTCGGCTACTGCCTGATGGTGGGCGGCGATGCAGCCGTGTGCAAGCGCCTCGAACCGATCTTCTTGACGTTGGCGCCCAAAGACGGATACTTGCGCGTGGGCCCCGTCGGCGCCGGCCATTTCGTCAAGATGGTGCACAACGGCATCGAGTACGGGATGATGGAGGCGTACGGCGAAGGCTTCGAGATCATGCGCGCATCCGAGTTCGGCGACAAGCTTGACATGCGCGGCATCAGCCACTTGTGGAACCAAGGCAGCGTCATCCGCTCTTGGCTGCTCGAACTCGCCGAGCTCGCATTCGCCGGCGACCGCGATCTCGCGCAGATACGCGGTTATGTGGACGACACCGGCGAAGGCCGCTGGACCGTCAAAGACGCGATCGATTTCTCGGTGCCCGCTCCCGTGCTGACGCTTTCACTGCTCATGCGCTTTCGCTCGCGTCAAGACGATTCGTACGCCGCTAAGGTGGTCGCTGCGCTGCGCAACGAGTTCGGCGGCCATGCGCTCCATCCGGAGCCCGTCGATCATTCGCGAGCGTAGTTATTCGGATGGCTGAGTCAAGCGCCGATGTTTCGCCGCTGGTTATCGAGAGAGAATCTCCGAGATTCAATGTCCTTGTCGTTTTGGCGTTCGTGGCATGCGCTGGCTTTCTCCTTGCGTCGGCGTACTGGCTGTCCACAGCCAGTGATTGGAGCGCAATTGGTTTGGGCGTCCTGGCTGGTTTTCTCGCTTATTGGATAGTCGCCGTCCCTGTACACGAGCTGGGCCACGCTATGGTCGGCTGGTTGGTGCGATTTCGCCTTCTAGTCTTTCTGTTTGGACCGTTCTGCATATTTAAAGATGAGGGCGGATATCGGGTCATTACTCGAATGCCGCCCCTCGCGTCATTCCATGGTCTGACGTTTGCGGTACCAACAGGTTCACGTCTTGTCGGGTTGCGTTTTGCCTTGGTAATCTTGGGTGGCCCCGTTGGTTCTCTCGTCTTCAGTGCGCTATGCTTCGCGATTGCGCCACACCTCTCGCCCGGATCTGCCGGCTTGATACTCTCGGTGGTCGTTGGGAGCGTTTCGTTTTTTGTTGCAATCACCACTCTCGTGCCCGTTAAGACAGGGATGGCACGTTCCGACGGATTGCAACTGCTGGGAGCGCTCTTCCGAACGCACACATTTCGCCTTGCCGAGGCTACGCTGACATTGATGGGATCTTCACTTGATGGACTTCGCCCGCGTGAATGGGATGAGAGTTGTATCGCGCGGCTCAAATCGGTCCCCGACATGGAGCCGATCGGCGGAATGCTCCTGTATTACTATTACATGGACAAGGCCGACCTTGACGGCGCGGGCGCAGTGTTAGCCGCAATGGAGAAGGGCAAGCCTAAGACCGGCCAACAGCCGCTTCCGGGCCCATTGCTCGATGGCGCTTATTTCGCGGCGGGTTATGGATCGGTGGAGAGAGCGAGAGCGATGCTGGAGCAGGGGCTGGGCCGTGGCGCCCATAGACACACCGAACTAAGAGCGGAGGCAGCAGTCCTTTGCGCGGAAGGGAAATTTGCGGATGCTCTTTCCTGTGCGCGCGAGGGGATGCAACGGGGAGACGCCTGCTCCGATACAGGGTTCGCCGTACTGGAGCATGAGATGTTTCAAGAGCTAATCAATAAGGCGGAAAACGGCCTACGGGCTACCACATAGATGCAGACGACTGACATCTCCCGGGTCAACCCGTTTCGCGAAGGCTTGCGCGAAGACCGCGCCTCGCAGCCGTGCCAACTCGTCATCTTCGGCGCGGCGGGCGATCTCACGCGGCGCAAGCTGCTGCCGGCCATCTACAATCTCACGCAGGCCAATCTCGTGCCGCCGAATTTCTGCGTCGTCGGCTTCGCGCGCAATCCGATGGATGAGGCGGCGTTCCGGGAGACGCTCAAGGAGTCTGTGGCGCACTCCGACGAGGTTCGCGTGCGCGACGATGGCGTGGTGAACGCCCTCGCCGATCGCTCATACTACCTCTGTGGCGATTTTACCGATGCGCAGGCTTTCGCCGCGCTGAAGACCCTGCTCGCGGAAAACGACGAAAAGCACGGGACGGCAGGCAATCGCATCTTCTATATCGCCACGCCGGCGAGTCTTTTCGGTCTCATCGTCGGCCAATTGCACGCGGCCGGACTGGCGGGCCAGGCTGACGGGAAGCCGAGCGGATCGGTGCGCATCATCGTCGAGAAGCCGTTCGGGCGCGACCTCGCCTCCGCGAAGGCCCTCAACACCGAGATGCTTTCGTACGTCCGCGAAGATCAGATCTACCGCATCGACCACTACCTGGGTAAGGAGACCGTCCAGAACATCTCGGTGCTGCGTTTCGCCAACGGCATTTTCGAACCGATTTGGAATCGCCGCTACGTGGATCACGTGCAGATAACGATCGCGGAGAACATCGGCATCGAGGGCCGCGCCAACTTCTATGAGGAGACCGGCGTGGTGCGCGACGTCATCCAGAACCACGCGCTGCAGCTGCTCTCGCTCGTCGCCATGGAACCGCCCCAGACGTTCAATGCCACCGACTTTCGTGATGAGAAGGTGCGCGTCGTCGAAGCGGTTCGACCGCTGGATATCGACGACGGCGTGAGCGCGTGCGTGCGCGGGCAATACGGCAAGGGCTTTGTCGCGGGCGAAAAGGTGATGGGCTATCGCGAGGAGCCCGGGGTAGCGCCCGACTCCATCACGCCGACCTACGCCGCGTTCAAGTTGTACGTGGACAACTGGCGCTGGGCGGGCGTGCCGTTCTATATCCGCTCCGGCAAGCGTCTGACGAAGCGCGTCACCGATATCGCCATCCAGTTCAAGGAAGCGCCGCACCTCCCGTTCCGGAAGACGCAGCTCGAACCGCTGGAGGGCAACGTGCTCGCCCTGCGTATCCAGCCCGACGAGGGCATCACGCTCAAATTCGGCGCAAAGGTGCCTGGGCCGAGCATGCGCATCCGCTCGGTGGCCATGGAATTCTCGTACGGCGCGACGTTCGGAGCCGAAGATGCATCGCCGTACGAGCGGCTCATCCTCGATTGCATGAAGGGCGATCAAACCTTGTTCGACCGATCGGACGGCGTGGAGGCGGCGTGGGCGCTGCTCGATCCGGTCCTGACGAAATGGCAGTCCGACCGCAGTGTGAAGTTCCCCAACTACGCGGCTGGGTCGTGGGGTCCAGCGGAAGCGAATAAACTCATGGCGCGCGACGGCCGCTCATGGCGCCAGCCGTGACCGCCTTCTCCGGCGCGACCGAGGTCAAGATCGGCGATGTCGAGGCGGCGTTGGCCGCGCGCTGGCGCGCGCAGGCGTTGCAGACGGCGGATGCTGCATCCGCGCGCGCCCACGTGCTGAATCTTGTCGCGTGCGTCGAGGAAGCGGGCGCCGAGACGGTGGTTTCGCAAATCGTCGGCCAGCTTGCCGCCACGCATCCGCTTCGGGTCATCACCGTGATACGCGATGACACAGTCGCAGACGACGCGCTGCGCTCGTGGATCGACTCGGGGTGCGCCCACGAGAAGGTGTGCAGCGAGGAGATCTTCATCGCGGCCAGTCCCCAATCGGCGGAATGCGCTGCGTCTGCGGTCGAGAGCCTGTTGTCGTCCGACATGCCGGTGTACCTATGGTGGCGCGGTGGTCCGCCCTCGGGCAGCGTCCTCTTCTCCCGGCTGGCCCAAGTCGCCCATAAGATCATCGTGGATTCGATGCGCTTCGGCGACAACGCAGCCGCGCTCGATACGCTGCGCCGGATGGTCGAACGGCAGGGCGAGGCCAGCGCGATCGGCGACTTCAATTGGCAGCGCATCGCTCCGTGGCGCGCGACCATCGGCGCCTGTTTCGATGACCCGGCCGTGCTGGCGTTGCTGCCGGCATTCGATCGCTGTGCCATCGAATTCTCGGCGACCTCGACGGCCGCGGCGTCCCCGTCGGCTCGCGCGCTGCTGCTCTCGAGCTGGATGACGAGCCGCCAGCCTTCTTTGCGCGGTTGCGTGCGCATCGTGCCGGTGCCGGGCGAGGGCGATGGCGTGGGCCGGCTGGAGTCGGTGCGTTTCGGCGCGCTGCGCACGCAGGCGGCGCTCGAACTCGAGCGCATCGCCGAGCCGCTTGGCGTGACCGGCACCGCGCGCGACGCGGATGGCCGGCAGATGCGGCGTTTCTCGTTTCCGGCGGAGACGCTCAGCGAAGCCGAACTGCTCCATCGCTGCATCGACGTGCCCCTGCGCGAACCGATGCTCGAGGTCGCGCTTCGCGAAGAGTGAACGTGCTCGTGCTCGACGACCCACATGCTCTTGCGCATCGAGGCGCGGTCGAATTTCAGACGCTCGCGCGGACGGCGATCGAGCAGCGCGGCCGCTTCGCCGTGGCTTTGTCCGGCGGCTCGACGCCGAAAGCGATGCTCGGATTGCTGGCCTCGCAAGAGTTCGCCCGCAGCGTGGAGTGGCCGAGCGTACATTTCTTTTGGAGTGACGAGCGCTGTGTGCCGCCCGATGACCCGAACAGCAACTTCGCCATAGCCGAACAGGCGCTGCTGGGTCCGCTTCGTGCAGCCGACGCGAACGTCCATCGCATGCGCGGCGAATTAGAGCCGCACGCCGGCGCTGCTGACTACAAGCGGCAGTTGGAGGCTTTTTTCCCCGGAAGCGCCATCCGCTTGGACCTCATCTATCTGGGCCTTGGGTCGGACGGACACACGGCTTCGCTTTTCCCGGGCTCTGCCGCCCTCCACACGACCGACGTGCCGTGCGCCCCCAATCACGTGCCGCAGGAGGCGAAGGCCCCGTGGCGACTCACCCTCACGTATCCGGCGCTCAATGCAGCGCGAGCCGTCGTGTTCTTGGTGGAGGGCGCCGAGAAGGCCGACGTTCTCGCCAAAGTTGTCGATGGGCCGCGCGACGTCGAGCGGTTCCCGGCCCAAGGCGTGGCGCCGGTGGAAGGCACGCTGACCTGGCTGGTGGACCGGGCCGCGGCCGCGAAGCTCAAGCGAGCATGACTGAGCCCGTTTCCGTCGACGAGACCGCCAACTGGGTTGCGATGTACCGAGCGCTCGAATCCGAACGCCCGGACGCCCTCTTCAAAGATCCATTCGCGCGCAGGCTCGCCGGACCGCGCGGCGAGGAGATCATGCGCAAGCTGAAGAGTTCGCGCACCTACGCGTGGCCGATGGTCGTGCGCACGAAGGTGATGGATGAGATCATCGAACGGCTCGTCGCGCAGGGCGTAGATCTCGTGCTTAACCTTGCGGCCGGCCTGGACGCACGCCCTTACCGTCTCAACCTCCCGCCGGCCCTGCGCTGGGTCGAAGTCGACTTCCCGAAGACCATCGACTCCAAGACCGCAGCGCTTGCCGATGCCAAACCCGTCTGCCATCTCGAGCGCCGTGGCCTGGACCTCGCCGACGTCGCCGCAAGGCGCGCGTTCCTCTCGTCGCTCGGTGCGGAGGCGCGCAACGCGCTCGTGATCACCGAAGGGCTGCTCGTCTATCTTTCGGCTGAGGATGTCGGGCAACTCGCCGACGATCTGGCCGCCGTGCCCGGGTTTGCTTGGTGGCTGACCGATCTCGCGTCACCGTTCATCCTCAAGATGATGCAGCGATCGTGGGGCAAGAGCGTCGCGGCGGGCAGAGCTCCGTTCCGCTTCGCTCCCGAAGGCGGAGCCGATTTTTTCTCACCGCACGGCTGGCGATTCGTGGAGTACCACTCGCTGTGGGTCGAGGGTCACCGCCTGCATCGCGAGGGATCGATGGGCTGGCTATGGCGCCTGTTGTTCAGACGCATGTGGCGCGATGAACTGAACCGGCGCTCCGGTCCGATGTCCGGCGTTGTGCTGTTGAAGAGAGCGGGCTAGGCTTTCTTCAGCGCTTCGCGGATGATGTGGGTCATCCGTTGGATGTCACCCCTGCCGGTCACGCGCACGCTGGTGTAGAAAAGCGCCCAGATGACGAGACCGCCGATCGCGAAACCCAGCGCTTCGTCGAGCGAGCCGGCTGCCGCACCGTCGAGCAACGCGAGCCATGCGGCGAGCGCGAACAGTCCGAAAAAGATCCAAAAAACGACGCGCCAAGAGCCCATCGAGAAACTGCCGCGCAGCACGGCGTGGCCGCCGCCGTCCGAAAAAGCTCCTGAAAAACGCATGCCGCGAGAACGATACCAAGGGTTGTGGTGGTAAAACGTGACGCGGGCCGCTTCAACGCTGCCGACCAGGCCGTCGTGGAACATCGTCTCCGACAAGCGATGCTTCACGCAAGCGCCCAGACGCTGCACCGATTCGGCTATCTCGTAGTCGCTTGGGAACTCCGCGTCAAGACGCTCGAACAATTTTCAGTCTTTCGAAGCGGAGAACGCCCGGCGCGCTCGCACCCTCAGCCGGTTGAAAACCAAGCTTGCGAAGCACCGCTTTCGACGCCGCGAGCTCCGGCAGCGTTTCAGCGACGACGCGATTCACCGTGTCATGGCCCAAAGCCCACTCCACCAAAGCGCCCACCGCTTCGGTCGCATAGCCGCGCCGTTGGAATTCCGGCACGATCGAGTACCCGATCTCGACCGTGCCACCGTTGGGCTCGCCCTTGAAACCGCCGTTGCCGATCGCGCGGCGCGCGCCGGCCTCGTCGAGGATGAAATACCACATCACCCAACCCACGGCGGCCGGATGCAGGCTTAAGTATTCGGTGAACCAGCGCGCCGAAGCTTCGTCGTTGAGCGGCGGCGGCCAGTCAAGCGGAAGCGACGCGCGGAGCAAGATAGAAAGACGTGCGCGATCGCTCGTCTCGGCATCAGCCATCGCGAGCGTCGCCGCGATCAGGTGCAGGCGCGGCGTGTGGAGATCGAGCAAACGCTAGCGTGCGGCGGCGGGGAGCTGGCGGCCGTTGCGGCGCCCATTGGCCGTCGCGACCGGCGTGATCACCGCCGAGTGCAATGCCTCGGCGAACACCTGCGACAGTTCGTCCACGTACACGAAACGCACTAACTTGCGTACCTCCGGCGGCACGTCTTCCTGGACATCGGGTTCGTTGCGTCGCGGCAGCACCAAGGTCCGGATCCCGGCGCGCACCGCGGCGAGCACTTTTTCTTTCACCCCGCCGATGGGCAGCACTTGCCCGGTCAGGGTGATCTCGCCCGTCATGGCGACGTTCTTGTCGACCTTGTGGTCGGTGAGCGCCGACACCAGCGACGTGGCGATCGAGACGCCGGCGGATGGTCCGTCTTTGGGCACGGCGCCGGCAGGCACGTGCACGTGCACGTCGTGCTTGCCGAAGAACTCCTTGTTCAAACCAAGCTCATCGGAGCGGCTGCGCAAGAAGGACAGCGCCGCCTGCGCCGATTCCTTCATGACGTCGCCCAACTGCCCGGTCAGCGTCAACTTGCCGCTCCCCGGCATGACGCTCGATTCGATGAAGATGATGTCGCCGCCGACCGGCGTCCAGACGAGTCCGGTGGCCACGCCGCGCGCTGCCGTGCGCTTGGCGATCTCCGCGAAAAAGCGCTGCTTGCCCAAGTAACCCGAAAGGTTGTCCGCCGTGATGCGCGCGGCGAAGCGCGGCTTCTCGGCGACTTTGCGCGCCACTTTGCGGCAAATCGTCGCGATCTCGCGCTCGAGATTGCGCACGCCGGCTTCGCGCGTATAGCTGGCGGCGATGCTCGCGAGCGCGTCTTTGCTGATGGTGCATTGCTTGGCGGTCAAGCCGTTGGCCGCGAGCTGCTTGGGCACCAAGTACTTGCGCGCGATGGCCACTTTCTCGGGCTGCGTATAACCGGCGAGCGGGATGAGCTCCATGCGGTCGCGCAGCGCCGGGGCGACCGTGTCGAGCTGATTGGCGGTCGCGATGAACAGCACTTTGCTCAGGTCGAACGGCAGATCCAAGTAGTGATCGCGGAACGAATTGTTCTGCTCAGGATCGAGCACTTCCAAAAGCGCTGACGACGGATCGCCGCGCCAATCGGCGCCGACCTTGTCGATCTCATCGATCATGATGAGCGGATTGGCGGAACCGGCGTCGCGGATGGCACGGATGAACGTGCCCGGCATGGCGCCGATGTAGGTGCGGCGGTGGCCGCGGATCTCGGCCTCATCTCGCACGCCGCCGACCGATACGCGGAAGAACTTACGGCCCATCGCGCGCGCGATCGACTTGCCGAGCGAGGTCTTGCCCACGCCGGGCGGCCCGACGAAGCACAGGATCGGTCCCGAGAGCGTGTTCTTGAGTTTGCGCACCGCAAGGTACTCGATGATGCGGTCCTTGACTTTCTCGAGATCGTAATGGTCCTCGTCGAGGATCTTGCGCGCTTTGACGATGTCCAGGCTATCGGCCGTCGTGGTGCTCCACGGCAACGTAACGAGCCAATCCAGGTAGGTGCGGATCACCGAGTACTCAGGGCTCGCCGAGGGGATGCGCGCCAGCCGGTCCAGCTCGCGCATCGCCGCCTTGTTCGCCTCCTCCGGCATCTTGGCGGTTTCGATCTTCTCGCGCAGTTCGTTGACGTCGGCCTGGGTGGGATCGGTCTCGCCGAGTTCGTCCTGAATCGCCTTGAGCTGCTGGCGCAGGAAATACTCGCGCTGGTTCTTGTCCATCTCCTTTTGGATGTCGCTTTGGATCTTATGCCCCAGCTCGAGCACGTCGAGTTCGCGCGTGAGGAACGCGGTGAGCATGCGCAAGCGCGCCAGCGTGTCGCGCTCCTCCAGCACCGCCTGCTTGTCCGGAGTGTCCAGGCGCATGGTCGAGGCGATGAAATACGACAGCAGGTTCGGATCGCTGATGTTGTTGACTTCCAGTTCGAGCTCTTTGGGCGCTGATGGCAAGAACGAGAGCAGGCGCGTGTATTGCGACGCGAGATTGCGCGACAGCGCCGTCAGCTCATCGCTCTCGTTGGTCTGCTCCTCCAGCTGCTCGACCTTCCCGACCAGATACGGTTCGGCTTGGGTGAACTCGCCGATCGAGAACGGCACGGTGCCGGAGATGATGCAGCGCAGAGTGCCGTCCGGGATCTTGATCATCTTTTGGATGATCGCGACTGTGCCTACGTGGTAGACGTCATCCGGAGTCGGCGGCGAAGCGTCGCGATCCTTGAGCGCGACGACGCCGACCGGCGCACTCGCGCGCAGCGCGTCCTCGACCAGCTTGATGCCGTGGGGTTTGGTGACCGCAAGCGGCATGACGGTGTTGGGGAACAGCACCGATTCTTGCAGCGGCAGGATCGCGAGTTCGTGCGGGATGCTGCCGCTCTCGGGGGCGCTGGCGTTCGCGCGGGACTCGCGCTTCTCGTCGGCCATCAGGCGCGACCCCTCACGACCGCGCGGATCTCGGTGCGATCGGCGACGACGCCGCGGCGCTCTTGGGCCGCGGGCAATTTGATGGTCAGCGTGCCGTCGTGGTACTCGGCGCGCGCCTCGGCCACCGCAACGGTGAACGGCAATTGGATCCGCTTCAGGAAGCAGCCGTAATCTATCTCCTTCTGCAGCACCGCGTCGGCGCGCTTCAGATTCGTCTCGCGCACGCCCGCCAAATAGAGGCTAGCGCCCTCCACGACCAGCTTGATGTGATCCGGGTTGACGCTCGCGATCTCCACCCGCACGATGACAGTGCGGCCGCCTTCGGTCAGGAAGACGTCGGCGTTCGGGGCGAAGGAACCCCGCCGGGCGTGGCTGGTCAGCGGGAGGCTTAGCTCCTCGAATAGGCGGTCGAACTCGCTGAAAATGTCGTCTGGATGCATCGTCGGCGGTAGTAGCTCCAAGGGAAGTGGGAATTGGAGCGTTCTTCAGGGGCCAGCCCCCTACCCGCCGGAGGGTCGGAAAGGGCCCTAATGAATACTTGCAGACCGGCCCTTACAGTCCGATAATATCTAGTGTTGGAGTCACAAGTCTGATGGCCCGATCCATAACGATAGAATCGGCCAACCGTTCCGTCAGGTGGTACCTGACCCCGGGCGAACAAACGACGTACGACATCGCCGTCACAAACCCATGTGACGTGCCGATTCACTGCGTCTTGCAGTTGGAGGAACCCCCGAGCAGCGGAGCGATCCAGCCCTCGGCCTTTTCGTTGGACCCGGGCGAATCGCGCAATGTCGAGCTCACCTTCCGCGCGGATGCAAAGGCCTCGCGCGACCAATTGGCCATCGTCACGGCGCGCGATTCCGAAAACCACAAGATCGGCGAGTTCCAGATCACGCTCATCTCGGCGGGTGGCACGGATTGCGCGACCTCACTCGCCTGGAAGGCGTCGACGGACAGCGGTGCGACCACGGGAAAGAACAGCGCGCGTAACTTCGTCCTCGCACTATCGGTGAAGAGTCTAAGCCAAAGCGACGGTGACTTCATCGTTGAATTTTCCGAACATCCCTCCCTTAAGATCCCGAAGCTCGAAGCGTTGCATCTGTCGCCCGGCCAAAGCGCGAATGTCGACGTGCCGATCCGCTGGCGGCCCGGCGTCACGGATGCAGAAGGGCTCAACCATCCACGCAATATCGAAGTCGGCGTGGCCGTCTCGCAAGGGCGGCGCTCGAGCAGAGTTCCGTGGGATCTCATCGAGCGCAAGCTCGCCGGAATCTCCGACGAGGAGATAGCGGCTCCGGCCGTGCTCAAAGCGGAAGCCGCCAAAGCGGATCCGGTGACGCCTGCGCCCGCGCCGCGCGCGCCTGCGCCGCCATCGATTTCCGTTTTGCCCGCGGCTTCGGCCGTCGTGGTCCAACCCGCTGATGGGCTCGAAGAGAGCGTCGTTGGCCTGCCCCGCCGCGGTTTTCGCCCATTCGACTTGCCCGAAGAGCCGTCTCAGCCGCCGCCGGAGCGCAAAACCGCAGACGTCCTGGTCGCGCCGGCGCCGTTGCGCGAATCCGGTCCGCGCATCCCGACGCTGATCAACATCGGCATCGCTGCCGTCATCCTGGCGGTAGCGGTCGTCTTCTTCTTGCCGCGCCCAAATCAGAGCGGGGTCGCGACGACGGCCGCGGTGGTGACGTCGCAGCCGACGATCGCAGCGATGGTGGCGGCGACGAATGCTCCCAAGAAGCGCGCGCACGCTAAAGGACCAAAAGCCGGTGCGCCGCAGACTAAAGCGACAACCAGCGCGAGCGCCACTGCCGTTGCGACGGCGGCGGCGCAACCCGTGGCCACGCCACATCGCATCGCGTTGAGCAGCGCGCAGATCGCCGCCGCGCTCGAGGCAAAGCGCGCGACGCCCAAACCGAAGCCCTCGCCCACGCCGCGCAGGCAACGCCGCGCGGTCGATCGCAGCTCTACCGTCGCCATGGCGGGCATCTCGGCGCGCTATGGCCCCGCCGGCCGCAATGTCCGCGTCCTGTGGGCGGCATCCGCGCAAGCCTCTGCCAACATCCAATTGATCGACGATCGCGGAACGGTGATCAGTTCGGCCGGCATTTCAGGGCCCAGGCAGAACGCCTTGCTGTATGTCCCCCGCTCGTATCACGGTCCGATCTACGTGCAAGTCGTCTCGATGGGTTACTCGGGCGAGCGCGTGACGCAATCAACCTCCCTACCCCCGTTCTGAGCTGTGGACGGTGCCTCGCAGCTCGCCCTCGCCTATGCGCTGACGACGACTGCCGGCCTGCGCGGTTTCCTCACGCTGCTGGCCGCGGCGATCGCCACGCATGCCGGATGGATCCATCCGGCACCGGCATTTGCGTGGCTTGGTTCGGCTGGGGCGATCGGCGTGCTTGCGGTGTTCTCGCTGCTCGAGTTGCTGGGCGACAAGATCCCGGCGGTCGATCATGCCCTGCACTCGATCTACTTCGCGGTTCGGCCGCTGGCGGGCGCGATTCTCGTCGGCGACACCGTGCATACGGGAAGTCAAACCGAATTGTACCTGCTCATGGCCGCAGGCGCGCTCAACGCGCTCGTCGTGCACGGCTCGTCGGCAGCCGTCCGCGCCACTTCGACCGTTACGACGATGTCGCTCGCCAACGCTCCGCTGAGTTTCGTCGAAGATGCGCTGGCCATCGGCGGCATCGTCTTGGCGTTCTTGGCGCCCGTGCTGGCGGCTGTGCTGGCGGCCCTGCTGGTCGCGTTCCTGATCGTGCTGGCGCGCGCGACGTACATGCGCTTCCGCGCTCGTTCCAGTTCCGCCTGACGGCGATCGCATGGAAAAATACTTCGACGATTTCAGCGTCGGCGACCGAATGGATGCCGGCAGTCACACCATCTCGCTCCAAGAGATCAAGGAGTTCGCAGCGCGCTACGATCCGCAACCATTCCACCTCGACGAAGCAGCCGCCGCGCGCAGCCCCTTCAAGCGGCTGGTGGCGAGCGGCTGGCACACCGCCGCGATCGCCATGAAGCTGGCCGTGGAGAGCGGCGTGATGAAGGCCACCGGCATCCTCGGCGTCGGCGTTGATGAGCTTCGCTGGCCCAAGCCGGTCTATCCGGGCGACACGCTGCGCTTGGTGTTGGAAGTCGTTGAGAAAAAGCCCGCGACGCCCGGCTCGCACCGCGGCGTCATGAGGACGAGGTTATCTCTTTTCAACCAAGACGACGAGCTCGTCTTCACGGAGGTGCCGATCCTCTTGGTCGCGAGAAAATAGTGGTTACATCACCATAAGTGCTTGATGTAATGATACTCGACGGTGCGGCTCAGATCGTGCAATTCACGCCTCTCCGGCATGCGCGCGTAGCCGAGCCCTTCGTACAGCTTGTGGGCTTCCGCAAAGCGCGTGTCGGTCCACAACTCGACGTTTCGCTTGCCCCGCACCATCGCCGCTTCCTCGACCATATGGGTCAGCCGCGTTCCTAGGCCCGTTCGGCGCGCGCCGCTGGCGATGTAAAGATGTTTGAGTTCGAGCCCATCACCCTCGGTTGGCGCAAACCCGCCACAGCCGACGATGGCGCCGTCCTTCTCCACCACCCAAAACTGGCCGCCCCAGCGCTCGAACGTGGTCGCGATGGATCGAAGCTGCGGCATCTCGCCATCGACCTCCAGTACGCAGCCCGGGTACTCGGAGAAGACGCTCCCGATGAGCGAGATCAAGCTTGTCGCGTCGTCGTCGCGCGCATCGCGGATCGTCACGCTCATGGCGGCGGTAAGTAGCGGCCGTACAAGAAGTCCTCGCCGTCGGATTCGAGCACCCAGGTCGAACCTTTCTCCCACTTCAGTTCGCCCTCGACGGCCAGACCGTCCGCCACGAGGTTGGTCATGACGTCGCCGATGACGTCGCCGTGGCTGCACAAGACGGCCGGGTTGGTGAGCGACTTGAGGAATGCCATGACGTCGTCCGCGTCGGTTCCCTCCGCGAGCACGTCGGCATTTTCGACTTGCAGTTTGTGTTGTTTGGCCAGCGGTTCCACCGTCTCGCGGCAGCGCACGTGCGGACTCGAGAGCACGCGCTCGAATGAAAACGCGCCAAGCCGAAGGACGAGTTCTTCAGCCTGTTTGCGGCCGGCCTTGGAGAGCGGCCGCAATTCATCGGGCTCGGCCCATTCGCTTCGGTTCAGCGCCTTTGCATGCCGCACGAGGTAGATCAGGCGGCTCATCTGATTGCGCAACGCGGTCCGCCCTTGGCGCTCGGTCGATCCGCCGACATCGGCGTCGATCTCGTTGGAGAGCCCGCGCAGAAGAGCGCGATCGTGCGAGTAGCTCAGCAGTGAAGCGGCCTGACGAACGGTCGCCCAGCGCAGTTCGTCGACTTCGCGGCACTTCCGGAAATGGCCGTCCAACGCGCGCATCACCCAGTAATGGACGACCTTCGGGCGGCCGCGGTGGTCCTTGTACTTCGTCGTACCGAGCGCGCGTTCCAAGCGGCAGCGCATGCCGGTCTCTTCTTCGACCTCGCGCAGCGCGGTATGCTCTTCGCGCTCGCCCGCCTGCAGCTTGCCCTTGGGAAGGGTCCAATCGTCGTACGAGGGACGGTGGACAACGGCGACTTCGAGAGCGCCGTCGGGCCGGGACCTCACGATCACGCCGCCTGCGGCTCGAACGACTGGGTTTATAGCCACGCGCGCAGTTTCTTCCGGTCGAACGCGCGCCATGCCTCGCGCCAGCGGCTGTACGCTTCGGCCTGCGCCGTCAGCTCAAGCGCGCAAAGCTGACCGGCCGCAAACGATAGCTTGCCCGCCGGCACGTTTCGCTTCAGCCAATCCTGCGTCACCACCGCGTCGTGGTGCTGACCGAGCACCTCCTGCAACGCAGCAGCAGCCTTGGAAAAAGCGCGCGCCCGTTTTCCGATGACCGGGGCGAGCGCCTCTGCCGCGTAGCGGCAGCGTTTCGCCCGGATGCGCAGCTTGTGCAGCTGCCGATCGCTCGGACGGTCGCCGAATTGCTCGACGCGATTGCGCGCGTTGCGCCACAGACTGGCGACCAGCGGCGGAAGCGCCATGATCGCAGGCTCGGCGGCGATGGGCGCAAGCGACGGCATGCGCGCCGCGTCCACTAAGCGCTTGAGCAATTCGACGTAGCCCCGGCTTGAGATCGTCTCCGACACGTGGCGCATGGCGTCGTCGCGCTGCGCTTGGGCGACCGCTTGAATGCGCCGCGCTGCCGCCCGATCCGGCGGGTGAAGCGTCTGTGTGCGCGCGCGCAAGCGTTCTTTTCGAACGTCGGCGTCTCTCACCGCGCCGAAATCATCGGCGAGCTGGTCGAGGTCCTGCCTGAGCGCCGAAGCCCAGTCGATGTCCATGATGGGCAAGAAGGTACGAAGAGCGCTGCGCAGGCGTCGAACCGCGACGCGCGCTTGATGTACCTCCTCCGGATCAGCCCTGAGGCGAACGCCGGCGTCGTGACGCAGCAGCCTGATCACGCCGTCGGCCAGCGCTCGGCGCACCACTTCTCCGGCCGAAGCATCGGGCGCAAGCTCCTCGGCTACGATCTCCGGCGGTCGGAGCGCACGCGACCCCAATGCGCGCGCCACTTTCGGCGTCGGATCTGGGGAACCGGCGCCGGCGGCTTGCAGCCGCACGACGACTGCGTCGAGCAGATCTTCGGGGGCGGCATCGGTCAGCTCGATTTCGACTTCCCGGAAACGCGACACCGCGCGGCCCTCATCGATGACCGAGACTGCGTCGAGGCTGACTTGCGCCAGTTTCTCGCCGCGCGAGTCGATGAGATCCGCGAAGGTGCGCAGCGCGCGCAGCTGTGCGACCTTATGCACCGGCGTGTCGCGAAGGTAGGCGCTGAGCAATTCGATCGCACCGCGCGGCGGCTGCTCCGCGTCGCCCTCAAATGGGTGCTCGCCGCGGACGAGCAGGGCGTCGCTCGCTTCAGTCGGCAGCTTGACCGTCCAAGCCTGGCCCGCGCGATAGCGCAGGCTGCAGCCCCAGCGCGTCAGCCGATAGTCGCGCGTGTCGAAGTAGGTCGTGTTGAGACGTTCCTGGCCTGGCTTCGTCGACGCGACGGCCGGGTGGACGCCATCGAGATCCGGAAGTTTGAAACGGGGCGGGGCTTCGAGTTTTAGCTCGCGTTCAAGCACTGACGTCGATAGGCGTTTGCGTCGGCATGCGCGCCAAGGCGAGTTCTTGCAGGCGCCGATGTGTGTTGATGCCGATGACGGTGGGCACCTTGAGCCACGTGCCCTCGGCGCTCAACTCCCATGCCAGCACGTCGTCGGCGAGATTGACGTCGAGGATCTCTTGCAGGCGCGCCTGGAGCGCAGGCTCGCTGACCGGCACGATCGCCTCCACGCGCCGATCGAGGTTGCGCTGCATGATGTCGGCGGACCCGATGAAGTACTCCGCGCCGCGCGCGTCGCTGCCGAAGCGAAGGATGCGCGAATGCTCGAGATAGCGGCCCACGATCGAACGCACGCGGATGTTCTCGGATAGCTCCGGCACCTGCGGCACGAGGCAGCAGATGCCGCGCACGATGAGGTCGATCTGCGCCCCCGCCTGGGATGCCGCGTAGAGCGCGTTGATGATGGCCGGATCCACCAGGTTGTTGACCTTCAGCACGATGCGGCCGTCCGGCGCATCCGCTTCGCGCTTGATGAGGTCTTGGAGCGCTGGGCGCAGCGTGCCCGGTGCCACCAAGAGTTTGTTGTAACGGCTTTGCTTGCTATAGCCGGTGAGGAAGTTGAACAGTTCGGAGAGGTCGGCGCCGAGCTCCGTATCCGAGGAGAGGATGCCGACGTCTTCGTACAACCGCGCCGTCGTCGGATTGTAGTTGCCGGTGCCCACGTGGCTGTAGCGGCGGATCCCGCCGGCTTCCATGCGCACGACCAGCGTGATCTTGGCGTGCGTTTTGAGGCCTACGATCCCGTAGACCACGTGCACGCCGGCCTCCTCGAGCACGCGCGCGAAATTGATGTTGGTGGCTTCGTCGAAACGCGCCGTGACCTCGACCAGGGCCGCGACCTGCTTGCCGGCCTCCGCGGCGCGGATCAGCGATTTGATGATCGGGCTCTCCGCACCGGTGCGGTACAGCGTCTGCTTGATGGCCATCACGCGCGGATCGCGCGCGGCTTGATCGACGAATGCCTCGACCGACGTCAGGAACGAATCGTATGGATGGTGGACGAGGATGTCGCCTTGGCGCAGCGCGCGGAAGAGGTGCAGCGGCTGTTCGACGGGCGCCGCCAATTGCGCGGGGGTGAGCGGAAGCCATGGTTCGTATTTGAGCTGCGGCTTGTCGAGGTCGGCGATGCTCCACAGCCCTCCGAGATCCAGCGGGTCGTCCACCGTGTAGATGTCGGACTCATCGAGTTCCAGTTCGCGAGCGAGCAGGTTGCGGACGTCATCGGTCATCGTGCGCGCGATCTCGAGCCGCACCGCATCGGGCGAACGGCGCCGCAGCCGCAGGACCGACTCGACCGCCTCGAGCAGGTCTTCCGCTTCGTCCTCTTTCAGCGCGAAGTCGGCGTTGCGGGTCACGCGGAACACGTGGTGCGCGATGATCTGCATGCCTGGGAACAGCGAGCCGAGGTGCGCTGCGATGATCTGCTCGATCGGCACGAAGCGCTCGCCGTCCGGCAGCTTCACGAAACGCGGCAGCAGTGGCGGCACTTTCACGCGCGCGATGCGCGGCTGCGTTTGCGCCGGGTCGCCGACGACGACGGCGAGGTTCAGCGAGAGGTTGGAGATATACGGGAAGGGATGGCCAGGATCGACCGCCAGCGGAGTGAGCACCGGAAAGATGTGATCGTTGTACATCTTCGTGAGGTGCGAGCGATCGATGTCGTCGAGTTGCGTCCAGTCGGTGAAGCGGACGCCGGCGTGCTCGAGCGCAGGCTTGAGCTGATCCTTGAAGATCGCCGCGGCTCGGTTGACGAGGTCCTCGATGCGCGGTTTGATGACGTGAAGCTGTTCGGTGACGCTCAAGCCCTCGGACGACGTCGCGCTGACGCCCGCGCTGAGCTGCTCTTGGAGCCCGCCGATGCGCACCTGGAAGAACTCATCGAGATTGCGGCTGAAGATGGCGAGGAACCTGGCGCGCTCGAGCAGCGGCACGCCTGCGTCCTCGGATAGAGCAAGGACGCGGGCGTTGAAGTCCAGCCACGAGAGGTCGCGATTGAGGTACTTCATCGTCCTGGGAGGAAGCGGCAGAGACCGAGCCCCGGCTCGGTCTCCAGTTTCAAGTGTATCGGGCAAGCATGAAAGTTAGGTAAAGTGGCCCCTAGTTCCCGGGTCCGGCGGCGGCCGCCTCACATTAAGAAGCCTTAGGCTTCAAAAGCCTTAGGCCTCGACCCGGCGCCACTGCAGGGCCGCGGCGACCGGCCCGCCGAGTGCGAACAGGCCCAGCACGAGGAAGCTCAAACCGAAACTCGCGGCGGTTTGCAAGGCCGCGGCGTGAACGCCCGAATCGGCGATGTCGATCTGGACGATCGTCGAAGCCGCGATCGGGTTGAACAGATTGATGAACGCGAATACGCTGTGCATCACGGGCGGCAGCGGAACGGCGCCCAAGACCACGATGATGATCGCCACCGGCCACGCGAGGCCGATGACGAGTCGGGCGCCTTGACAGCGCAAACGGGCCGTGAGCGCCGTCAAGAGACCGAACCATGCCAGGGGCGCGGCGCAATAGCGGACGAGCTGCCAGGCTGAGTCGGTCCCCGCTGCCAAGCGTAACGGATGACCGGCGAGCAGCGATAGCGTCACATAAACCGCGATCACGACGATCGCGAAAACGGCCGCGATCCCAAGCATATCCACGAGCAAGGTCCCAAGAGCGTAGCGAAAACGCGAAATCGGTTTCGTGCACGCGAGCTCGAGGTGGCCGTCGTTCTCGCGCGCTAAACTCGAGCCGAAAATCGTGGCGGCGACCGCGCCCAGCGTGACGGCCCACGAGAGCAGCTGCTTCCAGGAATCGAGCACGAGATCGTTCGTCGTATTGGTCGCAAAGGCCACGAAGGCGTACGTCAGCCAGCCCGCCGGCACGAGCACTGCAAACCAGAACAAGGACCTGCGGACCATCAGCCACTCTTTGTAATACATCTTTTACGCTTCCACCCGTTTCCATTGCAGCGTCGCTGCGAGCACGCCAATGACCGTGAGCACGGCAAGTGCAAGCGCATCCACGAGAACCTTGATGCCGACCTCGGAGGCGACGCCCTGTGCGTTCATCTGATAGGTCGCGTAAGCGAAGGGGTTCACGACGTTCAGCGCCGCGAAGATGGAGTGCCAAACTGCGGGCAGCGGAACGAGCGACAAGACTCCCATGCCGAAGGCGATCGGCCAGATCAATCCTTGCGCGAGACCGCTACGACCCCGATAACCCGCCGTCAACGCTTGCAAGATCGCATACCATGCGAGCGGGAAGAGGCTGAAGCGGAGCGCGTTGGCGAGGAAGTCCGAGTCGAACTGCCACACGACGGCCCGCTTCGCGAGGAAAAGCGCTACGATCGCAGCGGCGCCCGCGGTGAGCAGAAACGCGAGAACGATCCCGGCGACGTCGATTAGCATCACCTGAAGAGCGTAGCCGGTGCGCGAGATCGGGCGCGTGCCGACCAACTCCATGTGGCCGTCGCCATCGCAGTTGAGGCTGGCGCCGAAGACCGTCGCGAGGATCGCCGCCAGCACACCGGCGATCGCGAAGATCGCCACGACCGGAATGGCGGCCGTATGCGCTTTTGTTGCGGCATCCGGGCTCATGCCCGCGCCTGCGTTGATGACCATGATGACGATCGCAGCGATCGCGATGACCAACGCATACACCATCACGCCGCTGCGAACGCGCAGGAGTTCTTTATAGTACATCTATGCCTCCAGCCGCTTCCACTGGACGAGCGCGCCGAACGAGCCCAAGGCGATCACGGTCGCAAGCCCGAGCACGCCCAGCAGAGCGGCCTGCTCCGCGCCCATGACCTGGAAGGTGCCCATTCCGGTGTTGGCCGTGTAGTGCGCGTAGTTGAACGGATTGATGAGGTTGACGAAGCCGATGATGCCGGTCCAGACGGGGCCCAGAGGCGCTTGCTTGACCCCGGTCAGCCCGAGCGCGATCGGCCAGATCAGTCCCTGCGCGATTCCCGCCTGCTCGCGCAGGCTTGCGGTCAAGCCCTGCAGCAGCGCGTACCAGGCGAGCGGAAACAGCGCGAAGCGGATGGCGTCGACGAGGTCGGCCTGGTGGCTGACGAGATTGACGGCGCTTCTGATATGGATGAGGTCGAGCGCGAGGAGGACGGCAAAGGTGAAGACTTGCACGGCGAAGATCGCGCCCGCGTCTACCAGCATCTTGGACGCGGCGTAGCGGAGCCGCGACACCGGTTTCGTCCACGCCAGTTCGAGATGACCACGATTCTCGCTCGCAAGGCTCCCGCCGAGTATCGTCGCGACGATGGCCGCTAACAGCGCGCTTCCCACCCATAGCCCCATCAGCGAGAGGCGTACCATGCCTTGGTGAACGGAGGTGTCCGTCTTGTCGCCGGCGACCATGACGGCATGGGGAGGGAGGATCAACGCTGCGATCGCCGCCGCCGTGGCGATGGCGAGCACGACAATGGCGTAGCGGACGATCACGTTTCGCGCGCGCAAGAGCTCGACGTACTGCATCGTCCTATTGCCCCCGCGGGTGAATCGCCGCGAGCTCGTCGCGGACGGCTCCGAGCAGGCCCTCGAAGAGGGACTGGATCAGCGCGACGGCCGCCAAGACGACCGAGAGCGTCGCGCACACCAGGTTGAGGACGCCGGCTCTCACGCTATCTGCGTTCTGCATGACTAGCTCCCGTTTCCGACGACAGCCGCTGTGTCTTCGCCGACGGCGGCGAGGAAGATGTCTTCGAGATTCTGGTTGAGCACGCGCACGCTTGCTGGGCGAGCGTTGTTGATCGCCGCGACGACCCCGTTGCCGCCGCCGCGCACGTACGCGCGCAGCAGGCGTCCTTGCCGGATCACGCGGCGCACGTGCGGATCGCCGTCAAGACCGCTGATGAGCGGAGCCGCGCCCTCGAAGGTCGCTTCGATGACGTGCTCGTCCGCGCGCAGCTGCTCCACGTCGCCCGTCAGCAGCAGCTTGCCTTTATGCATGATGGCCACGTGGTCGGCCGCGCGCTCGACTTGACCGATTTGGTGCGAGGAGAGCAACACCGTCGCTCCGCCCGCAGCGGCATCGATCATAAGATCCAGGACGTGGCGCTGGTGCACGGGATCGAGGCCGCTCGACGGCTCGTCGAGCACCAGGATATCCGGCCGGATCGAGAACGCGAGCGTCAGCGCGAGGGCGCTCTGCTGGCCCTTTGAGAGCTGCCTCACCTTCTTCTTCGGATCGAAAGCGAAGAGGTCCAACAGCGCTTGCGCCCGCGCCGCGTCATATCGGCGAAACGAACGTCGGGTCAGCTCGAGATGGTCGTAACCGGTCATCCAATCGTACAGCGCGCTTTTCTCCGGCATGTACGCAAGGCGTTCGAAGAGCGCCGGGTGGAGCAGCTCGCCGTCAAAGCGCACCTCACCCGCGTTTGGAAACGCAAGGCCGAGGAGGCACTTGAAGGTCGTCGTCTTGCCCGCGCCGTTGGTGCCGAGCAGACCGAAGATCGAGCCTTTCGATACCTCGAACGACACATCGTCGACGGCTGCCGTGGGGCCGTAGCGCTTGGTGAGGCCGGCTACGCTGATCATCGAGGTTTGCGTGGTCATCATGATTGCTTGCCCTCTTCAGAGTGGGTGGTGGTGTTCGGATACCAGCGCTTGAGTTCGCGCTGGAACAAATCTGATAATTCCGTTGCGGTAAGGCCCATGGATTTGGCTTCGCGCACCGCTTGCGCGATCTGCTTCTCCGCGACGTCGGCGACGGCGCGCTTGGCCGTCGTCACGCTGCCGTTGGCGGCGATGAACGACCCGCGACCCGGGCTTGTGTCGATGACTTCGTCGCGCTCGAGTTCTCGGTAAGCGCGTGCGACGGTGTTGGGATTGACGACGAGGTCGGCTGCGAGCTGCTTGACCGTGGGGAGCTGCTCGCCCGGCGTCAGGACGCCGAGCGCAACGGAACGCTTCACCTGCTCCACAAGTTGGAGGTAGATGGGCACTCCGCTGCGCGGGTCGACGGTGAAAATTGCGGGCATGGGGCTTAGATCCTAGGCCCCCAGCCCTGGAACAGACTCGAACCGAGTCGTACGTTGATGAACGGGTGCGAGACTTCGTCAATGGTGTCGGCGTTGGATATGCTCTTCGTGTTCTTGATCATGACTGGGTCCTCTCTTTCACTTGAGTGTTATACTAGTACACTAGTACAATAGGAGTATAGGATAAGAGACGCTTTCTGTCAAGCGCTGGTTTTGTCCCGTTCAGTGGGAGTCGACAGTTACTCTTTGACGGCGTCCAGGAGCACGATGGCGCGCTGTCCGGAGCCGTGCAGTTCCTTGACCCCCCACAGCGCCATACCCAGCGGGTTGCTTTTGTCGAGCATCTGGTCGACCGATATGCCGACCTGCTTTTTGACCTGGCTTTCGATGCCGCCGCGCAGCATCGCCGGCAGCGCCTTGTACTTGTCGATCATGTCGATCGCCGGTCCGACTTTTTCGTAGACTTTCTTCGGATCCATCACGAGGACGAAGACCTCGCGCTTCTTGTCTTGCGTTCCGAACGTGGCGCCTTCAACGCCCCAATCGTTCATGAGTCGGGTGTCCGACGAGCCGCTGTCACGCATGACCAGCCCTTGAGGCGGTGCCGCGCGCATCTTGCCCAGCCAGGCCTCGAGCTGCGCGAGCGTGGCGGTGGACCGCAACAGCACCTCGTTGCCTTTATACGGGGTGATCTGGCTGTCTTTGCCCGGATTGTTCTTCTTGAGCGTGCTGGCCATCTCGGCCTGATCGAAAGCAGCCACGCCGACGGGGACGCTGTTCGGATAGACCGGAAAGTCGACGGGGTTGCGCACGGCGCCCATGGGCGTCGTCGCTAGGTTGCCGGTCGTGTTCTTGGCGCAGCCGGCAGTCACGACCAACGCAAGGATCGCGAAGACAGCGAACTTCTTCATGCAGGGCAGCCCCCGAACGCCCGTGTGAGATGAGCCAAGTTTATACGAGCGCGCGATTTAGCCTGCGGGGCCGCCGCCCGCGATGCCGAACCCGCGGCGCATGAGTTCCGTGAAGTATCGCTACGGCGAAATGACTTGGCCTGAGATCAAAGAGGCGGCGGCAGCCGGGCGCGTCGCCGTCGTGCCGGTCGCGACGATCGAAGATCATGGGCTGCACCTGCCGGTCGACACCGATGTCTTGTTGTGCACCGCGGTATGCGAGCGAGCCGCTGCCTTCGCGCCCGAACGTATCGCCCTCGTGCCGCCGATCAACCACGGCTATAGCCCCCACCACATGGACTTCCCCGGAACTATCACGATCGGCGCTCACACGTTCATCGAGTACGGACTGGACGTGTGCCGCAGCCTGGCTCACCACGGTTTCAAGCGTATGCTGATCGTCAACGGTCATGGCAGCAATGCGCCGTTCGTGGACATCATCGCCCGCCTGGCGGTGGTGGAAGCCGGTGTCCTCGCGGCCGCCGTGAACTATTGGTCTGCGCCCGGCGTCCGGCAGGTCGCAGAAACGCTGCGCGAGTCGGACAAAGTCGGCGGCATGAACCATGCCTGCGAGTTCGAAACGTCGGCGTATCTCGCGCTTCGACCCGACCTCGTCGACATGAGCAAGGCCCGCCGCGAGCTCGCCCATCGGCCGACCAAGAACTACTGGACCGATCTCGTCGCCGGTGACGGTCCGCTCGTGATGATGGAACCATGGAGCGCGATCTCGGAGACGGGCGTCATGGGCGACCCGACCAAGGCGTCTGCGGAGAAAGGCGACCGTCTGCTGGCGGCTGCGGCCCGCGGCATCGTTGAACTCGTCGACGAGATGCGCGCCCGTCCGCTTGCGCAGCGCAAGGACCACCATTGATGCGCGCTATCGCGCTGGCCTTGTTGGCGCTGACCGCGGCTGGCTGCACGAAGATCTCTTCCGAGACGCCGGGCGCCGGCGCCGGCAACTCGTGGACCATCCACCGAGTCTTGCGCGTGGCTTCGCGACAAGAACCCGACAACCTCAACCCGCTGTTCGGCACGCAAGTGGTCGACGTCGATCTATCGATGTTGTGGGCAGGCTACCTGTTCTTGTGGGGTGACGGCAACGAGTTGGTGCCCGAGCTCGCCACCGAAGTGCCGACCCTCGCCAACGGCGGCGTCAGCGCGGACGGATTGACCATCACGTACCATCTGCGTCGCGGCGTGAAGTGGCAGGATGGGGCGCCGTTTGACGCCGACGACGTCATTTATACCTGGCACCAGATGCTCAACCCGGACAATTTCGTGGTGAGCCGTTTCGGTTACGATCTCATCGCCGGCATCGACAAGCGCGACGCGCACACGATCGTCGTCCATCTCAAAAAAAGATTCGCCCCGTTTGCGGACACCTTTTTCAGCAGCTCCTCGAATCATCCGGATAGCATCTTGCCCAAACATCTGCTGAGCCGTTTTCCAAGCCTCAATCGCGTCGCATACAACAACCTGCCCATCGGCACCGGTCCGTTCAAGATCGTGTCCTTCGAAAAAGGCTCGCACGTGACGCTGGTCGCGAACCCTGCGTATTGGCGCGGGGCGCCGAAGCTCGCGAAGATCGAGTATCGCATCGTCGGAAGCGACAACACCATTCTCACGTTGATGCGCACGCACGAAATCGACTTCTACTATCGGGCGTCCGAGGCCCAAAGTCCGAGCTTGCGCGCGATCCCAGACACGCGCGTGGTGCTCACGCCGTTCACGCAATTCGCCGACATCGGCATCAACGCGGGGCACCCGCCGCTTGACGACATCCGGGTGCGCCAAGCGCTCGCGTACGCCACCGACCGGCGCGAACTCATCGACAAGGTCAGTCACGGCATCAACATGCCCGGCGACACGGATCAGCCGCCGTTTTTCTGGGCGTATGACGAGCGCACGGTCAAGTACGGCTACGACCCGCGGCGCGCGGCCCAGCTCCTCGATGCCGCGGGTTGGCGCCTTGGCGCAGACGGCCTGCGCTACAAGGACGGTCAGCCGCTGCGCTTGACGATGGTGGGCTATTCGGGCGCCGCCACGGTCAACGCCGCGCAAGTGATCATCCAGCACGAGTGGCGCCAAGCCGGCATCGACGTCGGCATCAAGCAGTATTCTTCGGCGCTGCTCTACGCCACCAAGGCCAACGGGGGTATCGAGCAGACCGGCAGATTCGACGTCGCATACGAAGAGTGGGCGAATGGAGGCGATCCGGACGACTCGATCTTGGTGACGTGCGGCATGGCTCCGCCGGCCGGCTGGAACATCTATCATTTCTGCGACAACCAGCTCGATGCGGCGGAGAACGCGGCGCTCGCCGAATACGATCGGAGCAAACGCAAGGCAGCCTATGCGACGGTGCAGGAGATCATGCAGCGCAAGCTGCCATTTTTCATCATCTGGTACGTGCGGCGACAAGACGTCGTCAACACTGATTTCAAAAACTATCGGCCCGCCCACGCGGTCAGCCCGTTCTGGAACTCCTGGGAGTGGCAGATCTAACCGTAGGTTTGTAGTGCCGGGGCTTTAGCCCCGGATCTGCCCGCGCGGGCGCAAGGCGATGAGCGCCACTGCCAGCGCTAGCCGAATCGCTGTTCCCAGCCAGATGAGCGGCGCCAACCGCGCGCCGCCCAGATGGACGACCATGGCGCCGTAGACGCCCAGCAGCGCGATCAAGATCATCAGACCTGCGGTCGCATCGATGATCGCGACGTTGCGTTCCGGATCTCGCGCTGCAGCGAGAAGCAAGTAGCTGAACGCCAATGCCAGCGCTCCAAAGGACATCAGCAGGACCCTTTCGAGTAGGCTTGCGCCTCCTCCGAACAACGCCGCCATGATCTGGGTTCCCCACGATGGGGCGAACAGGAGCAACACGCCGCCGACGCCTGTGAGCGTGGCGATGACGGCGAGCAGGATCCGAAGGAACGCGTGCGATGAAGTCATGTTGCGCATATGACCCTCCGCGAGAGCACTTCATGGAGCCGGGATGGTATCACCTTCGGCGACACGAATGCGCGCGCTTCTATGCGCGCCCACGCGTTTGGTCCCCTCGAAGTTCTTGTTCCGGTCATCGGTCAGGGGACGTGGCAGATGCACGACCGCGGCGCCGGTGCCGCCCGAGCGACGGCGGCGCTGCGGCTGGGCATCGAACTCGGCATGACGCACATCGACACAGCGGAGATGTACGGCGACGGCCGCGCGGAAGAGATCGTCGCCGATGCGATCGAGGCCATCCCCCGTGAACGGCTCTTCATCGTCTCGAAGGTGCTGCCGCAAAACGCCACCTATCGCGGCACCCTGCGGGCATGCGAACAGTCGCTGCGCCGGCTTCGAAGCGACTACCTCGACGTCTATCTGTTGCACTGGCCCTCGAGTCATCCGATCGCCGAGACGATGCGCGCGATGGAAGAACTCGTGGACGCGGGCAAGATCCGCGCGCTCGGGGTGAGCAATTTCGACGTCGACGAAATGGAAGGCGCGCGTCAAGCTCTTCGCCGCCACCCGCTGGCATGCAATCAAGTGCTCTACCATCTGCGCGAACGCGCCGTCGAGCACGCGGTCTTGCCGTACTGCCGGGAACATCGCATCGCGCACGTGGCGTACAGTCCGCTCGGCCAAGGCGATTTTCCGAACGCTCGCTCCGCCCAAGGTCAAGTGTTGGAACGCGTGGCGGGCCGTCTGGGCGCCACCGCGCGCCAAGTCGCGCTCGCCTTCCTCACTCGATTGGACGGCATGTTCGCGATCCCGAAGGCGGAAGCGCCGGAGCATGTCCGCGAGAACGCCGGCGCCGGCGACGTGCGATTGGCGGCGACGGATGTCGCCGAGATCGACAAGGTTTTTCCGCTGCCGCGCGCCGACCGTCCGCTGCCGATGAACTAGATCCTCATAAAAAAGGGCTGGGTTTTATACTACACGCCGTAATGTGCTAAAATATGGCGATGGCAATGCTACGGCCTCATCAGTTAGTTGGCAGAAACTTGGGGCGGTTCGTGATATGGGTTCTCGGCGTCGCGGCCTTTACGGCCGTCGAACGGGTCGTCAATTCATTCTTGGACGATCAGGAAAAACGCGGCCATGATATCGGTTGGCTTGGGCACATGATCGTGTCTACGGCCCCGGTTTGGATCATCGCCGGCGCGGCTACTGTCGGCTTGCTATATGTGTTTTGGCCGTGGCTGGCCACTCTATTTCACAAAACGCCGCCGGCAGAAGCACAACCAACCCAACCCGCAGTCGCGCCTGCACCCGCAGCTGGGATTGCTGTTCGAGGCGGTTCCGATATTCGACTAGAGCGTAATGTGGTCACGGGTTACGGTACGGGCATTGATGTTGACAACTCACAAAGACTAATTGCAGCGGGCAACGTGGTGACTGCAGAGAAAAACGAGGAGCGCAAGTGGTTAACTGTCGATCCTAAAGAGTTAACCAAGTTATACAAGGATAACACCAGCGTACAAGCCGACAAAAAAGTAGAACCTCACAAAGGCCGATGGATGCACGTTTCAGGAAAGATTGACTCCGTAAGACAGGTGCATGAATTGTATGGTGGCGGTCGCGAGGTAATGTTTCGGGTGGATTGGACAGACACTAACCCTGTCGCCTACCTCATGTATTTCGACGAGAAGTGGGCGGATGGTCTTGATACTAAGCATCCCGGCGACCTGATCCACGTGTGCGGCAAAATAGACTCTGTGGCGACCACGCTGATTGTGCTAAGGCAGTGTGAGCTGGAACACCTGACCAGCCCTCGCGGCCCTATTGCCTCGCCGCATCCATCACCGGCCTCTCAGACGCTTCCGTCTGCGTCTATGGGTCAACAACCTGAGTTAAGGGACGGTGAACAAATAGACGACACGCAACCAACCAACCCAAAACCGACGCTCGCTCCTGAAGAGGGCGCGTGGTTGCCAGTCGATCCTGATGAACCTGTCAGGCTCTGCTCTGGTCTTACTACCCTTCAAGGCAGAGCCATGATAGCCAAATACGTCGGTAACTGGATGCGCGTGACAGGTATGGTGCGCGAAATAGAGCCGTACGTGGATCGTAAGGTATGGATCACGCTTCAAAACATTCCAGGCAAGCGTTACCATTACACCCTGATATTTGATGATACGGAGTACGATGCTTTATTCTCGAAAACAATAGGCGACGAGATCAAAGCCGTCGGAAGAATAGAGAACATCACCGAACACGGCTACTTCCTAAAGTGCTGCCGTTTGGAAAGGCGATAAATGGGGCGAGATAACCCCCAAGCGCGCTTGATCAGCCCAGAAACTCTCAACATAATGCCAAAAAAAAACGCCCCGACCGTGCGGCCGGGGCGATAGTTTATTTGTAGGCAAAGCCTACATCATGTCGTAGCCGCCCATGCCGCCCCCGCCGCCGCCCGGCATTCCGTTGCCCTTCTTGTCTTCGGGCTTATCGGTGATGAGCGTCTCGGTGGTGAGCAGCAGCGCTGCGATGGACGCGGCGTTTTCAAGCGCGGAGCGTGTGACCTTGAGCGGGTCCACGATGCCGAACTTGAACATGTCGCCATAAGCGCCGGTCAGCGCATCGAAGCCCTCGGCGGCGCCTAGCGTCTTGACCTTCTGGACGACGACCGAGCCTTCGAAGCCGGCGTTTTGCGCGATCTGACGCAGCGGCTCCTCGAGGGCGCGGCGGATGATGTTCGTGCCGACCACCTCATCGGATGGCTGGCCGTTGCCGCCCTTGGCCTCCTCGAGCACTTTTAACGCGTGGACGAGCGCGGCGCCGCCACCCGGCAGCATGCCTTCTTCCACGGCAGAGCGCGCCGTCGAGACGGCGTCTTCCATGCGGTGCTTCTTTTCCTTGAGCTCGGTCTCGGTGGCCGCGCCGACTTGGATGACCGCGACGCCGCCGGAGAGCTTGGCCAGCCGCTCCTGCAGTTTTTCGCGATCGAAGTCGGAATCGGTGTCTTCGATCTGGCGCTTGATCTGCTCGATACGGCCCTTGATCTCTTCCTTCTTGCCGGCGCCGTCGACAAGCGTGGTCTCCTCTTTAGTGATCTTGACCGTGCGCGCTTTGCCGAGCTCGTTGAGCGTGACCTTGTCGAGCTTGAGGCCGAGTTCGTCGGAGATCACGGTGCCGCCGGTGAGGATCGCGATGTCCTTGAGCATCTCTTTGCGGCGGTCGCCGAAACCCGGCGCCTTCACCGCAACGCACGTGAACGTGCCGCGCAGCTTGTTGACGACGAGCGTCGCAAGCGCTTCGCCTTCGACGTCTTCCGCGATGATCAAGAGCGGTTTTTGCACCTGCACGACTTTTTCGAGCAGCGGCAGGATGTCTGCGATCGCAGAGATCTTGCGCTCGGTGATGAGGATGTACGGCTCGGTGAGCGTCGCTTCCATGCGTTCCGGATCAGTGACCATGTACGGTGAGATGTAGCCCTTGTCGAACTGCATGCCTTCTTTGAGTTCGAGCTCGGTCTTGGTGGTGCGCGATTCCTCGACGGTGATCACGCCGTCTTTGGTGACTTTCTCCATCGCCTCGGCGATGATGTCGCCGATCGCGCGATCGTTGGCCGAGATGGAGGCGACGCGGGCGATGTCCTCTTTGGTCTCGACCGGATGCTTCATCTTCTTGAGCGCCTCGACGACCTTCTCGACCGCTTTCTCAATGCCGCGTTTGATCGCGAGCGGATCGGAGCCCGCCGCGACGTTGCGCAGGCCTTCACGGTAGATCGCTTGCGCGAGCACCGTCGCGGTGGTCGTGCCGTCGCCGACGATGTCGTTGGTCTTGGACGCGACTTCTTTGATGAGCTGTGCGCCCATGTTCTCGAAGTGGTTGGGTAGTTCGATCTCCTTCGCCACCGTCACGCCATCGTTGGTGATGGTGGGCGAGCCGAATTTCTTGTCAAGCACGACATTGCGGCCCTTGGGACCGAGCGTCACCTTGACGGCGTCGGCGAGTGCGTTCACACCGCGCTCGAGAGCGCGGCGCGCGCTTTCGTCGAAAAGTAATTCCTTTGCAGCCATGGTTTTGTTCGCGCTCCTTTAACGTTTCACGATTGCGAGAACGTCTTTCTCGCTGACGATCAGGTACTCGTTACCGTCGATCTTGATCTCGGACCCCGAGTACTTCGAATAGATGACTTTGTCGCCGACCTTGAGCTCCATCGGGATCACGTCTCCCTTGTCGGTTCTGCGGCCGGGACCCACGGCGATGATCACGCCCTCTTGCGGTTTTTCTTTGGCGGTGTCCGGCAGGATGACGCCGCCGGTGCTGGTCGACGCCTGCTCGATGGATTCGACGACCACGCGGTCGCCAAGCGGCTTGAGTTCGGTTTTGGACGCGGTTGCGGGCACGGGAACACACCCTCCTTATGACGTTGTGCGATATTCGCGCCTCACGCGCGACCTGAAGGTCGCGCTCCACGCCCCGAAGCGGGGCGACGATGCGAGGACGAGAATGGTGGCTTTAGCCCCTGCGCGCGACCCTGAAGGTCTTGCTCCACGGGGCTTATCGGCTAAATTAGCAGTCTTGGCACTTGAGTGCCAATTTGATTATACCGGGAGATTCCGAGCTTGACAAGATGTTCCTGCCGCCCGGGTCGCAGCGGTGGCTGAAGCCCGCTCCTGGCTGGAAATCGACCTCGGCGCGGTGGTCGCCAACGCCCAGGCGTTGGCGAGGCGGGCGGCGCCTGCGCGCCTTTGCGCGGTGGTCAAATCCAACGCCTACGGCCACGGCCTGGTGCACGTGGCCCGGGCCTTGGCCGGCTCGGATTTGGACGGACTTCGGTTCGGTGTCTTCGCCGCCGGCGAGGCGTTCGCGTTGCGCGAAGCCGGGATCGAGCATCCCATCTTCGTCGTCGGACCGGTTGCTGATGACGATTTGGCCGCGGCCGCGCAAGCCCGCCTCGAGTTGGCGATCCTCGACGAGGGCGACGTCGACCGCGTCGCTGCCCGGCGTATCGGCGCGCACGTCAAGATCGATACCGGCACGAACCGGTTCGGCGTGGCGCGCGCGCAGGCCGCGGGCACGTTGCGGCGCTGCGCAGAGCTGGGTGTCGGCGTGGTCGGTCTCTACTCGCACCTCGCGAACGCCGAAGATTTGGACAAAGAATTCACGCTCGCGCAGCTGGCGGCGTTGAAGAAAGTTGCGGCAGAATACCCCGGGACGAAAGCACCGGCATTGCATATCGCGGCGTCGGCGGCGGCGATGATGTGGCCTGAGACACGGCTCGACATGGTGCGCTGCGGCATCGCGCTCTACGGCGAGTGGCCGTCGCCAGAAGTCCGCGCCGCCATGGCCGGCGATGCGCCTGCCTTCGCGCTGCGCCCAGCGCTGCGCTGGTTCGCACCGATCGCGCAGATCCGCGACGTCGGCAAGGGCGACAGCGTCGGATATGGATGCGCCTTTGTCCCCGAGCGCGACAGCCGCATCGCCGTCCTGCCGCTTGGTTATGCCGATGGTCTGCCGCGCGCAGCGGGTAACGGGCGCATGCGCGTGCGCATCGGCGAGGCACGAGCGCCGATCGTCGGCCGCGTCTGTATGAATGCCTGCATGCTGGACGTCAGCGACGTCCGCTCAAGTCCGGCGCGCCAAACTGTCGCCGAACTCGATATCGAGGATCTCGCGCGCGCTGCCGGCACGATCAACTATGAGATCCTCGCGCGCCTACCGGGGCATCTCGAACGCCGCTATCAAGGGCGAATCGCTACCTGACGCGTATGCCGCTGCGCATTCCGTACACGGTCTGGCTCGTCGTCGTGGGTTTGATCATCGGCCTCTTGCCGCATCCTCAAGCCATCGAGTTGACGCCGCGGTTGGTGCTCTTCGTCTTTCTGCCGCCGCTGCTGTTCGCCGGCGGCTGGAGCATTGACACGGATGAACTCGCGAAGAACTGGGCGCTGGTGACGTTGCTCGCGACGCTGGGCGTCGTGCTCGGCATCGCGATCTCTTATGTGCTTCTTGTGTTCGGGGCGCACATGGGGAGCGAAACCGCGCTCATCTTCGGTGCCGTCGTTGCGGCCACCGACCCTGTCGCCGTCTTAGCGCTGTTCCGCGCGATGCGCATCAATGCTACCGTGCAGACGGTCGTCGAAGGGGAGAGCCTGTTCAACGACGGCACGGCGGCTGTCACCTTCACGGTGCTGCTCGCGACGCTCGCGCAGTCGCGCGCGAGTCTCGACGTGCCCGCAGCGCTCTGGTATTTCGCGCTGCTCACCGCGGGCGGCGTCGCCGTCGGAGTCGTCGTCGGCTACGCCGTGCGGCTGCTCTTCAGAGTTGTCGCAAGGCGACTGCCGCTCGTCGCGATATTGACCGCGATCGCGGCGTACGGCGCATATTTCATCGCGGACTATTTGGGCGTTTCAGGCATCATGGCGGTCGTTTTCGCCGCGATCGTGGCGGCCGGCTCGCGCAGCCTCAGCAGATTGTCCGACCAGGATCGCGCGTGGGTCGGTAGCTTCTGGGCGGTGGTCGCGTTCGTCGCGAACACCGGAGTGTTCGTGTTGATCGGCGTGTCCATCCACATGGCCGACATCGCGGCAATCTGGCCCGCAGCACTACTGGGAATCGCGGCCGTCATGCTGGGCCGCCCCCTTATCGTGCATCTGTTCGCGCCGGTCTCGGCGCTGCTCGGCCGACCGCTTAAGCCGTCATGGAAAAACGCGATCGCGCTGGCCGGCATGCGCGGCGCTTTGTCGATGGCGCTCGCGTTGAGTCTGCCGGTCGGATTCCCGGACCGCGCGCTGCTCGTCTCCATGGTCTTCGCGGTCGTGCTCTTCACGATCGTCGTGCAAGGCGCGTTGCTCGAGCCGCTGCTGCGCGGCATGGGCCTGATCGGCGAGCGACCCGCGCAGGCCGCCGGACTTGAGGGGCGGCCTTGACAGGCACATCCGTTAGTGGTATCTTACGGTAAGTGGATACTTACGGACAGATCTTCGACGCGCTGGGCGACCCGACTCGCCGCGCCATTCTCGAACGCTTGAAACGCGGACCGCGCGCGGTGGGCGAGTTGGCCGACCGTTTGCCGGTGAGCCGCCCGGCGGTGTCCCAACACTTGAAGATCCTCAAAGAGGCCGGACTCGTGACTGAGAGGCAGAACGGCACGCGCAGACTGTATCGGGTGAACACCGAGCGGCTGGCGGGCGTGCGCGCATATCTGGATGCCTTCTGGACCACGGCGCTGGCCAACCTCAAGGCCATCGCCGAGAGCGATCAAAGAAGGAGAAGTCAATGATCAAGGACGCCCCCGAGCTCGTGGTCGACAAGACCGTCCGCATCAACGCGCCGCGCGAGCACGTGTTCAAATTGCTGTCCGATCCCAAGGAGATGAAGCGCTGGGAACCCATCACCTCGTTCGAAGCGCGGGTCGGCGGCCGCTATCAATTCGAAAAGGGCGAGTGGATCGCGGTCGGCGAGATCATCGAATACGATCCGCCGCGCGCAATCGCGTACACCTGGGACTGGAAGAACAGCCCGCTCGGCTCGCGCACGGTCGTGCGGTATGAGCTGGAAGCCGACGGCAAGGCTACGGTAGTGCGGCTCACGCACACCGGGTTCATCGACGCCGAGCGTGCGAAGATGCACGGCGAAGGATGGGCGTACTACAACGATCGGCTCAAAGTCGCGGCCGAGGGCGGCGATCCGGGTCCGGACGTCATGGAGTAGGCGCTCCCAGGAAGAACAGGCAAGCGAGCCGGGAGCACAACGCCCCCGGCTCGTCGAATATGCGCGCCATGCGCAACAACGCCGCCCCGCTCGCCCTCACGCTCTCGCTTGTGGCCGCCCTGAGTCTGTGCGGACCGGCTCGTGCCGCATCGCCAAGCATCGTGCTGAATGGTCAGGCGCTGCAGACCGATGTTCCGCCGATCGTGATCGGAAGCCACGTTCTCGTTCCGTTGCGCGACATCGTCGACCGGCTCGGCGGTGCGGTCTCCTATGACGCTGCGTCCGGCTCCATCGCCGTACGCCAAGGCGGGCGCATCATCCAACTCGCGCTCGGCAGCGCAGTGGCCTACGTCAATGGCCGGCGCGTGGCGCTCGACGCCTCGCCGCGCGAGTTCGCCGGGCGCGTCATGGTGCCGCTGCGAGTTTTGACGGACGCGCTGGGCGCAACGGCCGACTACAATCCGGAGACCAGCGTGGTGGCGATCGTCACCGGGGTCAGGCCGGGCAGTTTTGTCGCGGCGGTCGGCGGCCCGCCGCGCCTCCCGAGCGGCTACGCGACGAACGTGACGAGCGCTCCGGCCTTGGCCAGCTCGGTGATCGATCAGCGGCCCGCTCCTGAGACGCTGGTCGGCACGCAGTACCCGCAGATCTACGGACGTTTTCAGGGCGGCTCAGCGGCGGTCAATCCGTCAACCGTGACGGTGACGTTCGACGGCGCCGACGTCACGGCTGAATCAACGGTTTCTTCCGCCTATTTCGCGTACACCCCGCGCTACGCGCTGGACTCGGGCCGGCATAGCGTCGCCGTGAGCGGGCAAAGCGATGACGGAACGCCGTTTTCGGATCAGTGGACCTTCCGCGTGGACGCGGGGAGCCTCTCCTATGTGTCGTCCATGCTCGACTACGCGCCCAACTATTCCTACGGCTACCGGCGCTACGGTTTCTGCCCGCCCGGCTTCTCGCTCTACACGCCCGGACCGCTGTTCCTCGTGGCCGGCAACGTGGTCGAGATCATTTTCTTCAGCCGCTTCTATCCGTATGGGTCGGGCTTTGTGACTATCGTCGGCCTGCCGGGCCAGTTCTACCTGACGCCGTGGCCGGGCTATCCGGGCTACTTCTGGACGACGGCTGTCGTGCCGTATGGCGTGTTGTCACAACGCGCGGTGGTTTCTGCGCATTTCATGGCGTCGAACGGGAAGACCGTCGTGGTGCATTCGACGGCGCCGCTGCGGATCGACGGCATGCGCCGCACGTTGCCGGATAACGTCCGCTACGCGGTGATGCCGTCGCTCATCAACCGGCCGCTGTCGCCGAGCAAGCTGGTCGTCTTCGATCGACTGGCCGTGCAGCCGCGGCGCGTCGTGCTGCCGGTCGGCGGAGCGCAATACGTCCGCTCGATCCAACCCGTGCGCGCGCCGGTGACCATCGATCCGGTTCATCCCGTCACGGTCGATCCAAACAAAGGCACTGTGATCGTGCCCGTCTCGGGGGGCGTCAACGGCAATCCGGTGCCCGTGACGGTTCAGCCGCCGCCGCCGCCCGCGCCCCCCAAGCCGGTCGAGCGCGCGCCACAGCCTGTAAGCGCGCACCCGCTCCCAAACCCGACGGCTGTGCCGCACTAAACCTCCGAGCTTCGCTCGGAACGCTACATTATGTCCGTTTAGATCACAGCCAGGCGGGTTTTTTGCCGGACGGGTTGTTGCAGTAGTACATGTACTCGGAACTCGGCACGTACCAGGCGTGGATGTCGTAATGCGGCGCTGCGTACCCTGGATGGCCGTGCGCCTCGTACCAGATGTCGACGTGATCGACTTGGTGCCCGGGTAGCGGCTTCAGCACGTTGGACCAGCTCGTGCCGTTTTCGAAAGCCGCCTTGGCGACCATGATCTCGGTGAAGGTCACCTTGCCCTTGTACCAGCCGTAGATCGGTCCGAACGGCCAATCCTTCGCGTTGGCGTAGTGGAAGCCCATCGTCGGAATGCACCCGAGGTACGGCACCGCGCCGGCTGGGATGCCGGTCGGATGGGATGGACCCGGCGCCATGATCTGTTTGAACATCGCCGGCGTCATGCCCGGCGGCAGTTTCTGCGGTGGCGCAGCTGCATTCGAGACGGCAGCGCTCGCGAACGAAAGCGCGACCAGCGCGGCGA
Source organism: Candidatus Tumulicola sp. (assembly GCA_035601835.1). Classification (NCBI taxonomy): domain Bacteria; kingdom Bacillati; phylum Vulcanimicrobiota; class Vulcanimicrobiia; order Vulcanimicrobiales; family Vulcanimicrobiaceae; genus Candidatus Tumulicola; species Candidatus Tumulicola sp. Next base: position 55,792 of record DATNNM010000011.1, on the reverse strand, counting down.
CAATCACCAAGAGACGGTTCATCAAGAAAACCTCCTAAGAAACAAACGTCGCCCTGTGAGGCGTGACGTAAGGTTCTCAAAAGATGCGGTAAGAACCTTGGTTACGTGTATGCGGAAGCGCTTGTGTGGTCGAGCAGCCAGATGCCGCCCGTGCCGGTGAGCGGCGAACTGCAGAACGGGCACGTGATCGCGCCGGGCGGCGCTGGAGCGCCGCAGCGAGGGCAGCTCACCGGTGCGCCCGCGGCCGCAGTTTTGGGCGTGGTCGAACCGGCCGGACGCACGAAGGTCGCGAACTCGGTGAACCACTGCGGCTGGGCGCTTCCGTCGCTCAGCGTGTTGCTGATCGTGTCGGTCGTGTTGCGGACCGCGGTGCCGGTGAAGCGCACGGTCAACTGTTGCCGCATACCGTCGACGGAGATCTTCATGATCGTCGGAGAATCCAGCTTCACGCCGCTGATGCTGCGCGCGAGCGCGCCGGAGCGCCAGTCATCCACCTTTTGCTTCAGGCAATCGACGAAGGCCGGTGTGCCGATCGAGGCCGCAGCATCGGGCTTCATCGCGCCCTCGGCCTGCATGGCTGCCTGAAACGCGGCCGTGGCTTGATTGAGGAAAGAAACCTCGTTGAAATCGGGATCGATCTTCTGGAGCGCGGCGATCTGATCGCGCGCTTTTTCCGCCATCGGCTTGGGCAACTCGGACATGGTCGCGTCCGGCGGCAGGGAGACGTCCACGCCCATCGACGCCTCCAGCGTCAGGTCGCCGGGCATGGACACGCCGAGAATGCGGCGCGTGTCCGCATTGACGTTAGAGCTCAGGAGCCAAGAAAGAAAGCCGATGAATCCCATCTCTAGTCCTAGTCAGGCGCCTTGTGCCGCTTCCCCATCTTCGGCGTGTTCCCGTGCGGCGCGCCAGCTCTCTAATATATCGGCAGCCTCCTGCGGCGTCGCAGCAAACGCGTCGGGACGCCAGTCGTCGAACGCCTTTCTGGCAACGGGACGCCACAGCGCGGCGATGGGTCGTACCCCCGCCGCTCGCGCCGCCTCGATGTCCAAGGGCGTGTCTCCCACGTAGGCGCACTCGGCCGCATCCGCCTCGAACGAGGCGAGCGCGTAGATGATAGGTTCGGCTTCAGGCTTGTGCCGCCGCGTGTCCTCGCGCGCAACGACGACCTCGAAGAATCGATCCAGGCGGCACAGCATGAGGCCGCGCAGCGCCGTCTCGCGCGCTTTTGAGGTCACGACTCCCAATCGCAGATCCATCTCGCGCAAGCGGCGCACGAGTTCGGCGACGCCCTGTATTTGGCGAACGCCGTCGTCGTGCAGGCGGAGATTGTAGTCGATGTAGATCTCGAGCGCGCGCCGGAGTTCGTCGCCGTGGAAGTAGCGCTCGAGCGTGTCGCGCAGCGGCAGCCCGAAGTCGGCCTGGATCTGTTCGCGACCCATGATGCGTCCGAGCGTCCGATACGTGTGCTCGTATGAGTTGAGGATGAGGTCGGTCGAATCGATGAGCGTGCCGTCGAGGTCGAAGAGCACGACGCGCAGCGGCCGGGCGGCACGCTCCTCCGTCACGCTGCGTGCACCCCGGCTCGGGCGCAAGCGGCGCGCACCAGCGAATCGACAAGCTCCTCGTATGAAATGCCTGCGGCAGCCGCCGCCTCCGGGAAGAGGCTCAGCGGGGTGAGCCCCGGCAACGTGTTGCATTCCAACACATATAGCGAATTGGTCACGGACATCACGATATCAACGCGAGAATAATCACGGCAGCCAAGAATGTGATGGAAACGCAGCGCGTAGTCCTGCATGCGCTGCGCCAACGCTGTCGGAAGCATCGCTGGCACGGTGTGCGTGCTCGCGCCCGGCGTGTACTTCGCATGGTAGGTGTAGAAATCGTCGTGCGGCGTGATCTCGACCACCGGCAACGCGCGTCGCTCGAGGATCGCGACGGTGAACTCGCGGCCTTCGACGTACTCCTCCACGAGGATCGGGGCCCCGAAGCTGCTCGCGCCGCGCACCGCGTCTTCCCACGATTCAGCGAAGTGCACGACGCTGACGCCGACCGCCGACCCCTGCGCGAGCGGTTTCACGACGCACGGCAATCCAGGCGGCTCCGGTGGTTCTTTGGCTTCGCCCGCATCGACGTCGAGGCGCACGCCTCGCGGCGTCGGCAGGTCGTGCATGCGCAGCAGCGCCTTCGACGTCCACTTGTCCATCGCGGCTGCGCATGCGCGAAGGCCTGAGCCCTGGTACGGCACTTTCAGCCAATCGAGGATCGCCTGGACGGTGCCGTCTTCGCCCGCGCCGCCATGCAGCGCGTTGAAAACGACGTCCGGGCGTTCGGCGCGCAGCCGATCCACGAACGAAGCATCGAAGTCGAGCGTCACGTGCGGGTAGCCTAAAGACTCGAGCGCGTTGACGACGCCCGCTCCGGTTTGCAGACTGATCTCTCGTTCAGCGGAATCGCCGCCCGCGATGACGGCGACCTTCGGTTTGCCCGCGCTCGTGGCGGTCAAAGTATGTGGACTTCCAGTTCCAGATCCACGCCGTGTTGCGCCGTCACCGCGGCGCGCACCCGATCGATCAGCGCGAGCACATCCTTGCAGGTCGCGCCGCCGCGGTTGACGATGAAATTTGCGTGTTTCTCGGACACCTGCGCGCCGCCGGTCCGCCAGCCCTTGCAGCCTGCGGTCTCGATGAGCCGCGCCGCGTGATCTCCCGGCGGGTTCTTGAACACGCTGCCGAAGTTCGGCAGCTCGAGCGGTTGGGTGGCGTTGCGGCGCGCGATGCGCCGGTTCAGTTCGGCGCGAACCTCGGACGGATCGGCGTGCTGCAGCACCAGTTCGGCGGCGCAGACGACCGCACGGCGGTCGAGCGTCGAGCGCCGATAGGTGAACTCCGGTTTGGTGAAAGTCTGCAACGTGTCGCCCGCGACCAACACCTCGACGCGGTCGATGACGTCGCCGATCTCGACGTCGGTGCCCGCGTTCATGCGCACCGCGCCGCCCACCGTGCCGGGGATGCCGACGAGCGCTTCTGCGCCCGCAAGGCCGGCTTTCGCTGCGTCGCGGCATAGCGCGACGATCGGCGTCGCTCCGCCCGCGCGCACCCGGGTCTTGTCGATGGTCACTTTCGTGAAGTCGCCCGCGAGCCGCACGACCACGCCCGGGAAGCCCTCGTCGCGGATCAACAGGTTGCTGCCGAACCCGAGCATCGACCACGCGATGCGATCGCGCTCGCAAAGAGCCAAGAGCGCGACAAGGTCGTCGATCCGCTTGATCTCGGCGAAACATGCAGCGGGTCCGCCGATGCGCATCGAGGTCTTCGGCGCCAACGGCGCATCGAAGGATGCGGCGCTCCCGAGCATGCGCGTCAATGCGGCTCGCTGATCCTTCGAGAGCGCGTTGCCGGGGACTGACGCTCCAGCGATCACCGGCAGGCTGACGTCAGACCGAGCCGACGCCCGCGTCGGCGGCAGAGAGGCCTGCGGCGAGTTCGTGCGCCACGCCGCCGATGTCTCCGGCGCCGAGCGTAAGCGCAAGATCGCCGGGACCGAGCGTATGCTGCAGATACGCCAGGACGTCCGCGGGTTTGGGCAGGTACGTCACGGACTTTTGATGATCGAACTCGCGCAGACATTCGAGGATCGACTCTGCGCGCACGCCGGGCAGCGCGATCTCGCCGGCCGCGTAGATATCGGTGATGACGACTTCGTCGGCCCCGAGCAGCGCGTGCGCGAAGTCGCGGAAGAGATATGCCGTGCGGCTATAGCGATGCGGTTGAAACGCCACGACGATCCGCCCGGGCCAATACGCGCGTGCCGCCGCGATCGTCTCCTGCACCGCGGTCGGATGGTGCGCGTAGTCGTCGACGATCTTGAGCGCGTCGCTGTCGTAGAGGATCTGGAAGCGGCGCGCGACGCCGCGGAAGCGCGCCAGAGCGCGCGCGATGACCTCGAAGGGCACGCCGAACTCGAGACCCACCGCGAGCGCGCACAAAGCGTTGAGCACGTTGATGCGGCCCGGCACGCGCAGGCTGATCTCTCCGAGCGGCGCGCCGTTGCGACGGACGCTGAATGTGGAGCCGAAATCTGCCAGCCGGACGTTCTCAGCTCGAACGCCCGCCGCCGGATCGAAGCCCGCCGTGATCACGCGCGGATCGCCCAGCAGTTTCGGCTGCTCGTAGAAGCGGCGGATGAGTTCGCGCACGGCGTTGCAGTCGGCAGATGCGATGACGCAGCCGCTAGCCGGCACGCGCCCGATGAACAGCGAGAAGGTTTCGATGAGGTGCTCGAGATCGCGGTAGTAGCCGAGATGGTCGTTTTCGATATTCGTGACGACCGCGCACGCCGGCGTGAGGCGCAAGAACGACGCGTCGCTTTCGTCGGCTTCGGCCACCACGACGTCGCCGGCACCGAGACGCGCGTTCGCGCCGAGATCGTTGACCTCGCCGCCGATGAGCACGGTCGACTCGAAGCCGCCGGCGTCGAGCACAAGCGCGATCATCGAAGTCGTGGTGGTCTTGCCGTGCGTGCCCGACACGGCGATGCCGCGCTTGTCCGCCATGATCTCAGCCAGCATTTCGGCGCGCTGCAGCACGGGGACGCGCGCGCGCTGAGCGGCGATCACTTCCGGATTGTCTTGCGGGATCGCGGAGGAGATGACGACGCAATCGGCGCCCTCGATGTTGTCCGAACCGTGGCCCAGGTGCACGCGCGCTCCGAGCAGACGCAACTTCTCGAGCGTGCCATTCGTCTTGAGATCGGAGCCGGAAACGCTCACGCCCATCGCGATCAGCACGCGCGCGATCGCGCTCATGCCGATGCCGCCGATCCCCACAAAATGGACGTGCCTGTAGCCTATCATCTATCTCAGAACGTTCTGTTAGTTGGGCCTGGTTTGCGTCCCTCTCCGGCGGCGCTACCTCGTGCCGATCTTGCCCTTGATGATGCGCTCGATCATGATATCGAGTGCGCGCGGATGCGCGAGTTGTGCGGCGCCTAAACGCATGACCACGTTCTTGTCGGGATCGAGCGCATTCACGAGCGCCCAGTAGAGCGAATCGGGGTCTAGCCCTGTGTCCTCGATCACCACCGCCGCGTTATGGCCGGCGAACAGGCGCGCATTCTTGCGCTGGTGGTCGTCCGCCGCGTGTGGGTAGGGGATGAGGATCGACGGAAGGCCGACGGCGGCTAGTTCGGCGAGCGTCGAAGCGCCGGCGCGGCACACCGCGACGTCGGCGGCTGCGTACGCGAGCGCCATGTCGTCGAGATACTTGACGAGGTGGTAACGGTTGCCGCTCGTCTCGACCTTTCGTTCGGCCTTCATCCATTCGTGATCGCGCTCGCCGCTGGCGTGCAGGACTTGCCACGTCCGGGGCAGCCGCCGGCGCGCGATCATGGCGCTGGTCGCCACGTTGATCGTGCGCGAACCCTGGCTGCCGCCGAAGATCAAAACCGTGGTCAGCTTGGGGTCGAGTCCGAGGCTGCGGCGCGCTTCAACTTGCGTCGGTCGAGCCGCGATCTCCGCGCGCACTGGGATGCCGGTCAGCACGAACTTCTTTGGAAAGAACTTGCCCGTCTCCGCGTATGCGCCCCACACCTCGTCCGCGACGTTGGCCATCAGCCGGTTCGCGCGGCCGGGCTCGACGTTCGGCTCGATCAAAGCGATCTTCGTGCCGCGCAGCACGCGCGCCGTGCGTAATGTCGCGGCCGCCATCACCGCGGGAACGCTCGTGTAGCCTCCGGTGGCGATCACGACGTCGGGCTTGAAGCGCTTCACGATCGGCAAGGCCTGGGCGGTGCCAACCGCGCTCGCCGCCAAGCCGCCGACAGCGCGGGTCAGCGACGTGCGCGACATCGGCCCGCTGCTGACGATTGCGAGCGGGATGTGCGTGCGCGCGATGACCTCGGCTTCCATGCCGCCGCGCGTGCCGATGAACAGCAGCTCGTGGCCGCCGTCGAGCAATGGCAACGCGACCGACGGATCGTCGGGGCTGCACACGCCGGGGTCAGCGGGCGCGGCGGAGAGCGCTTGCGCTAGTGACAGCGCGGGGTATAGATGACCGCCCGTGCCGCCGCCGGTGAGAAGAATTCGCACCGCGTCCTTCCCTTCGTTCCTCCTCGGCCAACGCAGCTTTCGTTCGACCGCGCGAGATGCTGGCCAGTAGCCCGATCCCGAAAAGGCTGAACACCATCGAGGTGCCGCCGTAACTGATGAACGGCAGCGGCACGCCGGTGACCGGCCACGACGCCGTCACCACGCCGATATTCACGAGCGCTTGGAGCGTGATGATGCTCGTGATGCCGATCGCGAGATAGAATCCGAACCGGTCTTCCGCCTTCATGGCGATGCTGATGCCGCGATACGCCAGGAAGAGGAACAACAGCAGCACGGCAGCCGCGCCCATGAAGCCGAGTTCCTCGCCGATGATCGAGTAGATGAAATCCGTGTATTGCTCCGGCAGATAGCCGAACTTCTGGCGGCTTTGGCCGAGGCCGACGCCGAAAAGACCACCGGAACCCAATCCGGAGAGCGATTGCAGGATGTGATAGCCGGCGCCGCGCGGGTCGTGCCACGGATTCCAAAATGCGGTGAAACGATCGCGGCGGTACGGCGTGGAGTAGATGAAAGCCAGCAGCGCCGGCACCGCGACTGCGACCTCCAAGCCGAGATGCCACCAGCGCGCGCCGCCCACGAAGAGCATCACGAAGGCGGTCATGACGAATAGACTCGCCGTGCCGAGGTCGGGCTCGATGACGACGAGCGCGAAACACACTCCCACCCAAAGCATGGCGGGGAAGCCGGCCTTGGACAGCGAGCGAGCGCCGTCTTCGCGTTCCGAGAACACTTTGGCGAGAAAGATGACCAACGCGAGTTTCGCGAATTCGGACGGCTCGAACGATATGGGACCGAACTCGAACCAGCGGCGAGCGCCGCCGGCTACTGCGCCGACGTGCGGCAACAGCACGGCGACCAGCATCAAGACGGCCAAGCCGAGCAGATACGGCGCCATCTTGCGCAACGCGCCGTAGTCGAGTTTCGCGCCAAACCATGCCGCCGCGATGCCGAGCGCGATCCATACGAGCTCTCGCTTGAGGTAGTGCGTGGCATCGTGGTACTTGTTGATCCCGACGACCGAAGACGCCGAGAACACCATGACTGCGCCGACCGCGACCAACAAGACCGTCACGATCAAGAGGAACGTGTCCGGCGCACGCCGTCCGATCACGACGCGCCGACCTTGCGGCCGCCGGCGAACTCGCGCACGGCGGCGGCGAAGCTCGTCCCGCGCTGCTCGGCGCTTTGGAACATGTCGAATGAAGCGCAGCCCGGTGAAAGCAGAACCACATCGCCCGGGCCGGCGGCAGCCGCTGCGGCATGCACCGCTGCCTGCATGGAAGCGACGTACTCGACCGGACCCTCGATCTGCCGGCCGATCTCGCGCGCGCTTTCGCCGATGAGGATGCAGCGCTTGGCGCGTTTGCCGATCGCCGAACCCATCTCACTGAAATCCGTGTTCTTGCTGCGTCCGCCGGCGATCAGGATGATCGGCGTGTCAAACGTTTCCAGCGCCTTCATGACGGCGGCCGGGTTGGTGGCTTTGCTATCGTCCACCCAGGTGACGCCGCCCGCGGTGGAGATCGTCTGCAGACGATGCTCCATCGGCTCAAAGGTTCGCAGCGCCGCCTCCGCCTCGACGGCATCCACGGCTGCATTGGCCAGACTTGCTGCGAGATATGCCGCCATCGCGTTGCCGGCGTTGTGGCGCCCGCGGATCAACAGTTGCGAAACGGCTACGACCGGTCGGAGCTCGTCGCTTCGCTCGACGATCATGTCGCCCACCAACGTCAGGTTGCAAGCCGGATTGCTGCCGAACGAATAGCAGGCTTTGAGGCACGGAACGCGATCCCAGGCCGACGCGACCAGCGGGTCGTCGGCGTTGGCGATGAAGAAGTCTTGTTCTGAACCTCGCTGCGCGTCGTAGGCCCGCTGGTTGGCGAAGATCCTGAACTTGGCTTCGGCGTATTCCTCCATGGACGGATAGCGATCGAGATGGTCCGGGGTGATGTTGAGCAGCACGCTGATGCGCGGCCGAAATGTCGTGATGCCCTCGAGCTGGAAGCTCGACACCTCCGCCACGACCCACTCGTCCGCTTTCGCTTTGGCGGTCTCGCCGATGAGCGGGTTGCCGATGTTGCCGCCGACGCGCACTTTCGCGCCGGCCGCGCGCAGCAGATGTCCGATGAGCGCAGCGGTCGTGGACTTGCCCTTCGTGCCGGTGACGGCGATGATCGGCGCCTTCGCGATCCGGTATGCGGCTTCGATCTCAGAGATGACGGTCGTGCCGGCTCGCTGCACGTCGAGCACGGCCGGATTGTTCTGCGGGATGCCGGGAGAAAGGATGGCGATCTGCGCGTCGCCGGCTGCGGTGGTGAGGGCGCTGCGATCGCTGAGCAACGGCACCTCGAGTTTGTCGAGCGCCGCGCGCTCGGGCGAACCCGCTTCGAAGCGTTTGTCGTCGAAAGCGACGACGCGGACGCCGCGCTTGCGCAGCACGGCGGCTGTGGCAAGCCCACTGCGGCCAACGCCGATCACCAGCGCGCGGTCGCCTCGTCCGAACTTCACTGCGATGTCTTTCTGCATCTAATGCGCAGCGCCTCGCGGCCAACTGGCGACGAGTGCGAACCAGATCGCGCACACGGCGACGAGCGATGCGGCGACGAACGTCAACGTCACGCGCGATTCGGACCAGCCCGAGAGTTCGAAGTGGTGATGCAACGGGCTCATCTTGAGTATGCGCTTGCCCGTCATCTTGAAGCTCGCGACTTGCGCCATGACCGAGAGCGTTTCCACGACGAAGACAACGCCGATCAGCGGGAGCAGGAGGAGCAGGCCGCTGTCGATGGCCAGCCCGCCGAGCAGCGCGCCCAGAGCCAGCGAGCCCGTATCGCCCATGAAAATGCGAGCGGGGTGGCGGTTATAGTAAAGGAAGCCGCCGCACGCGCCGAGCACAGAGGCGGCGAGCCCATTGCCGGACACGTAGGTCATGAGGAGCAGGGGCGGGATCGCCGAGCCTGCAGCGAGTCCGTCGAGCCCATCGGTGAGATTGACCGCATTGGCAGCGCCGACGATGGCGAGCACGGCCAGGATCGCCCACACCCATGTCGGCAGCAGGACCGGCCCGCCGAACCACATCTGCGCGCCGTGCAGCGGCATGCGCGTCGCCTCCCAGATGACGAAGCCGAGCGCCGCCACCGCGAGCAGCGAGAACTTGGCGCGCGCGCGCAGACCGAGCGCGCGGTGCTTGGACAGGATCAGGTAATCGTCGGCGAAGCCGATGCAGGCCGCAGCCAGGACCAAGCACAGAAGCGGCAGCGCTTCGACTGCGTTTTCAATCGGGAAGAGCGCACCGGCCAGCGCCGCGATCGCAAATGCGATGCCGCCCATGGTGGGTGTGCCCGCCTTGACGGCATGGGACGACGGCGCGTCCTCATAGATCTGCTGGCTCAAGCCGCGTTGGCGTTGCCACGCTATCACGCCAGGCACGACGATTGCCGCGAGGACGCCGCCCACCGCGACGTGCGCGGCAAGCCAGAGGAACGCCGCGGGGCTCAGCACTGAGCCGCCTGGGCGAAGAGCAACGGGCTCGCAACGTGCGAGCCGATGCTCGGGCGATACTTGAGCACGACGATCGGCGTCTGCTGATCGCCGTTGCCGTGCGGATTGGAGCGCAAGCACTCGCGCACCGCCTCGCGATCGAGACCCGTGCTCGCTCCGAGAACTTCGACTTTGCCGAGATCGTTGGCGTCGACGATCGCCGCGTGCGTGCCGCACGCAGCCGCGATTTCGCCGGCGACTTCCTCGGGTCTATCCGGCCCCAAGACGATGTGGCGTTCGTACGGCGGCATGGTGCCCGTGTAGCCGTCGATCTCGGCCACTGCGGGTCCGAGAATGCGGTAGAAGTCACCCTGCCGGCCGATGAGCCGGCCTGCGGCAGAGGCCGCGGCTGCGGCGAGCACGCGCAATGCTCCGGCGCTCTCGATGACGAGCTGCATCGATTCGGGCTGGTTGACCGTCGCGTACGAACCGGAGCGTTGCGCGAGCATGCGCGCAAGTCTGCCCGGCCTGATCGCCTCCGCCGGTATGGAACGTCCTTGCGCGATGGCCACTGCCGTTTCCGAAACGCAAACGACGTCGTCTGGCGCTGCGATGCCGCGTACCGCCGTCGCCACCACGGCCGGCAGGTCGTCGCCCGCCTTCACCAGCGGCGTACGTACCGGCAGCGCCACGATGTGCGGCGACAGACCGGGAGCGTCGACGATGAACGAGCGAAGCGTCATGTCGGCGCCTTCTCAGCCGCGAGCGCTTCGAGTATCTCCTCCATGCGCTGCACCCGCGAGCCTTTGAGCAGCACGCCGTCGCCGGATTGCAGCGAACGCCGCAGGATGCCGGCGATCTCCGCATTGCTTGAATACGTCGCGACCGCTGAAGGCGGCATGCCTGCGCGCCGCGCGCCGCTCGCAAGCGCTTCCGCGAATTCGCCTCCGCAATAGAGCGCATCGAGCAGGCAGCGTGCGGCTGCCGCGCCGGTCTCCTCGTGCTGGGCTGCGGCGTCGTCGCCGAGTTCCGCCATGCTGCCGAGCACGACGATGCGCCGGAGCGCGGGCAGCACCGCAAAAGCGCGCAACGCATGCGCCACCGAAGTCGGACTTGCGTTGTAGGCATCATAGACGACGAACGCGCCCGATGGCAGCGCGTGGGTTTCGAAGCGCCCAGCGGGCAGCCGCAGCGACCCAAAACCGGCGATGATCTGTTCGAAAGTCAGGCCGCAATGGATCGCCGCGGCGGCTGCGAGCAGCGCGTCACGGAGGTGCTGCTCGCCGACGAGGCGCCACTCGGCGAAGGCGTGAGAGGCGCCCAGCGACACCGCAACGCGGCCGTCGTGAGGCGAACCTGCCTCAAGCGTCAGGCCGGCGGCGTTCTCGTCGCCGCACAACCGCACCCACAATGCGGAGCTCGCGATACCTTTTTCAACGGCCAACCGCCGCGTCCACGCGTCGGCGGCGTTGCACACCGCGCGAGCGCTGCGTTCGAGCAGCGCGAATTTCGTACGCGCCAGCTGTTCGCGATCCTCGAAGAATTCGAGGTGCGCCTCGCCCACGTTGGTCAACACGCCGACGTCCGGCGCTGCGATGCCGGCAAGTTCTTCGATCTCGCCGGGATGGCGCGCGCCCATCTCCGCCACCGCCACATCAACGCCGTCGAGCGCATAGCACAATCTGGCCAGCCCTAGCTCGTTGTTCTCGTTCATCGGCGTGGCGCTCACGCGCCGGTGCTGTCCGATCAATTGCGCCGCCATCTCTTTGGTCGTCGTCTTGCCGTTGCTGCCGGTGATGCCCACGAGCTGGACGCCGGCGGCGAGTTTGCGCGCTCGCGCAGCGCCCGCGAGATATGCGCGCTTGGTGTCGTCGACCACGATCGCCGGCACGGTGGCGCTCTCGGCAGCCGCCGGCCGATCGACCACCACGGCGATCGCGCCGCGCGCTACGGCATCGGTTATGAAGTCGTGACCATCGAAATTTGGACCGCGCAGACAAACGAACGTCTCGCCCGGGCTCAACGTGCGGGAATCCGTGCTGGGGATGAAGGGCGTGTTCGGCACGCTGGCACCGATGAGATGACCGGATGCGGCCTTTATGAAGTCGGCGATCGTCAGGCGGCTCATACGCGCACTTTGCGGATGGCGCTCTCGGCCGCCGCCACGTCCGAGAACGGGAGGCGTTCCCCGTTGACGAGTTGATAGGCCTCGTGTCCTTTGCCGGCGATGACGACGACGTCACCCGGCTTGGCCAGCGCCACGGCGCGCTCGATCGCCTGGGCGCGATCGGGAACGACCTCGAAGTCGACGCCCGCCGTGCCCTGCATGCCGGCGAGCACGTCATTGATGATGCGCATCGGATCTTCGAAGCGCGGATTGTCGCTCGTCACCACCACGTGATCGGCCAATTCGCGCGCGATGCGCCCCATCACGGGGCGTTTGAGCGGATCGCGGTCGCCGCCGCAACCGAACACGCAGAGAACGCGGCGAGTCGCCACCGCGCGCGCCGCTTGCAGGACGTTGCGAAGTCCGTCGGGAGTGTGCGCGTAGTCCACGTAGACGCCGAAACCGGGCGCTGCGACGCTCGTCATGCGCCCCGGAACTTCGCGCACGGCTTCCAACCCCTCGGCGATCGCTTCGACGTCGAAATCGAGAGCGCACCCGACCGCGATCGCGGCCATCGCGTTGGCGACGTTGAACGGGCCCGGCAGATGGATCGAAAACGGCGCCGGCCGAAGGCTGCGTACCCAGAAGGTCGAGCCGGTCGCCGTCAGCGCGACGTCGCTCGCGCGCAGCATCGCCTCGTTGTTCTCGAGCGAGTATGTCATCCTTCGTTTCGCATCCGGCGCGAGGGATCTGCCGACCGCATCATCGAGATTGAGCACGCTGGTGCCGCCGGGCTTGATGCCGCTGCGTCCGGTCATCTCAAAAAGGCGCTTCTTCGTGCGCACGTATTGCTCGAAGCTGCCATGGAAATCGAGATGATCGTGCGTGACGTTGGTCAAAGCGGCGACGTCGAATGCGACATCATCAACGCGATGCAGCGAGAGCGCATGGCTCGACACCTCGAGCACCGCGCCGGCCGCGCCTGTGTCGCGAAAGCGCGCGAGCAGCGCTTGCAGTTCGTGCGCATAGGGAGTCGTGTGTTCGAGCGGGAGGCTGAATGCGCCAGCGAGACGAGCTCCGAGCGTGCCGATCAGACCGAACGGACGCTGCGCGGCAAGCGCGATCGCCTCGATGAAGTGCGTCGTGGTCGTCTTGCCGTTGGTGCCGGTGACGCCGACGCACGTCAACGTCGCGCTGGGGCGGCGCTGAAGCTCCGCTGCCATCGGAGAAAGCGCTGCGAGAACATCCGGGACGAGTGCGATCGGCGTGCGGCCGGGCAACTCGATTTCGCGTTCCGCTAGTACGGCGGCCGCGCCGGCGAGCACCGCGGCGCGCGCATGCGAGTGGCCGTCATCGCGCTCGCCGCGAACGCACGCGAAAAGGGCGCCGCGCTCGACCCGGCGCGAGTCGACCGTGATAGAAGAGATCAAGACGTCGGGATCGCCGCTCACCCGCGCATCGCCGACGTCGGCGAGCAGCCGCCGAAGCAGTGTCGGCATGCTTGTCATTACCGTCGGCCGCCTTGGTTCCCCTGCGCTTTGTCCCTCTTGGTCCGCTTTGCGTCGTTAGCGGGGCTCAGCGCGTCGTCGGCGCCGTCGGCCCGTTTGGGAAGCACGCCCTCGCGCCATAGCACGCGGCGCGCGAGTTCGCGGAACGCTGGAGCGGCGACGACGCCGCCATAATACGCTCCGCGCGGCCGCTCGACGTTGACCAGCACGACGTACTGCGGCTTGTCCGCAGGCACGATGCCGACGAAGCTGGCCACGTATTCCCCGGGCATGTATCCGCCGGCTTCGACGATTTGCGCGGTTCCGGTCTTGCCCGCGACAGCGTAGCCGGCGATCTGCGCGTTGCTCCCCGTGCCACGTTTCACCACGTCGCGCAGCATGGCGAGCAGTTTGGCGGCGGTTTGCGGGCGCATGACGCGGCGCACCGGATCCGGCGTGTATTGCTTGATCACACGGCCGCTGGGCGAGAGAATCTGTCGCACGATGAGCGGCCGCATCAGCAGGCCGCCGTTCGCGACGGCCGCGTAGGCGCGCGCGATCGCTATGGCCGTCACCGACACGCCCTGACCGAAGGCGACCGTGGCGCGACGCGAGCCGAACCATTCGTCGGACGAGACGCCGATGCCGGCGCTTTCGCCGGAGAGATCGATGCCGGTGACGTCGTCGAAACCGAAACGCTTGATGTAGTCGCCCATGGTCGTCTTGCCGATGTGCAGCGCCACCTCTGCAGCGCCGACGTTATGAGAGAATGCGATGATGTCCGCGAGCGGCTCGCGCGATCTGCCGGACGACACCAATCCGTCATCTGCGTTGTGGATGACGTAACCGCCGATGTCGAGGCGATCCACCGCCGGAAACGTGTCATCGAGCGACACCTTCGCCGAATCCAGCGCGGCCGTCGCGGTGACGATCTTGAAGGTCGAGCCGGGCTCGTACGGATCCGCGATCGCGCGATTGCGGTATGCGTCTTGCCCGAAGCTCTTCCAATGGTTCGGGTCGTAATCCGGCCAGTTCGCCAGCGCGAGAATCTCGCCGGTGGATACGCGCATGACGATGGCGACGGCGCTTGCGGCGTTATACTTGGTCGCGGTCTTGCTGAGCACGTCTTCAGCCGCGAGCTGTAATGCGCGATCGATCGTGAGCACGACCGTATCGCCGACGACCGGCTCGTCCACCATGTGCTGACCGAAGGGGATGATGCGATCCTGACTGTCGGTGTCGGCGACGATGCGGCCGGCTTTGCCGGCGAGCACGTCATTGAACGTGTGCTCGATCCCGGCGAGACCTTGATTGTCGTCGCCGGTAAAACCGATGACCGTCGAACCGATATGCCCCTGCGGATCGACATGCGCGCCGGTCGCTTCATCTTTCACGCCGACGCCCGGCAGGTCCAGCTTGCTGATCGTCTGCCCGACGGCTTTTGGGGCGTTACGCGCGAGATACACGAACGGCTCCGGCGAGGTGAGATCGGCGAGCACCGACTTCTCCGGCCGTTTCAGAAGCGGCGCGAGCACGGCCGCTTCGTTTCTGGCATCTTTGACGTCCGGCGGCTGCGCGAAGATCTGCACGGCGGGCACGGTGGCGGCGAACACGATGCCGAAGCGGTCGACGATGCTGCCGCGCCTGCCGCTGACGTCGAATTTCCCGCGCTGTTGGGTTCCCGCGTAGGCGGTCCATGCTTGCCCGCCGCGGATCTGGACGAACCACAGCCTGCTGCCCAGACCCAACGTGACGAGGATGAAACAAGCGAACAGAGCGACCGCGCGGGCCCGCAGGCGGGTCCGCTCCTTCTGTTTCACGATGCGCCCCCTATCCGCCGCTGCACGGCGGCTAGGGAACGAAGAGCAAGTGCTTGAGGTCCGCCAGCCGCGAGGCGAGCGTGGGCGGCGCCTTGTGCGGCGGCGCGGGCAGCGTGATCACCGAGATGCGCGCCGGCTCCTTCATGCCTAGTCGCGCCGCGGCGGATTCGAGTTGCGCGACCGATTGAAGCTGGGCGAGTCGCTGGCGAAGTTCGTCGTCGCTCTGCAACAGCTGCGCTTGCGTTGATTGGTCCGCGGCAAGACGATAGGTTTGTGCGGTGAGTTCGGCGGTGAGACCGACGTAGGACAGAATCGCGAAGAGAGGCAGCACGATGAGCAGCGCGAGGCGCGCGCTCGACCAGCGCTGCAGCCGGGCACGGCGCTTGCCCGATCCTTGGGCATGAGCTCTGTAGGCCTGAGGCTTTAGCCCCGGTCCCGCGTCATATTTAAATGCAACCGCCGCCATGGCTTATGCGCTCCTCTGAGCGGCGCGCAGCTTCGCGCTGCGGCTGCGCGGATTGGCGGCGATCTCGAGCGCACTCGGCGTCAGCGGCTTGCGCGTCAGCACCTCGACCAAGCCGGCCACGCGCCATGCTGCGAACTGACGCTTGACCACACGGTCCTCGCCGGAGTGGAAACTGATGACCGCGATGCGTCCGCCTGGGCGGACATAGCGGATCGCCGTGCTCAGCGTCTGCTCGAGGGATTCGAGTTCGCGATTGACCGCCATGCGCAGCGCCAGGAACGTGCGCGTGGCGGGATGGATCGCCGTGCGTCGCTTGCTCCTGGGCTGGGCGCTGAGGACTGCCGCGACGAGATCCGAGGTAGAGCGAAGCGGCGAACGTTCGCGACGGCGCACGATCTGGTGCGCGATGCGCCGCGCGTTGCGTTCGTCTCCGTACTCGAAGATGATGTCCGCGATTTCGCCTTCCTTTAGAGTAGCGAGCAGCGTCGCGGCGGTCGGCGCCTCGGATGAGGGGTCGAGGCGCATGTCAAGCGCGCCGGTCCCGGAGAATGCGAATCCGCGCTCGAGGTCGCTCAGTTGGAGGGATGAGAGCCCGAGGTCGTACATGATGCCGTCTACCTCGCTGCAGTCCAGGGCGTCAAGCGCATCCCCAAGCTGCGCGAAGTTTGCGTGAACCGGTGTAACGCGGCCGGCGGTGCTTGATTCGAGTTCCCGCGCACGCGCCGCAGCGGCCGGGTCGGCGTCGAGAGCGATAACGCGAGCGGTTGGGCAGCGTGCCAGGATGGCCGCCGTATGCCCGCCTGCGCCGAACGTCGCGTCGACGAAAATCGGCGAGCCGCGCCCGCGCGCCGCCGGCAGCAGCAGGGACATGCTCTCCTCCAGCAGTGCGGGCACATGGCTAGTAGAGTCCAAGCTCGGTCATGAGGTCGGACATGCCGTCGGGAGCGGCGCTCGCTTTGCGCCAACCGCCGGCCGGCCAGACCTCGACCCTCGTCAATGCGCCCACCAGCACTGCGTCTCGCTCCAAGCGCGCGAGATCCCGGAGCGCTTGCGGAACGAGCACTCGGCCCTGAGAATCGAGCGACACTTCTTCGGTGTTCGCGAACAGATGGCGGACAAAGGTGCGATATTGCGCGTCCTTTCGCGGCGCGGCCTCGAGCTTGGCGCAGAACTCTTGCCAGGTCGCCTCGGGGTACATCGCAAGACACGGCTCCGGCGGTGCGATCGTCAGAACGAAGTGGTCCCCCAGGCGCGCGCGGAAACGGGCGGGAATGGTTAGCCGTCCTTTCTCGTCCAGGGAATGTTCGAATTGTCCCGTGAATTTCGGGAGCGCGCTCATGACAAAGGCCTCTAACCCCACATGGAGCCACTTTGCCCCACTATAACCCACTTATCGGCACTTTGTAAAGCGAAATGAGGGACAGGCAGGGGTTAGCCCGGTTTGTAGTGCCGGGGCTTCAGCCCCGGTTTCTTTTAAGGGGGGTTAATCAGGGTAGGTCGCCCGCGCCGCAGAAGCACTGCGCGCACTCAAAGCGCTTCTCTTAAGGAGTTTTGCCTTGCGCCGTTTTACGATCGTGCTTGGAATCGCGGCCGCCGCCGCCATTACGCTTAGCGCCTGTCACAACTCGTCGACTGGTGGCGTTCCGCCGCAGCCGATCCCGCCGGCACACTTCGGCGCCGAATACGCGCTGACGAATCCGGCGGGCGGGCCGCAATTCATCATCGCGGGACCTGACGGCAATCTGTGGTTCAGTGAGCGAGGCGCTAACGCCATCGCCAAGATCACCTTGAGCGGCGCAATCGTGGAGTTCAGCGTGCCGACCGCGAACAGCGCTCCTGCGGGCCTGGCCGCGGGCGCTGACGGCGCTGTTTGGTTTTGCGAATTCAACACGAACAAGATCGGCCGCGTGACCCTGAACGGCACCTTCAGCGAAACCGTGGTGCCGACTGCGAATTCGGGTCCTACCGCGATCACGTCTGGACCCGACGGCAATCTGTGGTTCACCGAGCAGTTCCCTGGCAAGATCGGCAAGATCACCACAGCGGGTGTGATCACCAACGAGTACGTCCCCGCGACTGCGGCAAACGGCGCCGCCGTCATCGTGTCAGGCCCTGACGGGAACCTTTGGTTCACGGAGTTCGCTGCCGCCAAGATCGCGAAGATCACGACCGGCGGCACCATAACGGAATTCAGCGTCGGCTTGACTCCGGCTAGTCATCCCGGATTCATAACGGCGGGCGCTGACGGGGCCCTATGGTTCACGGAGCAAAGCGGCAACAAGGTCGGACGGATCCCAACGTCCGCAACCGCCGTAGCCCCGGGGTTCACCGAGTACGGAGTCCCCACGGCTGCAAGCCAGCCGGATGGGATCGTCGTAGGCATCGATGCGAACATGTGGTTCGTCGAGAATCTCGGGAACAAGATCGCGCGCATGCCGCTCAACGCAACACCGACGACTGGGCTGCCCGTCGCGCCCGAAATCACCGAGTTCGCCCTGCCGACGGCCGCCGCTCTTCCGTTCGGCGCATCCACCGGGCCTGATGGCAAGATCTGGTTCGTCGAAAACGGAGTCGGAAAAATCGCGAACTTCGTGCCGTAGGAAAACGGAAGCCGGGGCTAAAGCCCCGGCACTACACCCGAGCTTCGCTCGGGTCGCTACATTTCGAGAGTTAGGTGGCGGAGACGGTCACCTGCGCCTTCGCCGTCTTCGCGTCGACCAAGAGCTGCATCGTGTCATCGCCGGTAGGCGTCAAGCGCATATCCCATTCGCCTTTGGTCGAGCTCAGCGGCACTACCTGAAGTTCCACGCGTTGATTCGCGCCGGGACCCAGCGTGATGGTGCTCTTGTACGGATCGCACACTTTCTCGTAGCAGAACGAGAGCACCCAACGCTTCGGCACGCCGAGCGCGCTCAGATGCACCGTGCGTTCGCTTTGCGCGGCATTGCGCACGTTCACCCACAGCAGGGCCGGCTTCGACGACTTGCCCACCACTTGCGCAGCGCCTGAGACCGCCACATAGATCGGCGACGGTGAGAGCGCGGCGAATTGCTCGTCCGCCTGCTGCGCGACGATGGTCGCCGGCGCGCAAGCGGCTGAGTCGGCCAGCATCCATGTCGCGCCGCTCGAATCGCCGGCGGCGATCGAGAGCCGCGCCAGCTTCAGCCACATGCGCCCTAGTTCGTATGCGTTATGCTTCTTGTCGGGGTGCAGCGCGTAGTCCACCGCGGCGAGCGCCAGACCGGTATGCGATGCGCGCAAAGCCTCTTCGTAGCGCTTCAATCCGAGATAGCCGTTGGCGACGCCGAGCCAGCTCTCCGGATTCTTCGGATCGAAGCCGGCCTCGGTCACGTCGATGGACAAGACCGTGGCGTGATCGCCCGTTCGGCCAGCGACCGACGCGACGCCGTCATACGCATCGGTGTCTTTGGGCGCAAGTCGAACCGCAGCCCGATAGTACTTGAGCGCGCTGTCGAAGCGCTCGTCGTCAAGGGCGGACTGCCCGCGCAGCAGCGCTGCCTGCTCCAAATCGTGGGCCGTCGTCTTCGCCTTTGGTTGTGCAGCGGCGCGCGTCTCGTACGCCTTGGCGAGGGCGAGCCCCAGGCGATCGCGCACGTGCGATGCCCACGCATAGTCGATGTCCGTCGCCATGACGTCGTTGAGGATATCATCGAGCTTCTTGGACGCCGCCGTGCCCGCAGCGATGGCTTGCGCCGTTTGGCCGCGCGCAAGCGACGCAGAGACATCGGCCGTCGAGCTCGCCACAATGTCTTCGAACCGCTTTGCGGCTTTCGACTCGCGCGGCAGACGGCCGGCGAGCACGTCGTTGAGCGCGCTTGCGAGCAGCGAACCCGAAAGTTGGTTGACTTGGCTGAAAACGATGCGCCCATCCTTGTCGAGCACGTAGGTCGTCGGAATGCCGTTGACGTCGTACGTCTTTTCAACGCCGCCGTCCGCATCGAGGACGAGCGGGAACGTGACGCGGTTCGCGGCCGCCCACGTCGAGACGAGAGCACTGGGTTCGCGATCGTCGACGCCGACGAAGGTCACGCCGCGCGACGCAAAGCGCTTTTGCACGTTGATCAGATCCGGCGTTTCGGCTCGGCACGGCGGGCACCACGTGGCGAAGAAGTTGACCACGACGACATTGCCGCGAAGCGACGATAACGCCATGGTGTTTTGGCCCGTAGTAGGCAAAGAGAAGTCGGGCGCTTTTGTTCCGACGGACGGCGCGCTCGCGGCCCGAGCGGCCTGCCCGAAGGCGAGGCAGCCGGCGGCCAGCATGAGGGTGAGAAGAGAGGTCGCAATGCGCATGGTTCGTTGTTTTCCGCGCGGGCCCGCGGCGTGGCCTGCCTGGTTGCTTTTCTCATATGAACTATGCTAGAGTCTTGGCACGTAAGCGTCCACCACCATGGTCGCCGCGTTTTGTCGTTCCGGATGGTGGAACCTCGAGGTATATCGTGGCCTTGCAAGATCGAACCTTGGCCTGCCGCGATTGCGGCGCTGAATTCATCTTCACCGTCGGCGAACAGGAATTCTACGCGCAAAAGGGCTTCGAGCACGAGCCGGCGCGTTGCCCCGCTTGCCGCCAAGCGCGCAAGCGCGATCGCTCAAGCGGCGCTGAACGCGTCATGTTCGACGCGGTCTGCTCGCAGTGCGGCGCCGCCACTCAAGTGCCGTTCTCACCTCGCCCCGACAAACCGGTGTACTGTCCGGACTGCTACAAGACGGTCGTCGGCCGGCGCGTCCGAACGTAACAACTTCGCGCAACGCTCACTGGGGTTTCCAAGCTTCGCTCGGAACGCTGCAGCATGGGCAAAATGGAGTGGAGTGCGGGACGAAGAACAAGCCATCCGGGACCGCTTCAACGTATACATTTGGGAGATGCAAGTTTCTGTGAAGGCCGCCCCGACGCTCTGGCGCAGCGCCCGCGCCGTCCTCATCATCGCTGCTTCGGTGCTGGCCGGCTGCAGCGGCGGCGGCTTCCTCCCGTTCGGACAAGGCCCACACGAGATCTCCGCGGCGCGGCTCAACCGCATCGTGGCGCAGCAATCGATGGCACACCACGTGCCGGCGCCCCTGCTGCGCGCCGTCATCCATGTCGAGTCCGGCGAGGATCCCTCGGCGATCTCCACGGCCGGCGCCATGGGGCTCATGCAATTGATGCCGGGGACCGCGCGCGCGTACGGCGTCCTCAATCCTTTTGATCCCGCGCAGAACGTCGCCGGCGGTGCTTCGCATCTGAGCGCTCTTCTCAAAGAATACCACGGCAATGTCGCGCTCGCGTTGGCGGCGTACAACGCCGGTTCCGGCGCCGTCGCGCAATACAAGGGCATCCCGCCGTATGCGGAGACGAGTTCGTACGTGAGCAACGTGCTGTCGATATTCCGCAACTCAGGCAGTCGCAAGTAGGCACGAAAGTGCAACCCCTCGCCCGGTCGACGGCTCTCGAACAGACGACGAGCGTGAGACGAACAAAAGCCGGGCTCGACTGGCTGACAGCCGGACATCGCAAACGCAGCGGCCACTCGCCGGCGAAGGCCCGTTTCGGAGTCCAGATCCTGGATCGCTACGTGCTCGGCGAATTGGCCGGGCCATTCGCGTTCGCCATCGCGGCGTTCACCCTGTTCATGCTGATCAACACGCTTTTTTTGGCGGCGGACTACGTCATAAACAAGGGCATCCCGTTCGGCATGATCATGCGCTATCTGGTGCTCCAGCTGCCGACGGTCTTCTATCTGATCCTGCCGTTCGGCGTTTTGTTCGCCGTGCTCCTCGGCATCGGCCGGCTGGCCGGCGACAATGAGATCACCGCGCTGCGCACGAGCGGCGTCAGCCTGCAGCGCCTCGCGCTGCCCTGCTACGTGTTCGGCATCCTCATGACGATGGTGGCCTTCGCCATCAACGAAGACATCGCGCCGCGCTCGCAGCACAAGGCAGCGATGCTGTTCCGCGAGATCGTGTATCACTCCACGCAAGCGGTCATCCAACCGTATCAGTATTACCGCACGCAGGACGGCACCCATGTGATCTACGTGATGTCCGTGGAGTCGGGCACCGGCGACATGCACAACGTCCAGATCTGGACCATCGGCAACGGCTATTGGCCCGAGACGATCACCGCGCGGCTAGCGCGCCAGTCGCACGGCCAGATCATCATGGTGGACGGCTTTGACACGACGTTCAAGCCCGACGGCTCCCTGCAGCAGACCAAGCATTTCGGCAGTCTGGAATTCCCGCTCGGCACCGACCTGAGTCAGCTCTTCGCGCCGCAAAGCGCTTTCGAGACCAACTCGAAAGAATTGCGGACCGAGATCAAGCTGCTCAAGAACTCAGGCCAAGACGTCAGCCAGTTGGAGATGCAGCTGCAGCAGAAATATGCGATGCCCGTGGCCTGCATGGTGAGTCTGCTCATCGCGCTGCCGTTGGCGATCCGGTTCGGCAGACGCGGGCGCGGCGTGGCCGCGATGCTGGCCGTCCTGGTGCTCTTCGCGTACTACCTGATCATGGTCGCCACCAACGCGCTTGGCAAGAACGGCGCCATCTGGCCGCCGCTCGCGGCCTGGCTGCCGAACATCGCCATCGGCGGCACGGGTCTGTTCATGCTGCTCTTCGAGGAACGCTGAAGGTCTTCGATTGTCATTGTCGTGGGCACGCCGCTTGAGGCTCACCGCCGCGCTCTGCTGCGCGGCGGCGCTTGTTTGCGGCGCGTTTGCTCGGCCTCACGCCGCGACGGCGCAAGAAGCCTCGCCGCTTCCGACCGTTAGCGCCACGCCGGCAGCGTCCGCGACGCCCACCGCCGGCGCAACGTTGATGCCAACGGCGACGCTCATGCCCGTGCGCCAAACCCCATCGGCGAACCTCACGCCCACGCCGGAACCCGAGCTTTACCCGTTCAATCTGCGGTCCAACCAACAAATGCAGACCACGATCACGGTCGGGCCGACTCCGCTCACCTCAGCCACCCCAACCGAGTCGCCCTATCCGCCTGCGCCGGTCGGCACGCCCACGCTCGCGCCGCCGCCCGTGGGATCGGCCCGCGTCACCGCCGATCAGCTGTTCGGACAGACCAACGGCGACATCGACGCGGAGGGCCACGTCGACGTGCGCTACGGCGACGCCGACATTCTCGCGGATCGAGCGCACTATGACGCGCAGACCAAGATCATCCGCGCCGTCGGCAACGTGCGCTATGTCTCGGCGAGCGGCGACACCGCGACTGCCGACTCGCTTGAATACGATACCGCCCACGATCGCGTGACGATGGACCAGGTCCAGGGCCAGACCTCATCGGTGAGCTATCAAGGCGAGCAGATCCGCGGTTATGCGTACTACAAAGGCAGGCGCGTCACGATCGACCAGGACGGCCGTTCGGTTCTGCAAGACGGCTGGATCACGACGTGCGACCTTCACCACGTCGCCTACCACATCACCGGCAAAGAGATCGAGATACGGCCGAACGATCGCATCATCGCGCATAGCTCGCATCTCTACCTCGGCAAGCTGCTCGTCGCGGCGCTCGGCTACCTTGTCGTGCCGATCGCGCCGCAAGGAGAACGGCGCCCGAGCCTCATCGCTCCGCGCATCGGCTACAACAGCATCTATGGATTCTTCCTGAAGAATTACATCAACTATTACCGCAGCCCGTATTGGTACGGAACGTATCACGTGGATCTTTACCAAAAAGCGGGGCTCGGTCTCGGCGCCGACCTTTACTTCGCGCGGCGCGACGGGCGCGGCAGCGGCACGTTCACGTTCTACAACATCCATAGCACGGGCAATCAGGTCGCCACCACCGGCGTGAAGAACTCGTTCCAAGCCAACCTGAATCTGCAGCAGGCGCTGGGCAGGCACGTCACGGCCTCGATCAACGCCGCGTATCAGAGCCAGACCGCGCTTTCGTCGATCCCCTCCACGACGTCCGCGAACATCAACCTCGTGCACAACGGCGCGCGCAGCACGACCAGCTACGGCTTGACGCTGACGAGCACGGGCGTGAACCATGCGACCGGCGGTCTGTTCAGCCACACGATCGCGTTCTCGCCGGTGTTCTCGGAGAACGTCTCGTTCAACTTCCAGGATAGCGTGGCCCCGCCGACCTTCTCGCGCTCGTATTCTTTCCTATCGGATGCGCATTACACGGCGCGCGCCTTCGACGCGGATCTCGTGACCCAGACGCTGCACGGAGATACGAGCATCAACAACGCGGGCGCGATCACCACGACGCCCGTGCTCGGGTTCCAGAAAGTGCCTGAGCTGACCGTGCGCGGAAGGCCGTTCACGATCCCGAGCTTGCGGCTGCCGGTCAGCGTCACGCTGATCGACGGCGTCTACAACGACGCGTTCGACAACTTCGTGACGTCGCGCCAAGAGCTCAGCGCGCAGCTCGGCAGCGCGGTGTATCGCATCGGCAACAGCGCGACCGTGACGGCGACGGCCAACCTGCGGCAGGACTCGTACGGAACCGGAGACTTGCGCGGGGCGATCGGCGAGCAATATTCGCTGCAGAAGTTCTTCGGCCAGCACGCGGACGACACGCTGAGCTATTCATCCCAGAGCGTGCGCGGCTTCACGCCCTTGCAGTCCTTCGACTTGCTCACCGGCTTCGACCAGTTCAACGACGTGCTCAACGTCTACAACGGCAGCTACTATCGTTTCACGGCCTCGACCAATTACGATTTCCGCAACAAGTTCTTGGGATCGATCAACTATCAGCTCAACGTGACGCCCAGCCCGCTCGCCAGCCTGATCCTAGGCGATTCGTACGACCCGCACGGCTCCGGCTACGGCCCTTTGAACATAACGCTTTCCACGCCGCTTGGCCGCAACGACTACCTGCAATTCCTCGGCAACTACGATTTCAGGCTGCACGGATTGCAGGGCCAGAACTACTTCCTGACCCACACGGTCAACGATTGCTATCAGATCCGGATCGCCTACCGTCAGCCGCTGCACGAAGTGGATGTGTCGATCAACCTGCTCGCGTTCCCCAGTCAGGGCGTCAATTTCGGCCTGAACGGCCGCAGCTCGATCCTGCCGCAGAACTTCGGCCAATAGCGATCGGGGATCTACGGATTGACCGTGATCATGCCGCCGGTTATGAACAGATTCGGGTTTGACGGACCGGGCTTGCCGGGCGGCGTCGTCAACTGGTTCTGATAGATCTGCATGCCCGCGTTGAGCAAGACGACCAAGTCGAAGCCGGTCGTGCTGACTCCGCAACAGCCCAGCTGATCCTGCGGCGTGCGCCCCGTATCGGTGGTGATGTAGTTGACGTGCAGCCGGACCGCGGGCGGCGTCGTGACCGTAGGCGGGCTGGTCGACTGGGTGTTGGCGCGGATCGAGAAGATAGCGATCGGCAGGGTGATCGAGAACGTGTTGTTCGTGCCGCCGACGCTTTGCGTCGGATTGAAGATGAACTGGTTGGTCGTCAAGATGATCGGCACGAACGTGATGCCGCCGCCGGCGGTGACCGCCTTGTACGAGAGCGCGAAGCCGTTCGGCGACGTCGACGTATCGAAGCCGTAGACGAACTCTTGATCCCAGTGGGTGAAGGTGCCCGCCTGTGCCTCGGCCACGGTCGGCTCGCCCGGGGTTTCGTTAGAATTGACGTCGGTGTTGGGGTCGGTGTTCGAGTTCACGGCGATGATGTAGTCGCCCTGGCTCGGCACGATGGTACCCGATACGGTGAACTGGAACGTGATCGTCCCGGCGGTCACCGCTCCCGTGCTCGGTGTGACGGGACCACGACCGCACGATGTCGCCAAAACGGCGAGGGCGGCCAAGGCGGACGCTCCGCGCAGGAGCGCGAAGCCGAAGTTTTGTGACGCAAAAGATTTCATTCTACACAAAAGCGGCCTTGGCGATCGCGTGCCCGCTAGCGATCGTGCTGGCCTTTCCTAAAGCGAATCTTACGCTGCTCGCGTTTGCGGCTTTGGTCCCGTTGTTCTGGCTGTGGTCGAGGTCGTCCTGGAAGTCGGCTCTGTGGTGGGGTTGGTTGTCCGGTTTCATCATGTGCGGGCTGCTCTTCTCGTGGACGACGAATTCCCTCGGCGACGAGATCGGCAATTTCAAGTACCTGACGCTCGTGTTGTTCGCGGGCATTGAGGGTTTTTCGGTCGCGATCGTCGCCGCTCTCGTCGCCGTCATGGCGCGCGGTCGCTTCGGCGCGGCGATGGTGTTCGCAGCGCCCGCGGCGTGGCTGATCTGGGAAGCGCTGCGGACCATCGGCTCGGTGAGCATGCCGTTCGGGCAGCTGGGCGCGATCGCGCCGCACCTCGCCTGGCTGCTGCCGATGGCTGCGTATGCAGGCGTCTACGGATTGACCGCGATCATCGTATTGGCGAACGGGGCGCTTGCGGGGATCGTTTTCGGCGATGGCCGGGCGCGCTTGGCCGGCGGCGTCGTCCTCGCCGTGCTCGCCGTGTCGATCGTCGCGGGAGACGTTGCGCGCTCGCGCGTCGTCTTGCCCGCGGCCACGACCAAGGTGGCGATCGTCCAAGGCAATATTTCGCAGCGCGTCAAGTGGTCGCCGGCGATCTTCTCGCAAACGATCGAGGTGTACTCGCAGCTCACGCGTGCCGCCGCTCGCAGCGGAGCGCGCGTCGTGATATGGCCGGAGACGGCGATCACCGAGTTCCCGGTGGAGAAACCCGAGCTGCTTGCCGGCCTCGAACGGCTGGCGCGCGAGACGCGCACCTGGATCCTGGCCGGCACGCTCGACTCGCCGGCCCCGGGCGCGATGTACAACGTCGTGATCGATCTCACGCCGTTCGGCGGCCTCGGCGGCATCTATCAAAAGCACATCCTCGTGCCGTT
Organism: Candidatus Tumulicola sp.; assembly: GCA_035601835.1. Classification (NCBI taxonomy): domain Bacteria; kingdom Bacillati; phylum Vulcanimicrobiota; class Vulcanimicrobiia; order Vulcanimicrobiales; family Vulcanimicrobiaceae; genus Candidatus Tumulicola; species Candidatus Tumulicola sp. Next base: position 29,502 of record DATNNM010000011.1, on the reverse strand, counting down.
CGCGGAGTTCTTGCCGCTCGATTGGCTGTTCCGCAAAATTCCGCTGCGCTGCGGGGACGTGAATTGCTTCGAGCGCGCCTCGACCTTCTCGCACGGCCCGGGACCGGGCGTGCTGCAGGCCGGCGATCTGAAGCTTGGGCTGCTGATCTGCTTCGAGTCCGCCTATTCGTCGTACGCTCGCGCCACCGCGCTGGCCGGCGCGACCACGCTGCTCATCGTCACCGACGACGCGTGGTTTGGAACCTCCGCCGGTCCGTACATGCATGCGGACATGGCCGTCATCGATGCGGTGCAGACCGGCCGTTGGGTCATACGCGGAGCCGACACCGGCATTTCGCAGATCATCGATCCTTCAGGCCGGATCAAGGGCGAGATCCCGCTCGATACGGTGGGCGTGCTCGTCGGATCCGTCGGGGAGCCCGTCGACACGCCGTATCTCCGATTCGGCGCCGGTTGGCTGCTGGGGCTGGCGCTCGTCGCTATCGTGTGCGGATTCATCGGACCGAAGGCAGACGCGGCGCGCGCGCCGTCGAAATAGCCGAGCATGGAGCTGACCGTTCGCGCGCTGTTCCGCTGGAAGACTTTGGCGATCGTCGCCGCTGTCGCGTTCTTCGCCGCCATCGGCTACTATCTCATCAGCGGACTGTTCATGCCGGACGTCACGGCGCACCAGCAACAGGACACGACCATCGTGGTGCACGATGTGAAAGGCCAGGCGGTCGGCGGCGGCCATTCTTCCTGGCGATTCGCGGCAGTGACGTCAGAGGCCAGCATTGACGGCGCGATCATCAGGTATCACGACGCGCGCGCGACGTACCTCTTGCGCAACAAGCCGGCGTACAAACTTGTCGCGGCAGAAGTGATCCTGGATTCGCGGACGCAGAACTACACGGCGACACACGGCGTGCATGTGTGGTCGGTCGGTGGTGGGGAGACGCAGACGTTTCGCACCCAGCAGCTGGTGTGGAACAACTCGACGCAGACGCTCATCTGCCCCTCGACCGTCAAGCTTGAGTATCATGGGGTTGCGCTCGTGACCAAGCGCTTGAACATCAATCTTTCGACTGGGGCGCTCACGCTCGGGACGTCGTCGGCCGATATCGGACCGAATGCACGCCCGCCCGACATGAAGTAGTCTCTTCAGACCGCTTTCTTGCGCGCTTCTTCGATCAGGCGTTTGACTTTTTGCCCGCCCTTGTGCCCGATCTGTTCGTAAAAGCCGGTGCCATACTTATCCTTGACGGCATTGCCGCCTTTTTGACCAATATTGCCATAGAAGCCGGCGCCGTGCCGCTCCTTGGTGGCCTCGCCGCCCTTACGGCCGATCTCCTCGTAAAACGTCGGCCCGTATTTTTTGCGAACGGCGTCGCCGCCTTTTTTCCCGGCTTCGCGGACGGTCATTTCACCGCCCCGGCTCGGCCGCGGACGTTTCTCAATGGGCATATGATGATCACAATCCTCGAGCTATCTGTGTGTTAGGCGCGGCCCCAAGCTAGCCGCCCTCTCGCTGGCCCGTCCCATCTATAGATGTATTCCCGAACCGGGCGGTCCTAAAAATCATCCGCTTGCTGAGCTTGTCCCAACAGGCGGGGCTCCTGCGTTCGGACGAATAGGGTCCGGAAATGCTGGACGTGGTCCTCGAAGGCGGCACGATCGTGGACGGCACCGGAAAGCCGGGGTTCGTCGCCGACGTCGCGATCGCGGGCGATCGCATCGCGTGCATCGGCTCGTGTCGCGGCCTCGACAGCGCGCTGCGGGTCGCGTGCGCCGGGCTTGTCGTCGCGCCGGGTTTCATCGATGCTCACGGGCACTCGGACGAGCGGCTGCTCGCCGTTCCGTTGGCCGAGAGCAAGATACGCCAAGGCATTACGACGGAGATCGGCGGTAATTGCGGCTCATCGCCGGCGCCTCTTTCGGCGCCGATGCACGACGCGCGCCGCGAGCGCTTCGGACGGCGCTACGGCATCGAGGTCGCGTGGAGCGACTTCGCAGGCTTTTTCTCGGCGCTCGAACGCAGCGGGTCGGCCCTCAACTTCGCGTGCTTGGTGGGGCTTGGCGTCGTGCGCGAGGCGATCGGAGCGGATGCTCCGGCGCCGCTCACGCCAGAACAACTCGAGGCTGCGACACGACTGGTTCGCGCCGCCTGCGACGAGGGAGCCGCCGGCGTCTCATCCGGCCTCATCTATCCTCCGGGCAGCTTTGCGGACACGGCCGAACTCATCGCGCTGGCAGGCGCGGCGGTGCAATCCAACGCGCCGCTGTACGCGACGCACCTGCGCAGCGAAGGTGACGAAATGCTCGAAGCGGTCGACGAGGCGCTCGAGGTCGGACGCCGCGCCGAAGTCGCGGTGCAGATATCGCACCACAAGGCGGCGGGCAAGCGGAACTGGGGCAAGGTCCACGATTCGCTCGCGCGGATCGAGCGCGCTCGCGGCAGCGGCGTGGACGTCGCGCTTGACCAGTATCCGTACAAAGCTTCGAGCACCACGCTTGCCGCCGTCCTTCCGGCCGACGTCAACGTGGGCGGTCCGGCTGCTGTGGCGGCGCGCTTGCTCGATCCGCCTTATGCCGCGCTAGTCGTCGCGCGTTTGGAACTGGAGTACGCAGGACGCTGGAGCGACATCTACGTGTCGGAGGCGGCAAGCGAGAAGAATCGCTCTCTGGAGGGGATGTCGCTTGATGACGTCGGGCGCCGGACCGGCCGCTCCGCGGCTGCCGCCGCCGTTGCGCTGCTGGCGGAAGAGGGACTCGAAGTTTCTGCTATCTTCTTCAGCATGTGCGAGGACGACGTCCGGACGGTCCTTTCGTATCGCCACACCTGCATCGGCACCGACGCCGCGGCCCGGCCCGCGACCGGGCCGCTCGCTCTGGGCCGCCCGCATCCTCGCGCGTTCGGAACGTACCCGCGCGTGTTCAAGCGCTATGTGCGAGACACGTCGCTGCTCGAATTGACCGAGGCCGTGCGCCGCGCGACGTCGCTGCCCGCAACGCGTTTCGCTCTTAAGCAGCGAGGCGAACTGCGCGAAGGTTGGTTCGCCGACGTGGTCGTCTTCGATTCCGAGCGCATAGCCGACACTGCGACCTACCTTGAACCGCAGAGCTTCTCCGAAGGCATCGAGCATGTTTTCGTGAACGGGGAGGCTGTGGTCAGCCGCGGCGCCGTCACCGGTGCTTTGGCGGGCCGAGTTCTTCGCAGGACTTGACGGGCGAAGCGCCCGCGTGATGTAGGACCGTATGCAACGCTTAGAAACGTTACGACGTTTTACATATATGAGGATCGGATTGGCGGCGCTGGCGGCGTGCGCCATCTGGAGCGCGACCGGCAGCCCCGCTTTGGCGGGGTTTGCCGTGCACGGACGCGCGCTTCCGCGCAAAGCGACGGTTGCGCAGCCGGCCTTGTTCGAGACGACGCATCCGTGGGTCGAGGGCGATTCCCCGCAGCTCGAAAATCTTCTCTTCCAAGCGACGTATCCGCTGCTGCCGACGCACAATATCCTCAAGGTATATGCCTACTCGAGCGAGGGCTTCACCTCGGCCGGCATCCGTTTTTCCGCTCGAGTGCCGCATTCGGCGGACGACTTGAGTCCTTCGAAGATCGAGCAAGAGGCGGTCAATCTCATCAGGACGACGTTCGACACTTTCCCCGATATCCAGCAGCTCGATGTTTGGGCCACCGTTCCCGTGCCGACGGCGAAACTCACGAGCGTGCAGAACACGATGTTCTCGGTATCGGCGGACCGCGCGACCTACGAAGCCATTCGGGATCGGAGCGGGTTTTCCGATGCGGCCTTCCTCGCGGCGTTTGGCCGCATATGGATCTCACCGGAAGTGGCGCGCGAATGATCCGCATCGCTGCGCTTTACGCTGTCATCGTCTTGAGCGCGTTCCCATCAGCGTTGGTGCGGCATGCGGCGGCACGAACGGCTGAGCCGTTCGTGCAAGAGCGCATGGAGTTGCGGGCGGAGACGGCCGATGGTCGCGTGTGGTGGGTTCCGACGCCGCGACGCGAGATCGCGCTCACCTTTGACGACGGTCCCTATCCTTTCTATACGCCGCTGCTCCTGCACGCGCTCGATTCGGAGCACGTCCCGGCGACGTTCTTTCTCGTCGGCCGATCCGTCCAGGCATATCCGGAACTCGCGCTGCGCATCCTCGCCTCCGGCGACGAGATCGGGAATCACACGCTCAACCATTACAAGCTCACCGGTTTGAACGACATGCAAATCGCCTCGCAGATCGCGGACTGCGGTTCGCTGCTCGAAAGTTATGCCAATAAGCCGATCACGCTTTTCCGGCCGCCGCACGGCCGCTACAACGCGCGCGTGCTCAACATCGCGCAGCGGCTCGGTTACCGCACGATATTGTGGAGCGACGCGCCTGACGACGCACCCGAAATCCTCGGCAAATCGCCGCTGCCGCCCGCGGAGATCGCCCGCCGCGTGCTGACGAGGGCGCAGCCGGGAGGCATCGTCTTGATGCATAGCGGCCAACTCAATACGGTTTTGGCGATACCGGAAATAGTGGACTCGCTCCGTGCCAAGGGCTATCGCTTCGTCACGGTTTCAGAGCTCTTGCGGGCCGACGGCGACGATGCAGCCGGAGGTGCCGCTCCGGCGACCCGCTAACTTTATTCCCATGGACCTGTCGGTAGCAGAACAGGGCGCGTTTTGTCTTACGCCGGTCGTTTCGCCCGAAGAGGCACGCGGCCGCGCAGCCGGGCACAAAGGGAGCGCCTTCGGAACGATCGCTCAGGTGTTTTCGCGGCCCAAACCTGAAGAGATCGAACTCGAGGAGCTTGGCCTGCGCTATGAGCCGATGTGGAACGCGTCGTGCCACGTCAAGGTCGCCTTTCAGCGCAAAGAGTCGTACAAATTGCCGGTCAAGTCGCCGCCGCACGTCCAGTCGGTCACCATCCACGATCAGCAGTATCAGATCGACGTCAAGGAGCAAGCCATCACGTTGCCGGCGATCGCGCATTGCATGCGCGAGTCGAGCAAAGAGATTTGGATCGACGCGGTCACCAACGAAGCGGTCAAGAATTTCGCGGTGTATGTCAAGGCCACCAAGTCGGCGATCACGGGCGACTTCGCACCCGAGAACGCCCAGGTGGTCGCGCCGACCGTGCGCGCATCAGCGGTGATCCGTGATCTGCTCGGCGACGACATCAAGCCGGTTGAGGCGGATTCGGTCCAAGAAGAAACCGTGGAGGTTAAGAACATCGATCTCTACCTGCGGCCGGTCTACGCGTATCGCTACAACTGGGCGGCGAAGAAGAAAACCGCAGAGATATCTCTCGACGGCATCTCCGGCGAGATCTCTGCGACCAAGAGCGCCGCGCAGGCAGCGCTCATGAAGCTGCTCAATAAGGATACGCTGTTCGATATCGGCGCTGAGACGATGAACTTGGTGCTGCCGGGCGGCGCCATTCCGATCAGAATCGTCGAGGCATTCACGCGCGGCAAAGGCCCCGCCTAACCGTTTTCGGTTTTCATCTAATGTAGTGCCGGGGCTTTAGCCCCGGCGTCTTTGTACTAGAGCGGACCTTTAGGTCCGCTCGGCCTTCCCTTGCCGCTTGTGAGTTTTCCGGGGCTAAAGCCCCGGCACTACAAGCAAGCGTTGCCATGCGGCGGCGACTTCGCGGTTGAGCGCTTTGACGTCGCCGTTGTTGCGCACCACGAGCGTGGCGCGGCGTTCGTATTCCGCGTCAGGCAACTGGGCCGACATCCGCGCATCGACGTCTTCGGGCGTGAGCCCGTCGCGCTCGGCGACGCGCGCCCGGCGGACCGCTGCGTCGGCCACCACGGCGACGACCGCATCGCAATTGCGCTCGAATCCGGATTCGAAGAGCAACGGCACGACGACCACGACCTTGGCGGACGGAGGGTAGCTCGCGATCTTCTTGAGCGTGCGCTTGAGGATGGCCGGATGCATGAGTTGGTTGAGGCGCGCGCGTTTGGCTTGGTCGGCAAAAACGATGCGGCCCAGAGCGTCGCGGAGCAGGCGCTCATCCGGACCGATCACACCGGGACCGAACTCCGCCTTGATCGCGTCCAGCACCGGGCTCGGGGGCTCGACGACTTCGCGCGCGATCGCATCCGTATCGATGACGGCGGCGCCGAGAGCGGCGAACATCGCCGCGACGGTTGATTTCCCCGCGCCGATGCCGCCAGTGAGACCGATGATCATGTCATTTCCGGGGCTAAAGCCCCGGCACTACACTGGCGCGTGTATTATGCGGGCTCGGCGGCGGGGGCTTCGTCGGCGGGCGCTTCCTCTGCGGGGGCTTCGATCTGCGCCGTCACGGTGGCGGCTTCCGGCGTCTGTTCGTCCTGCGGCGCTGCCTTGTTCACGCTCGCATTGATGCGGCGCGAGGCTGCGTTGATGGACAGCACCTTCACGTTGAGCGTTTCGCCGATGGCGGGCACTTTCGCCGGATCGAATTCCGACTTCGGCACCATGCCGGTCACGCCGGGAAGGATCTCCACCAGGAGATAGTTCGCGGTCGACTTGATGAGCGTGGCGGGGACGATGACGCCGTCCTGGAGCGAATCCGGCACGTTCTTCCATGGATCCTCAAGCGAGTGCTTGAGCGAGAGGCTGACCTTGCGCGCTTCCGAGTCGAACTTCATGATCTCGACTTGCACCTTGTCGCCGATCTGCACGACTTCGCTCGGATGCTTGATGCGCGCCCACGACAGCTCGCTGTTGTGGATCAGACCATCTACGCCGCCGAGATCGACGAACGCACCGAAATCGGCGAGACGCACCACCGTGCCCTCGCGGATCTGACCGGGCTGCAGCGTCGAGAGCAGCTCTTGCTTCTTCTGATTGAGCTCTTCCTCGAGCACGACGCGCTGCGACAGCACGACGCGCCGGCGCTTGTGATCGAGATCGATCACTTTCAAGCGCAGCGTCTTGCCGACCAGCTCTTCGAGGTTGCCGACGGGATGGCGCCGGATCTGCGACGCGGGCACGAAGCCGCGCATGCCCAGATCGACCAGCACGCCGCCCTTGACGACCTGCGTCACGGTGGCGGTGATGGCGTCGTTACGCTCGTGCGCTTCCAGAACTTTTTCCCAGGTCTTCAACGCGCGCGCGCGGCGCTCGGAAAGATACATCGCGCCGTCGCCGTCGCCGTCGATCCGGTGGACGAGCACTTCGAGCGTGCCTCCGACCGGAAGATCCGCGATGCGCATGCCGGGCGACAGTTCGCGCTGGCTCACGATGCCCTCGGACTTGCCGCCGATGTCCACGAGCAGCTCGTCGTGGGTCTTGGCGACGATGACGCCGGTGAGCACTTGGCCTTCATCGAGCGTCCGCAGGCTCTCTTCATAGAGCCGCTGCTCGAGCGCGAATTCGTCCTCCGCTTCCTTGGTGGGCGCGATCGCAGGTGTGTCAGTCATTAACAAACGATAACCTCAGGGTTCTCCCCATGTATTTGTCTAGAAGAATGGATTATTGCTGGCAGGTAGGGCAGTAGAACGTGCCCCGTTGCGCGAGAACAACTCGCCGTATCGGCGTTCGACAGCGCCGGCACGGCAGACCACCACGCCCGTAGACTGCCAATTGCTTCTGAAAGCCGCCCGGCATTCCTTCCGCATCGAGGTAGTCGTCCACGCTGGAACCCCGATGCTGTATGGCTTTGCGCATGACTTTGCGCAAGCTTGCAAGGAGTTGCGCGCGCTCCGATACGCTCAAACTCCGAGCTCGGCGGCGCGGCCGAATGCGGGCGGCGAACAGCGCCTCGCAGGCGTAGATGTTGCCGATGCCGGAGAGAAAACGCTGGTCCAGCAGCCACGTCTTGATCGGGGTGGCGCGCTTGCGGACCAGCCCGGCGAACACGCTCGCGCTCAAAGCCGGGTCAAACGGGTCGATGCCGATGCCCAACGCGCGGCTCGGGTCGCCTTCGATGACGCGCCATCTCCCGAACTTGCGCGCGTCCGAGAAAACCAGCACCCCACCGTCCTCGAACCGGAGGGTGAGGCGCGTGTGCGGATCTGCGGCCGGCGGATCCACGATCAACCTGCCCGTCATGCGCAGGTGGATGGCGACGCTGCGGCCGCTTCCCAGGCTGAGGATGACGAACTTTCCAAGCCGCCGGACGTCGCTGATGGTGTCGCCGACGAGCAGCTGTTCGGAAACGCCGCGTTGGTCGATGCTGCGCTGCCACGCGACCTCGATCGCGGCGATGCGGCGCCGCAACACTTTGTGGCGCAGCCCACGGGCGATGGTTTCGACTTCGGGAAGTTCGGGCATCGAAAAGAGGTCAGGCCGGCTCGACTTCGCCCCAATTGGCGCCGACTTTGCAGTCGACCACCAACGGAACGCTCACCTGGATCGCATCCGCCATGATCGATCGGACGATATCGCGCACTTCCGGCACGCTCGCGGGGGCGACGTCGAAGATCAGCTCGTCATGCACCTGCAGCACCATGCGCGCCGGCGTCTTGCACTCGTCGAAGCGGCGCGCGATCCGCACCATGGCGAGTTTGATGAGGTCCGCCGCGCTGCCTTGCAGCGGCGCGTTGATCGCCATGCGCTCCGCCGCGGCGCGCAAGCCGTGGTTGCTCGAGTGCAGATCGGGAAGCAGCCGGCGCCGCCCCAGCAGCGTCGTCACGTAACCCTGCTCGCGCGCGCGCTCGAGCGATTCGTCGATGTACGTCTTGACCCGCGGAAAGCGCGCGAAGTACGCGCTGATGAAATCCTTGGCTTCGGCGCGCGAAAAGCCGACGCTTTGCGCGAGCCCGGTCGGACCCTGACCGTAGAGAATGCCGAAGTTCACGGCTTTGGCGCGGCGGCGCATCTCCGCGTCGACGCCGGCCTCCGCCGGCACGTTGAAGACCGCGCGCGCCGCGAACTCGTGGATGTCCTCGCCCGCGGCGAACGCGGCGATCAGATTCGGGTCGCCCGAGAGATGAGCGAATAAGCGCAGCTCGATCTGCGAGTAGTCTGCGGCGAGCAGCACGTTGCCGGGCGTCGGCGCTAGAAATGCGCGCCGCACTTCGCGGCCGGCCGCGCTGCGGATCGGGATGTTCTGCAGATTTGGATCCGAACTCGAGAGACGGCCGGTGGCTGCCCCCAGTTGATGCAGCGTCGTGTGCAGCCGGCCCGTCGCGGGGTCCAAGAGCGCGGGCAGGGCGTCCACGTACGTCGATTTGAGTTTTGCGACCTCACGGTACTCCAGTACTCGCGCCGCGATTTCGTGCTCGAGCGCCAACGGAGCCAGCACTTCGATGCCCGTCGCGTAACCGGTCTTCGTCTTGTAGCCGCTCGGCAGCCCGAGCTTCTCGAAGAGCACCTCGCCCAGCGCCTTGGGCGAGTTGATGTTGAACTCAGCGCCCGCGAGCCGGTAGACGGCGGCGCTCGTTTCGGCGATGATGCGGTCCAGATTTGCGCGGATGCGCGATAGCTCGGCCAGGTCGAGCCTGAATCCGACTTGCTCGATTTCGGCGAGCACCTCGACGAGCGGCATTTCGACGTCGCGCATGAGCCCATCCATGCCCGCGTCTCGCAGGCGCTGTTCGAGGGCCGGATAAAGGCGCAGGATCGCATCGGCGGCGGATGCTTGCGCGCCTGTGACCTGTGGGCCGGCGTCGAACAGTCCTAGACTTTGCGTGGGCCGTTCGAAAGGCGCGTGGACGATGGCGCCGTCGAGCGCCGCGATGGTTTCGGCGATCGCCGGCTCGCTGCGCGTGAAATCCAACAACCCGGCTGCGAGTCCGGCGTCGAAGATCAGGTTGTTGAGGCGCAAGCCGTGGGAGCCGAGCCAGCCGGTCAGCGGCTTGCCGGCATGAGCGACCTTTCCGACGCGCGGGTCGCTCAACAGCGCCGCGAATGCTTCGCGCACCGCAGGTTCGTCGAGCGCGCTGCTCGCGGGAAACGCGACCGCGACACCTGGTTCCCACGCCAGCGCAAAGGCGATCGGCGAAGGATCGCGCCACGAAACCAGTTCGGGCAGGCTCGTCAACGCCACCGTGCCCGCGTTGCGCGCACGCCCGATCGCGTCGATCACGTCCTGCGGAGCTTGAAGGAAGCGGTAGTCGGTGGCGACCGTCGCCGTATTTTGTAGCAACGGACCTTGTGGCGACGGACCTTTAGGTCCGTTGTTCTCGCTCTTCTCGGACCGCTCGTCGTACTGCGACATCAGCGAACGGAAGCCAAGCTCGCGGAAGAGCGCGTTGAGCTTGTCGGCGTCGGGGCCGCGGAATTCGGCATCGGGCCATGTCAGGGCGATCGGTAGGTCGCGTTTTGCGATCGAGACGTCGCGGCAGCGGCGCGCCTGATCGGCATAGCGCACCAGCAGATCTGCAACCCGCTTCGGCGTGACCGCCTCGGTGTTCGCGAGCAGCGCGTCGAGCGAGCCGAACTGCGCGAGGAGCTTGGCGGCCGTTTTTTCCCCTATACCCGGCACCCCGGGCAGATTGTCCGATGGATCGCCCTTGAGACCGCGATAGTCGGGTAGCTGCGCCGGCTCGAGCCCGAAGCGTTCCTTGACCGCGGCGATGTCGTAACGCAGCATGTCGCTGATGCCGCGCCGGGGCATCACCACCGTGCAATGTTCGTCGACCAGCTGCAGCAAGTCGAGGTCGCCGGACACGATGACCGAGCGCAGCCGGTCGGCCGACGCGCGCGTCGCAAGCGTTGCGATGCAGTCGTCGGCCTCTTCGCCCGGGATCTCGACGATCGGAATGCGATAGGCTTCGAGCAGGCGCCTCACCAGCGGGAACTGCGAGGACAGATCGTCCGGCATTTCCGGACGATGCGCCTTGTATTCGGGGGCGATGGAAAGGCGTTCAGCGGGGATCCCCGCGTCGAAGCAGGCCGCGGCGTGCGTCGGGCGTTCCTGCATGATGATGCGCGCGAGCATGCGCTCGAAGCCGTAGGCGGCGTTGACGGCCGAGCCCGCTGGTGACGTCAACGGCGGCAACGCGAAGAACGCGCGATAGACCAGCGCGTAGACGTCGAGGAGCAGCAGGGTGCGGCCGCCTTCGTTCATGACTGGAGACGGCGCGTCCGCGTTATAGGCGGTAGACGAGGCGCGCCGACGTCATGACGACGGGAACGCGGAAGCCGATCGCGACGTCGATGCTTTTCCCGGACTCGAGGCTCGTATTGGGCATCGCCGGGACGTTGATGTCGCCCCCGGACAACGCATAGTACGTCGCTTGTGTGCTTTGGTCGATGAGCGCGAACTTGCTCGTCTGGATGACTTGCTCGTTGACGTCGTTGTTGGTATAGGTCGCGTGCACGACGATGATCTGACTGTCGATCCCGCTCCCGGCCTGGCTGGCGAAATGGTCGATCGTATGGATGGAAAACGCTTTGGGTTCCGCCGTGATGAAGTTGTTGTTGTTCGAATCGGACGTCACCGGGCATCCGGCTATGCCGACGGCGGCGAGGGCGACGCAGACAAACGCCGCGGCGCCGCGGGCGGGGTTCGTAGGCATGAAAGAACGTCTCCAACTGAAGTGCCGGGACTAATACCCCCGGGAGCTCAAACCATATGCTTCCGGCCCGCGGGCGCGGCGTCCTGTGATTTCGGGAAAGGAACCGCGGCCGAAGAAAATATGCTCGGCAAGAGGGCGCAACGGCCATGCGCGCAGCGCCGCGCAAGCGATGTCGAGCGCGAGGGGATCGCGTAGCGCGCTCAGCGCCTTGCGCATCCAGCGCCGCGCGAAGAAGCGCGCGCGAAAGCGCGCCCCATCATAATCTTGCAGGGGCTGGTCATCATCCGCTTGCATGCGAAACGCGATCGCGTTCGCCGCGTGCTCCGAGAGGCGCAAACACGCGTCGAGGCCGCCCGCCGTCAACGGCGACGGCGCGCCGGCGGCGTCGCCCACGAGCAAGCCTCGTCGATTCGCGATGCGAGCCAGCACGCCGCCAACCGGAATACGGCCCCCACGCCTCTCCACAAGGCGGGCATGCGCAAGGTCGACGAGACCCGTGATCGTCCGATGAAACGCGGCGAGCGCCGCTTGCGGATCGAAGCGCCGCGCGTCGCCGCCGACCCCGATGTGCGCCTGCACGCCATCGTGAACTACCCAGGCCAAATAGCCCGGCGCAAGCACAGGATCGAGGAAACAGTGCAGCGTCGGCGGCACCGCGACCGGCACGCCGTCGAAGACCTCCTCCAAACCCACGATCCACTCGCGGTTCGAGTCCAACCCGAGGTCGCGCGCCACGGCGGACATCGCGCCATCCGCGCCGACCACGTAGCGCGCCTTCAATATAAATGTAGCGTTCCGAGCGTCAGCTCGGAATTTCTGCAGGCGCACCGAACTCCGCGCACCTTCCGCGTCGATGCCGCAATAGCGCATGCGCGGCATCCATGTGACGCCCAAGCGCAGACATTCGTCGAGCATGCGTTCGTACAATCCGCGCATGTCGCCGACGCGAAACTCATCGTACCGGCTGCGCAGCGCTAACGGCTTGCGCGAGGGCGAGTACACGATGACGTCTCGGATCGGTGGGCCGAGGCAGACCAGCGGCAGTGCGAAGTCTTCAAGCGTGCGGCGGACGAAGATGCCGGTCGTGTGCACCGTGGACCATGGCGTCTGCTTCTTGTCGGCAAGCGCCACGCGCAGCCCACGGCGCGCGAGTGTCCTCGCGCACTGCAAGCCGGCGAGTCCGGCTCCGATGACGGCCACATCATAGCTCTCCATCAGCGCTCCCTAGATCAAGGCCTCTCACCCTATACTTTGCCGCGCAAAGTCATGGCTTCGTTTAACTTTGCCCTGCAAAGTACCTTGTGAGGCGCCGCCGCTTTTCGGGTGTTCGTGTCCAGGACCACTCGTGTGAGCGCCGCTCAGACGGGTATAATATCTCCAGAGGTGGGAGGCACCGATGGCGCGCAGCAATGCCGTTCGTCTGAGTTTCGCGATTGGCGGACTCGCCGCTTGGTGTTGTGCGGCAGCCACGCCGCTTGCTGCCGCCGCCGATGATGCTCAAGCGCTGACGACGCTCAATCAGCGCCTCGTGGACATAGCGGCCACGAACAACCCGAGCAACCGAGCGCAGCCGATTTCACCCGCTGCGGCGCCGCGCACCCCGCCCACCGCTCAAAAACCCGGTAAACCGTTCAAGCCGTTTCCCGGCCTTGTCGATCGCTTCAATCAAGTGGACCGGTTCATGCACTTGAGAAGCGCGGACGGCAACCTCGACGCGAACCTGTGGGGCGCGTTCGCCGGCGGCCGCGGCATGAGCGTCAAATATCACATCGTACTGCGCTAGGCTAAAGCCCAGGCGCTACATGCCCTGGGATGGCGCTTTCTCGTCCGCGCGGCTCGGTGACGCGCAGCGGCAGCGTTAACACGAATCCCGCGCCGGCTATTCCCACGAGCGACCACAATACGGTGGCAAGCCCGAACAGGTCCGCAACCCGGCCAAGGAGCGCCACGCCGAGCCCGCCGAGGCCTGTGGTGAAGCCGATCATGAGCGCGGAGGCGAGCGCCAGCCGATTGGGCATGAAGTCTTGTCCGAGCAGTAACGTGATCGTGAACGTACCGATGAGGCACGCTCCCGAAAGCGCGAGCGCGGCGATGCCGATCGGTCCGGGCATCAGGATGTAGACGGCCAACAGGGGCGCGACGAGCGCCAAACTCACCAGCATCGTGACGCGTTTTCCAAAGCGATCGGCGATCGGTGCGGCGACAAGCGTGCCTGCTGCGCCCGAGCCGAGCAACAGGGACAAGAGCAAGCCGTTTTCCCCGGGGGCGCGATGCAGCACGTTCACCGCGTAGAGCGGCACGAATGTCAAGAGCCCGCCGTAGACGACCGAGCGGGCGGCGACGATCGAGACGAGCAACGTCATCGCGCCTGGGCGCGACCGCCCAGGTTCTTGGGCCCGACGCTGGTCGTGCGCAGCGTTCGCGCGCGCGATGGCCGGCATCACCGCCGCGACGGCGGCCGCCGCCACGATTCCAGGGATGACCATGATCCACGTGCCGCGGATGCCCAGGGCGGCGACGATTGCGATGATGGTGATCGGCCCAAGCGCGAAGCCTATGTTGCCGCCGACCGAAAAAAGCGCCATGCCGGTCGCGCGGCGCTGCCCCACGACGTAGGACGCCGACTTGGACGCTTCAGGATGGTAGATCGCCGAACCGATGCCGGAAACCGCGACCGCGACAAGGAGCGCTCCGTACGTCGGCGCGAGGCCGACGAACGCGAATCCCGCTACGGCGAGCAGCACGCCCAGCGGCAGCAGATAACGGGCGGCCGCCTTGTCCGAAGCCAGACCGAACACGGGCTGAACGATCGATGACGTGATGTTCGAAGTGGCGATGATCGCCGCCACCAGCAAATACGAGAGATGAAATTCGGCTTGCAGCAGGGGCAAGATGGCGGGGATGGCCCCTCCCGTGACGTCGACGGCGAGGTGCCCGATGCTTAATATGACGAGCGGTATACGCTTCACTGAGTTGTAGAGAGGACTTTCTCCACGACGGCTGGGACGCATGTGCGCCGTGCCATTGTCATTGACGGATTTGTCGCACCTTTCCCGCCCGGCGCTGCTCCTGCTCGGCGCGCTTGCTTTGCTCTTGATCGCGCTCCCCATCAGCAGTGCGCTGCTCGGGAGGCGTATCCACTCGCTCGCGGCAACGCCGCGCGCCAAACACATCCGCTACGCGCGTTCGATGTTGACCGTGTGGCTTATCGCGCTCACGGCGGTCTACGCGTTGAAGCTTCACGGACAAACGCCGGCCGACGTCGGGCTCGTGCCTCCGCGCTTCCCGCTCGAGTGGCTCGCCGGACTCGTGGTGGTCGCTGGACTGGCGTTGAGTTCGATGCGCCGCGAAACCGTCGATGCGGCATACGCTCAAGCCATGCGGCGCGTGATTCCGCTCACGACCGCAGACTGGATCTGGTTTGTCCCCGTCGCAGCGACGGCCGGGCTCTGCGAAGAATTTTTGTACCGAGGGTACGCGCTGAACGTCGTCGCGCAGCTGACCGGCCAAGTCTTCTACGGCTTCGTGCTCTCGACCATCGCATTCGGTTTGGCGCATGCGTATCAGGGCATTCGAGGCATCGTCGGCACGGCGATCATCGGAGCGCTGTTCGCAGCCATCTACCTTCTTACCGGATCGCTGTGGCCGAGCATCATCGGCCACTTCGCGCAAGACATCATCGGCGCGTATCTGCTCGGTCGCCGGCTCCCGCCCGAGCCAGCGCCGTCACCGCCGTCGCCAGCGTCATGAGGTGCATGGCGACGCGCGAGGGCATCGGCATGGCCGCCGGTGTCTCGGGATTGAGCGTGTGGTCGCAATGGCGATCGAAGAGATAGATCGACAAAAACCCGACCGTTTCCGATACTTGTTCCTCGGCCGGCTCGACGCAGCCGCCGATAAGCCTGCGACCCTCGATCGAATCGGAATCTTGGATCGGCATCCCGAGGGCGGCGATGCGTGAGACGATCCGCGGCCCGAGGCGCGCGCGCTCTGCGCGCACGTGCTCGTATAAATAGAAGCCGCGCGCATCGCTGTCTTCGTGCAGGTCGAGAGCCAACGCGAAACGCTGCCCGGCCAAGCGTTGGCGGACCAACTCGGTTTCTATCGGCGCCGGTTCCTGGCCGAACGTGCGGTTGAGATCGAAGCCGACGTCGTTGCGCCGGCTGCCTGCGATGTAGCCGCTCGGGTTGAGGCAGGGAAAAACCGTCAGTCCGACTGCGCCATCGTTGCCGTCGCTTTGCTCGAGATGGCGGACGATCGCCTCGACCCCGGCCGGCTCGTCACCGTGGATGCCCGCCGACACGCAGACTTGCACCGCTCGTTCCGGTCCGCAGCGCACGACGAAGAACGGGAGCGCATAGCCGCCGCGCCGCAACACGTCGAGCACTTCCAGCGTGAAACCTTCGCGTCTTCCAATGGCGTCCAGCCGCCTGATGAGAGCCGTATACCGGCCGATGGATGGCGCCGATTCCACGCTGCGCGGTTCAACGTGGGGTAGGTTCGCTCCCGGCAGTGCCCGAATAGCAGCGAAGTGACCTACGTTATCGCCCAACCCTGCATCGGCGTGAAGGACAAGTCGTGCATCGACGTGTGCCCGGTCGACTGTATCCACGGCACCGACGAAGACCCGATGCTCTATATCGATCCCACCACGTGTATCGACTGCGGCGCGTGCGTCGCGGCCTGCCCGGTGACCGCCATCTACAATGAGACCGAAGTGCCGGAGCAGTGGAAAGAATACACGAAGATCAACGCCGACTATTTCAACAAGTAGATCCCAAAAAAAAGGCCGGGGCTAAAGCCCCGGCACTCATGTAGCCACGGATCTCTAGATCCGTGTTGTTTTATACCTCGGCGCCCAAGCCCGTATTGGCTCGCACTCTGAGCTCCGGATAGGTCGATTCCGCGGCCGTGTCGTGCGTCAGCAGCGCCGCCAAAACGGCGACGATGAAGCCGAGCGGCACCGACACGATCGCCGGATTATCGAGCGGGAAGAGCGCCTTGGCCTGGATGATATGTTTCACCGTAGCGCCTTCCGGATCGATGCCCATCACCGCCGGGCTGAGGACGATCAGCACCAGCGATGAGATGAGTCCGGTGAGCATGCCCGCGACCATGCCGGCCTTGTTGAAATGACGCCAGAACAACGTCAGGATCAGTGACGGCACGTTCGCGCTCGCGGCGACGGCGAACGCCAACCCGACGAGAAACGCGACGTTGAGGGATTTCAACGCCAGTGCAAGCACGATCGCGAGCGCACCCACCGCCGCAGCGGTGATGCGCGCCACCAACACTTGCTCCTTCTCGTCCTCCACGCCGTGTTTGACCACGTTGAACCAAACGTCGTGGGCAAAGGCCGAAGAGGCGGCTATGGTCAGCCCCGCTACGACTGCGAGAATGGTGGCGAATGCCACCGCCGCGATCAGCGCGAGGAAGAAGTCACCGCCGAGCTGCCCGGCCAGCAATGGACCCGCCAGGTTGTTGTTGGGTGTCTTGACGATGTAGCCTTTGGTAGTGAGCTGTTCTTGCAGTTTGGTCGCTTCATCCGCTTTGCCGGCCTGCTGCAGTGAGGCGATGTACGTCGTGGCCGCGGCCCCGGTGACGTGTACGCCGATATTGCCTTTGCCGACGAGCGTCGCGGCGCCAAAGCCCAAGAACGTGGTCATGAGGTAGAACGCGCCGATGAGCACGGTCGCCCACACCACCGACGTCCGCGCAGCCTGCGCATTCGGCACGGTGTAGAAGCGGACGAGGATATGCGGTAGCCCCGCCGTGCCGAAGATGAGCGCGATGCCAAGGGAGATGAGACCAAGCGCACCCCACTTGCCATTGTAAAGCAGCCCGGGCTGCGTGAAGTCCTTCGTGGCGACGACGTTGCCCGCAGCATCCTTCACGGTGCCGTGCACGTTCGCGATGGCCGCGAAGAACTCGGTCATCGAGAAATGGAAGTGCGCCAACACCATGAACGACAACACGATGGTCGAGCCCATGAGGAGGACGGCCTTCACGATTTGCACCCATGTGGTGGCAAGCATGCCGCCGAAGATGACGTACACGAGCATCAAAACGCCCACGACCACGATGGCGGTTTGGAAGCTGATCTGCGGTACGAGCAGACTCACCAGCGAGCCTGCACCGACCATCTGCGCGATCATGTAGAAGATGCTGACCGCGAGCGTCGAGAGCGCCGCGATCGCGCGGATGTGATTGTCTTGCAGCCGAAACGCCAGCACGTCCGCCATGGTGAACTTGCCGGTGTTGCGCAGCGGCTCCGCGACCAACAGCAGCACGGTCAAGTACGCCACGAGCCAACCCACCGAGTACATGAAACCGTCGTACCCGTAGAACGCGATGAGACCCGCGATGCCGAGGAAGGAAGCGGCAGACATGTAGTCGCCGGCGACCGCCCAGCCGTTCTGGAAGCCGGTGATCTGACGGTCGGCCGTCATGAACTCCGCCTTCGTGCGGTTGTGGCTCGAAGCCCAAAAGGTGATGCCGAGCGTGATCGCGATGAAGATGATGAAGAGGATGAGTGGGGTGCTCACGCGCGGCCTCCTTTGACTTTGGCGATGATCGCCGCAGCCTGCACATCCCATTTTTTCGCCTGCCCGACGTAAAGCCCGGTGACGACCCACGTCATGACGAATTGCGACAGCGCGAACAGATACGCGACGTTGATGTCGCCGATGACTTTCGTCTCCATCGCCGTCGGGAAATAGCCGACGAGGACGGGCAGCGAGAAGTAATAGACGATGAAGAAAATCGTCGCGGGGATGATGAACGCCATCTTCTGCTTATAGAGCGCTTGGAAATCAGGATCCCCTTCGAGTCTCTGCCATTCGCTCTCCGTGAGCTGATGCGCGGAGCCGGGCGATGGCCGTGCGATTGTGCCTTCCACTAGGTAGCCCTCCTCCAACAAATGCCCTCGAGCGACGGACCATCGGGCCGTGCTCGGGAGGCCGCCCCTTTTCCGCACGGCGGGCGCTCCGCTCCCCTGAACGGGACGAAGGCCGCCTAACGGCTAACGTCGCCGTTGAGGGGCACCGATGACCTCAGAGTAAGCCCTTGCCGGATGGACCTCGCGCGCCCTCGGGGATAGCAGCTGAAGTTGGATGACGTAACGGGTCGGCTCAAAGGCCGTTTTGCGCGCTTTTTAAGTCTTGTGACCGGCGACCGCGCCAAGCCGGTCGAAGCGCCGCAAGCAGCCCAACCTGGCCCCGCGCCGGAGACGGCCTCTTTGGCGCTCGCGCTCGAGCCGCCGGTGGTCGGAGATGACGAACTCGAAGCGGCCCTTAGCCAAGGGCGCATTCGCACGTTGTTCCAGCCCATCGTCTCGCTCGCCGACGGCAGCGTTTTCGGCTACGAGGCCTTGTCGCGTGGGCCGATCGGTACCCGGCTGGAAAGCGCCGAGGCCCTGTTCTCCGCCGCTCAAGCCACGGGCGCGACCAGGCGGCTGGAGCGGGTGTGCCGGCACCACACGATCGTGGGCACAGCCAATCTTCCCGCAGGCTGCTACCTGTTCTTGAACGTCAGCCCGCGCGTGCTCGACGAACACGACCCGGGATTGGCGCGCGAGATCGGAGAGAACAGCCGGCTTGCGCCGGAGCGCGTCGTCCTGGAGATCACGGAGAAGCAGGCGATCGCCGATTTCGACGTGCTCAAGCGGACGTTGCTGCATTTTTACCGCCAGGGTTTCAAGGTGGCGATCGACGACGCGGGCGCCGGGCACTCGAGCCTGCGCGCCGTCACCGAGGTGCGGCCGCATTTCATCAAACTCGACATCGCGCTCGTGCGCGACATCGACCGTGACCGGGCCAAGAACGCACTCGTTTCGGCGATCATCATCTTCGCGCGCCGCATCGACGCCAAGGTGCTCGCCGAGGGGATCGAGACGGTGGACGAACTCGCGACGCTCATCGAGATCGGTGTCGATCACGGCCAGGGCTTTCTGCTCGGCCGGCCGGCCGGAGGCTTCACCGAGCCGAAGGCCGAGATCGCGGCGTTCATCCGCGAGCGCTCGACTTCCACGCGCACCATGCCCATGCCGAAGCGCATGGCGATCAGCACGATCACGCGGCGTGCGCCCGCGCTCATGGCGACGGCCTACACGAGCGAGGTGCTTGAGATCTTCGATCGCAATAACGACCTGGACAGCGTGGTGCTCACCGAGTACGGCGCGCCGGTCGGACTCGTCAGCCGCACCAAACTCTACGAGCGTCTGGCGCATCAATTCGGCTATTCGGTTTACGCAAAGCGCCCGGTGCGCTTGGTCATGGACGACTCCTACCTGTCCGTGGACGCGAAAGACTCGATCGATGATGTCGCTCGCAAAGTCACGCACCGCCGGCGCACCGAGATGTACGACGAGATCGTCGTGCTCGAAAACGGCGTGTATTCAGGGGTCGTCTCCGTACGGGATTTGCTGCACACCATGACCGAATTTCAGGCCTCCGTGCAGCGTTTCACCAATCCGCTCACCGGGTTGCCCGGGCGTGTGCCGTTGCAGCAAGAGGTGGACCGACGCTGCGCGACCGCCACCCCGTACGGCCTGCTGCACGTGGATCTCAACAATTTTCGAGCGTACAACGAACGCCACGGGTTTACTCGGGGAGACGAGGTCATCGCGTTGCTCGCCGACGTGCTGGTCAGCACGGCCCGCGACGAGGATGGCCCGCAGGCCATGGTGGGTCACCTCGGCGGGGTGAACTTCTTGGTGCTCTGCAACGCGCATTCGGCTGAGGTGATCGGCCGAGCTGCGATGGAACGGTTCGATCGCAGGTCGGCGGCGCTCCACGTATCCAGGGAAACGCCGGCGCTGGGCGACGCGCGGTCGTCGTCGCCCCAGGTGACCCTATCGATCGCGGGGATAACCGCAACCCAACCGCCGCTGTCGACGTTCGCAAGCCTGGCCGCCCGGGCGACCCGCTACAAGCGGCTGGCCCGCAGCTCCGGCAGGAGCGCTTTCGTGCTCGATGGCAGGCTTGTCACGGGCCTTCTTGACACGTCGGTGAGCGCGCCGTATCATTGAAAGCAGTGACGGCCGTCACGCCGTCCCGCAGGGGTGCCACATATATGTCTCTGTTTGGCTCGTTGCTGTCCGCGTTTAAGCGTCCTTCCGGTTCGGCCGACAGGGCTAGGCCTAGGCTTGCCCCGCGCTTGCCGATGGACGAGCCGATCAAGCTCAGGCTCATCGGCGGGGCCTTGTTGCCGGCGGTGCTCGAGGACCTTTCAGCCGGCGGCGCTTGCATCCGCACTCACGCCAAGCTGCGCTTAGCAGACCAAGTGAGTGTTTCCATGCTCCTTGGGCCCAATCTCAGGTTCGAGCTCCTGGGACGCGTCGTCTACGCTCACCAGGGCGCGCGCGGTTTCCACGCGCGTTACGGCGTGCGCTTCATCTCGATCAGCGAGACCGAGCGTAACCGCGTCGGCACGTATGTCTCCGAACAGCGGCGCGGCCGCCAATACGGCGTCACGGCATTCTCAAAAGAAGCGGGATAGACGTTTCCCGATAGGCGATCGGCCGGGATCCTCCTCGCGACCAGACTAACCGGCGAGAAGGATCCCGTTGTTTTTGGCATTGCCCGCGGCGGTGTCGCGGTCGCCGCGCCGGTGGCTGCGTCCCTGCAGGCGCCCTTGGACGTGATCGTCATCCGCAAGATCGGTCATCCGCTCCAGCCCGAGTTGGCGCTCGGCGCCGCCTCTTCGCACGGCGACGTGGTGTTCACCGAATACGCTCGAGAGCTCGGAGAAGAGGAGCTGCGGGCGCGAGCCGCCGAGCAAGTCCAGCGCGCGCGCGAGCTGGAGTCTCGCGTGCGGGGCACGGCGCCGCTCCTCGACATCGAAGCCCGCAATGTCATCCTCGTCGACGACGGCATCGCTACCAGCGCGACGATGCTTTGCGCGGTCGCGGAGGCTCGCCGGCGAGGGGCCGCGCGGGTCGTGTGCGCCGTGCCGGTCGCGCCGGCAGACTACCTCGATCAGTTCCGGGCGAACTGCGACGAGTTCGTGGTGTTGATCGCGGCGCGCGACTGGCATTTCGCCGTCGGGCGCCACTACGCGGACTTTCGCGAAGTCACGGACGAAGAGGTGCGCGCCTTGCTTCAAGGGGAACGTGGTGCGGCGTGAATCCGGTCGCCGCAGCTTGGTCCTACGCGCTCGCTAATCAGCACGCTCTAGCCGCCGGAGCCGGCAGGCATCTCGGACTGAGCGCGGCGGCACTCGGAGTCGCGGCGCTGTTGTGCATCCCGCTCGGGGTATGGACCGCGCGACATCGCGCAGGCGCGACGATCATCGGTGTGGTGACGGCGCTGCGTTCGGTGCCGAGTCTGGCCGTGCTCGCGCTCATGCTGCCGCTGCTCGGTCTTGGTTTTGCGCCGGCGCTCGTGGCATTGGTGCTCCTTGCGATTCCGCCCATCCTCATCAACACCGACATCGGGTACCGTTCCGTTGACCGCGCCGCGATCGAGGCCGCGGTGGGCATGGGCATGCGTCCCGCGCAGGTGCTGCGTCGAGTTGAAACACCGCTCGCCGCGCCGGTGATCGTGACCGGCCTGCGCACCGCCGCCGTCGAGGTCATCGCGTCGGCGACCTTAGCCGCGTTCATCGGAGGCGGCGGGCTGGGCGATCTCATCGTCGGCGGTTTGGAAAACGATAACGGCGGTGAACTTCTCTTAGGCGCAGCCTGCGTGGCGCTCCTCGCGCTCGCGGCCGAGGCCCTTTTTTCCGGATTAGGGCGTTTGCTTTCTGCGCCATCCCTGCGAGAACAAACATGACGCTTTCGAAAATCTCACGCCGCGAGGCGCTCGCGACGATGGCCGGCTTGGCGCTGCTGCCGGCGTGCTCGAGCCGAACGGGTAACACCGGCGGACCTGCCGTGAAGATCGGATCGAAGAATTTCACCGAGGAGCTGATCCTGGGCGAGCTGTACGCGAGGCTGCTCGAGTCGGGCGGGATGCCCGTCGAGCGCAAGTTGAACTTGGGAAGCACGCAGATCGCCATGGGCGCACTGGCGCGCGGCGAGATCGATCTCTATCCCGAGTATACGGGCACCGCGCTGCTCGTCGTTTTGAAGCGCGCGCCGTTGCACGACCGTAAGGCGGTCTTCGATCTCGTGAAGAGCGAATACGAACGCCGCTTCAAACTCACGTGGCTCGACGCGGCGCCGATGAACGATACTCAGGCCTTGGCGACCACGCAAGCCGTCTCCGCGAAGTACGCGCTGCGCACGCTTACGGATTGCTCGCGCCTTGCGCCACAACTGCGCTTGGGCGCGGTCCACGAGTTCATCGAGCGGCCGGATGGTTTGCCGGGCCTGCAGCGCGCGTACGGCGGCTTTGCGTTCAAAAGCGTGCAGACGGTGGACATCGGATTGAAATATAAAGCGCTGCTCAACGGCGATGTCGACGTCGTGCTGGCGTTCGGCACCGACGGGCAGATCGACGCCGACCATCTGGTCGTCCTGGACGATGACAAACACTTCTTCCCGCCGTATCCGGTGGCGCCGGTGGTGCGTGAAGACGCACTGACGCGGTTTCCTAAGCTTGCGCCGACTCTGAACCGTCTGGCGCCGCTGCTCACCGACTCGGTCATGCGCCATTTGAATTGGCGCGTGGACGGCAACAAGGAAGAGCCGGCCGACGTCGCCGCCGACTTCCTGAACCGATCGAAAGCCCGGCTCGTCTCGACCTAGATGGCACAGTCCCAGCCGGCGATCGTTTTCGAACACGTCGTCAAGGAGTACGAGGACGGGACGCGCGCCGTGGACGACGTCTCGCTCGAGATTCCCCACGGCGCCTTCGCCGTCATCGTCGGCCCCTCGGGATGCGGCAAGACCACGCTGCTCAAGACGGTGAACCGGTTGTACGAGCCGACGTCGGGCCGCGTGCTGGTCGACGGACAGGACGCGCTGGCCGTCGATCCCGTGCTCCTGCGCCGAGGCATCGGCTACGTGATCCAACAGGTCGGCCTGTTTCCGCACATGACGGTCGCGGAGAATATCGGCGTGGTGCCTTCTCTTGTCGGATGGGATGCGCTGCGCACCGCTCAGCGCGTCGACGAGTTGCTGGCGCTCGTCCACTTGGAGCCGAACCAGTACCGCGCCCGCTATCCGGCGCAGCTCTCAGGTGGACAGCAGCAGCGCGTGGGTCTGGCGCGCGCGCTTGCGGTGGACCCAGCCATCCTGTTGATGGACGAGCCGTTCGGTGCGATCGACGCGATCGAGCGCGAGCGCTTGCAGGACGAACTATGCGCGCTCCAAGCACGCTTGCACAAGACGGTGCTCTTCGTGACGCATGACGTCGAAGAAGCCCTCAAGCTGGCGGACCTCTTGATCGTGATGCGCGCGGGCCGCATCGAACAGGCCGGCACGCCTCTCGAAGTTCTGACTGGACCGGCCAATGTGTTCGTCGGAGCGTTGGTCAACGCCGATGACGTGCTGCGGCGCTTCAGCCTCATGCCGGTGGAGCGCGCGATGGGCGCCGCCTCGGACGGCGCCTCCTCCGGCTATAAGATCCTCGCCGGTCGCACGCTGCGCGACGCGTTGGCGACGATGGTCAGCGCCGGCGTCGATTCGCTGCAAGTGGTCGATGCCGCAGGTGCGCCGCTGGGCACCATCACGCTTGCCGATTTGCGCCGCGCCGCGCGGCCGGCGACGAAGTAGCATGCACTATCTCGTTTCGCACTTCGACGTCGTGGCGCGCGCGCTCGGACAGCATCTCGTGCTTTCGTTCGCGGCGCTCGGGGTGGCTTTGATCATCGCCATCCCGCTCGGCGTTTTGGTCGCGCGGCGGCGCTGGCTGCGCCTGCCGGTGTACGGCGTGCTGGGCGTCATCTACACGATCCCGAGCTTGGCGCTGCTCGCGCTGCTCATCCCGCTCGAAGGGCTTGGTTTTCGGACCGCGCTGACCGCCTTGGCCGCCTACGCGCAAATGATCTTGGTCCGCAACATCGCAACCGGCCTCGACGGCGTGGATCGCGCCGTCATCGAAGCGGCGCGCGGCATGGGCATGAGCGCGTGGCAAGTCTTCTGGTCCGTGGAGCGGCCGCTGGCGATGCCCGTGGCGCTGGGCGGCGTGCGCGTGGCGATCATCTCCATCATCGGCATCGCGAATGTGGCGGCGTGGATCAATGCGGGTGGGCTGGGAACGCTCGTGCTCGGCGGGATCCAAAGCGACAATCCGGACAAAGCGGTCGCCGGGGCGCTCATGTCCGCTGCATTGGCGCTCGCCGCCGATTTCGCGCTGCGCCTCGCGGAGCGCCGCTACCGCCGCCACCTCGCGATCGCCTGACCTTTCATCGCCTTCCCTGACTATATTGACATCTGTCGATAAAACGGGTAATATCGAAATATGTCGATGCAACGAAGTTGCCCTCGGGCACCGCAGGTGCGCGAGAGCTTTGAAGAGCAGGCGGACCTGCTGCGTGCGGTCGCCGACCCGTATCGTCTCAAGATACTGGCGATGTTGTCGCGCGCCGAGTGTGAGGTCTGTGTCTGCGACTGTACGGACGCGCTTCCGTTGAATCAGCCGACCGTCTCGTATCATTTGCGATTGCTGCGTGAAGCCGGCTTGGTGGATTGCGAACGCCGGGGGACTTGGGTCTACTACCGGCTCACGCGCGGAGCGCGCAAGAGGCTGGAGGATGCGCTGGCATCGGCGTTTCGGATCGGAGTGGCAGCATGAAAACCCATCTCAACTTGGCGACGAAGGACATCCCCAAGAGCGTCGCGTTTTACGCGACGCTGCTCAATGCGACGCCGGCGAAGGTTCTGGATGATTACGCGCTCTTCGTGACCGAGAACCCTGGACTCGAGTTGGCTCTGGACCTGAGCAAGACCGTCGCACCGGGCCATGACGTGCACTACGGGATATTCGTCGAGTCGACGGATGAGGTCGATCGTGCGCTCGACCGTCTCTCAGCCGCGGGCCTCGCGACGTCGGTTGAGCGCGAGGAGACCTGCTGCTACGCGAATCAGACCAAGGTTTGGGCGACAGACCCGGAAGGCCGGCGCTGGGAGATCTATACGGTCCACGCCGACACGGAAGAACGGAACGACGATTCGACGTCGTGCTGCTCGGCAGGCGACGAAGATCCCTGTTGCGTCGGGTAGTTAGACGGCGCGCAGGAGATTGCTGCTGAAGTTGTCGGCGGAGTCGTTCCACGAGCGGCTGACTTCGAAGCCGGTGTCGCGGGCCAGGCGTTCGATCTGCTGCGGCACATACTTGTAGGATGATTCCGTATGGATCGTCTCGCCCTTCTCAAACGCAAAGCTCTCGCCGACGGCGTCGATCGCGATCTCTTGTTTCCGGTCGCTCGTCAAGTGCATCTCGACGCGGCTTTCGGCGTCATTGAACCAGGCGCGGTGCGACCAGGCCGCAAGATCGAAATGCCCGCCAAGTTCGCGATTGATGCGCAGCAGCAGATTCTTGTTGAACGCTGCGGTGACGCCGAGCGTATCGTTGTAAGCGCGTTCGACGATTTCGCGATCCTTGCGCAGGTCGACGCCGACCAGCAACGTGTCACCTGGTCGCAGCGCGTGGCGCACGGCGAGCATCGTCTTGCGCGCTTCGGGCGGCTCGAAGTTGCCGATGTTGGAGCCGAGGAACAACACGAGCCGTCGGGCCACGCCGTTCGGCGAGAGCTTGGTGAGCCCGTCGAAGTAGTCGGTCGTCAGCGCGTCGACCGTGATGTTCGGGTATTCATGATTGAGCGCGGCCACGGTCTCTTCGACCGCAGATGCGGAGATGTCGATCGGGCGGTAGCGCAACGTGGGTTGGCGGCGCAGCGCTGCGTCGAGGAGAAGCCGCGTTTTGACGGCCGTGCCGCTGCCGAGCTCGACGATCTCCATCGTGCCTCCGACGGCGTCGATGATCTCTTGGGCATGGCTTTGCAGAATCGCCGCTTCGGCACGGGTGAGATAATATTCGGGCAAACGGCAAATAACCTCGAACAGTGCGGAGCCGAGGTCATCGTACAGGTATTTGGTCGGAAGGGTCTTCGGCCGGGCTGTCAGCCCGGCTTTGACCTCGTCCGCAAAGCTCATCGCGGCTGGTTTACGCCCTCCCTGCATGGACCCCGCCGCTCCCGGGACGTGGTTTCTATCTGGTGGTTACAGGAGGCGGTTGGGGCATGATGCTCGCGATACGCCACCCATCGCCGGTGCGTATGGCGCTTGCCTGCAGGATCGACTGTGTGGTGATCGGATCGCCGTTTGCCTCACCGGTCTTGAATTCGACCGGAACGGTGAACTGGGCGCGTCCGGGGCTGATGATCTTGATGTCGAGGCCGGAATAGTCGGGCGAAAGACGCCACATGCCTTGGTACAGAGCATTGAAGCGGGTCACCGCTTCATCGTGTCCGCGGATGAGCGCGTCCGGTACTTGCATTTGGAAGTCGGGCGAGTTCCACAAAAGCGCACCGGTGACGTCGAGATTGTGTGCGTTTTGCGCATCCACGAATCGCGCGATCAGCGCGCGCACTTCTTGCCAACTTTTCGGCGGATCCGTGTCGGCTCGGGCGGTCAACATGCCGAGGCCCTGCGTGGCGATGCAGGCGACAACGGCGCAGAGCAATGTTAATCTTTTCATGCGTGTAGTATACCCGGTTGCGGCTTTGGTCAACCGCCGCGCGGGGCTTGAGCCGGCTCAAGCGAACACCTGTGCAAGAGATGAAGATCGGGAATGCCGGCATCGAGTTCGTGCGAGGCGACATCACGGACGTGACAGCCGATGCCATCGTGAACGCCGCTAATTCGCGGCTAGCCGGCGGCGGGGGTGTCGACGGCGCGATCCATCGCATCGGAGGACCATCGATCACGCAAGAATGCAGCGCGATCGGCGGATGCCCAACCGGCGGCGCGGTCGCGACCGGCGCTGGAGACCTGAAGGCCCGTTACGTCATCCACGCCGTCGCGCCGGTGTACTCGGGGCTTCCCAAAGATGCTCTGCTGCTCGCTTCAGCCTATGCAATGGCCTTGAGCATCGCCGAGGAACGAGGCTTGCAGTCGATCGCCTTCCCCTCGTTGGGAACAGGCGCGTACCGGTATCCGATCGACGAAGCGGCCGCGATCGCGCTGCGCACAGTGGCGGATCACCTGCGTTCCGGCAGCTCGATCGAGCGTGTCACGTTCGTTCTTTTTTCGGACGCGGATCTGGAGTCGTATCGCCGCGCGGCTGGACGAATCGCCAGCCAAAACGCCCCTTGATGCATAGGTGACCGCTCGTCACGTCGTTGTCGGTCGGTGACGTCACTTTGACGATCTCGCCGTCTTGCGCGTGCACGGTCAGGACGCAGCCCACGCCGCAGTAAGCGCAGACCGTGTCGGTTTTCTCCTGGCGCGCTTCATCCCACTGGCCGGCCTTTCGCATCTCGTGCTCGGTCGTGAACATCAACGCGCCGGTCGGGCAGACACCGATGCAGTTGCCGCAATACACGCACGCGGAGTCCGGCAACGGTCGCGCGTACTCGGTCGAGATATGCGCGTCGAAGCCGCGCCCTGCGACCGCGATCGCAAACGTGTTTTGCGCGTCCGTGCCGCACGCTTCGACGCACTTATAGCACAAGATGCACTTGGCGTAGTCGCGCACGTAGAGTTCGTTGTCCACGGTGACCGGCTGCGCGGTCGTGCGCACCCGTTCCCCATAGCGCTCTGGTTTTGCGGCGTAGCGTCGCACGTATCGCTGCATATCGCCCGCTAGCGAGACGTCGACCGACGAAGCCAGGAATTCCAGCACCATTTTACGGCTTGTGCGCACGCGCTCGCTGTCGGTGCGGACCTTCATCCCGTTCTCGGCCTTGCGCGAGCACGCCGGGACGAGCGTCCTCGACCCTTCGAGCTCGACGACGCACACGCGGCACGCGTTGACCGGCGTGAGACTCTCGAGGTAGCACAACGTCGGGGTGTCGATGCCGCTGGCGCGGCAGGCTTCAAGGATCGTCGATCCGTGCGGCACGGTGACTGGGGCGCCGTCGATTTCGAAGGTGACGTCGACGGCGCTCATCTGCGCGCGGTACCATCGAACAACGCGAACTTCGCGAGCGCCGACTCGACAGCGCTCGACGCCGTCTGGCCCAGACCGCAGATCGAAGCGTCGCGCATGACTTGCCCGATCTCCCCAAGCAGTCCCAATGCGCCGTCCCGAGCGGAGCTCGGAGTCCCGCCCGCAGCAAGCCGATGCAACAACTCTTCTTGCCGCACGGTCCCGACGCGGCACGGCACGCATTGCCCGCAGGACTCATCGCGGAAGAACTTGGCGATCCGCAGCACCGCTTTTCGCAGGTCAGCGCTTTCGTTGAAAACGACGACGACGCCCGAACCGAGCGTGGCGTGCGCCGCACGCGCGCCTTCGAAGCTCAAGGACATGTCGAGTTCGTCGGGCTTCAGGAACGTGCCGGCGGCGCCGCCCAAGAGCACGGCTTGCACGGAACGGCCGCGCACGCCGCCGGCCGATTCGATGAGGCGCCGCAGCGTGATCCCGAATTCCGCTTCATAGAGCCCGGGGCGCGCGACGTCGCCGGAAACGCAAAACAATCTCGTGCCCGAGGATTCAGGCGTGCCGAACGAGCGGAATGCTTGCGCCCCCTCAAGCACGATGTCGAGCGCGTTGACCAGCGTCTCGACGTTGTTCACGATGGTCGGCTTGCCGAAAAGGCCGCGCTGCACCGGGAAAGGCGGCTTGTTGCGCGGTTCGCCGCGATAGCCCTCAATCGAGTTGAACAATGCGGTCTCTTCACCGCAGATATACGCTCCGGCGCCCCGGCGAATTTCAATGTTGAATTGCAGGCCGCCGCCAAGAATGTTGTCGCCGAGGAACCCGTTTTCATTGGCCGACTCGATGGCGAGTCGCATCCGCTCGGCCGCCAGCGGGTATTCTCCGCGCAGGTAGATATAACCTTGCCGCGCTCCGGTCACGAAGCCGGCAATCGTCATGCCTTCAAGAACAGCGAAGGGATCGCCTTCCATGAGGATGCGGTCCTTGAAGGTGCCGGGCTCGGATTCGTCGGCATTGCAGACGACGTAGTGCGCGCGAGCAGAGTCCGTTTGCAACAGATGACGCTG